>JAFWZG010000020.1 GCA_017517385.1 Akkermansia sp.
CCGGCCTGACCATCCCCGTGGGTGATGATGACGGCTCCATCTTCGTGGACGGCTCCGTGGAGCTGCGCAGCGGTTACACGAACGTGAACGGCACCGTGGGCTACCGCATCAACTTCTGATGCTTCCCCTGACAGTGTAAAACCCAAGCCCGGGCTGCTTACTCAGCAGCCCGGGCTTTCTGCATTTACCTGCTTGCTCAGAATTTTACAACTAATCACTAACATTAAAATAAAATAGCTCTATACACCCTTTTTTTTCTTGACTTCCAAGGCTGCTTTGATAGCATGGGATGGTAGTTTAATCGAGGATTATACCTATATACATCCTGCGTAGTCTTTTATTCTTACACCTCAATATTATGAAACTGCATCTCCCCAAGGGACTCAGAAGTGCCGTTCTCGCCTGCTTTGCAGTCGTTAGCGGCTTTGCAACCACAGTGGGCACCGGCGTCATCGTCGGCGGCACCATGACAGCGGCATTCGTGGCGCCACAGGCCCAGGCTGATTACACTTGGACTGGCGGTACCGGCAATAAAACAGCAACAGACTGGAACAACGCTGCGAATTGGAACATCGGAGACGCCACATTTGCCGGCTCCGGCCCCGGTACGCCGAATTCCAATATGTGGGATACCATCGTTGTGGATGGTGCCGTCACCTTCGGTAGTGATGCAGACCGCGCATTGCTGCTGGAAGGCTGGAATCCGAAGTACGACCTCAACAACGGCGCCACCGTCTACGGTGCCATTAATAAATTCCAAGGCACCACTGTTATCAATGTTAACAACGGCTCTCACCTGAACCTCGTTCACAACAACGGCCACTTCGAGGCAAGCACGATCAACATCGGTGCGAACAGCTCCTTCACCCTGAAACTTACAGCAGGAAAAGGCAACGGCGCCATGGCGGTGAACCTGAATGCTCCGACTGCCGTAATGAACTTCACGGCAGACTCAGCATTCACGCTCAGCGGACCTATCACCGTCAAGACCGTGCTGAATGACATTGCGGCCAACTCAATGGGCACTCAAAAGCTTGGTCTTACCGCCAAGAATGTAACGCTGAGCGCCCTCACCCTTGATATCGGCGAGGGGTGGACTCGCACCAACAAAGAGATTACGGAGGATAATTACACGCAGTACGGTGGCATGTATTACCTCGCCATAGATGAAAATGGTGAATACAGCGTAGTATATTCTACAGCGGCTGTTCTTGCCTGTGAGTGGAATGGTGGCGACCTTTCATGGGGTGTCGACACCGCATTCTCCAATTCCGTTAACTTTGCCAATGGTGCACCGGTTTCATTCACCACGGCAGATGCCACGGTAACCCTGACCTCCGATGTGACGCCCAGAAGCGTATCTGTAGCTGATGGCATAGTCGTAAGCATCAGCGGTGAATATGCTCTTTCGACCGAAACTATTTCAGTAGGTGCCGGCGCAACTCTTCGTCTTGCCACCACCGGCAACGCACTCGGTACTGTTACCATGGGCTCAGGGAGCGTTCTGACGATTGCCACCGGCGGCGAGACCACCCTAGCTGACAGCATCGGCACCACAAGCATCAACGGTGGTTCCATCGTCATCGATGGCAATACCACATTCAACCAGTCCGGCAGCGCCCTTTACAATCACGCCATCACCATCGCCTCCGGCAGCGTTATGAATATCTCCGGAGATCGTCCTCTTCACAGCACTGTAACTGTACAGGGCACTCTTAATACACTCAACGGTGACATTTTCGACTACAATAACGCTGGCGCTCAGCTCATCACCATAGACGGTGGCACGCTGAACATCGGCAACAATCGCCAATCCTTTAACAAGGCCGTCAGCCTTGTGCTGAACAATGGTACCGTGATTGGTGACGGTGATTCATACGGCGGCTTGGACTTCTACGAGAACGGCGCCACCGTCACCTCCAGCGGTAACAGCTCCATTGTCTCCCCTCTTCGCCTTCGCGGCGGTGGCACTACTACCTTCAATGTGCAGGATGGCACGCTGACCATTAATTCTACTACTAATAATGACGGCAGTATTCTGAAAACCGGAGCCGGCGTTCTGGCTGTCACCGGCACACTGCAATCCACCGGCACCATCACCGTGCAGGAAGGTACTCTCAGCATTGGTGCCAGCGCTGTAGGCAAAAACATTCACTTGACGGAAGCTTCCACCTTGGTACTTGGTAGCGGTGTAACCCTTCTGGGCAACAACATTCTGGAAGGTGAAATCGCCATCACTGATACCGTAACACTTGATGGTGCGCTCACTCTGGGTGCTAATACCGTTCTGGACCTCGATGCATGGACCGGCGATAGCACCTACCAGCTCTTCACCCTTACTGAGAATGGCAGCATTACGCCCCAGGCTGTAACCATTAAGGGACAATCCGATACTTGGCTGTTGAATACTAGCGGTGCCCTTATTCAGAGCTCGGAGCTCCACTGGCTGGGTGGCGACCTCACATGGGCTGCGGATACGGAGTTTAGCGGTGGCACCTATAATCCGAGTGCTATGGTCATCTTTGACGCCTCCAAGGGGGATGTCAATGCCAATGTTACCGAGGCTATCTCCGCTCAGATGATTACCATCGAGAGCGGCACGAATCTCATCGTCAGCGGTGAAGGCTCCCTGACAACTGGCCGCCTCACACTTGATGGCACTCTCACTCTTACCGGCACCGAGTTCACGGCTGCTAGTGTTCAGGCCGGTGCTGATGCTACTCTCGTACTGGATGGCGGTAGCGAAAAGCAGTGGCAAATAAACGAACTGCCTCAGACCGGCGCCAATAAAGTGGAGATGGCCGTCACTGTAGCCAGTGGCTCACTGTACCTGACCTCCAGCTCTCAGACCGTGGGTGACATCACCGTGGAAGACGGCGCTGGTCTTCGTCTCGGCGGAAACGCCAGAATCGGCACCCTCACCCTTAACGGCAACGGCGGCTGGACCTCTGATGGCAACGTAATCAACGCTGCTCTTCTGCGCAATAATGGACAGGGTGACATCTCTGTCAGCAACGTTAATATCGCCACGGACTCCACAGTACAAGTTGACAGCGGTGTAATTGTTGTGGGCGGCATCCTGAGCGGCGAAGTTCTCACCAAGACCGGCAGCGGCACGCTGCGCCTTGATGGTAATGTAACCAATGCGGGCATCATCATTAACGGCGGCACCGTACGCTGGGGCGGTAACTCCTCTGACAGCGGCACCAACGCACTGGCCTGCGAAAGCATCACCATCAATGTCGGCAGCACCTTCCAGATTAACCACAGCTCCACGGATTGCAGCAGTGTAGGCATCGTACTCAACGGCGGCAGACTGTACATGGAAGACCAGTCTCAGAATCATGGTTCAACCTTCAAGTCCCTCACGGTACAGGCAGATTCCACCATCGAGTACACATGGAATGGTGCACTTAATTTCAACGAGCTGACCGGTGCAGGTAATCTGGCTATTACGGGTGGTAATGATGTTGGCGGTGCCGGCTTCAACACCGTGGTGGATTACAACGGCACCATCACCAATACCACCACCCGCGAAATCATCATCGGCGCTGTATCTCAGGCCGCAGATAATATCCTCACTCTGGATTGCGATGTTACCTTGCAGGACTTCAGCAAGACCGGCGGGGGCAGCATGATTGTGACCGGAGCAGCTACCCTCAAGGGTATTCTCTCCATGAACTATGAGGGTACTCTGGACCTTGGCACCGCCGTAGCTCTGGATAACAATCTCCTGCTCTCCTACACGGATATCACCAAGAATGTTATCTCCTTGGGTGAGCTGACAAGCGCTATCAGCATCGACCTCTTTGCCCTTTCCGCTGACGATTTAGCAAGCGGCATCAACTTGGGTATCTCCGACACGACGGACGCAAGCCTGCTTCAGGTAGCCGGCCTTAAGTCTGGTGAATACTCCCTTACTTCCGTGGATGGCAACTGGTTCCTGCAGACGTCAACGGCCCTCCACACAGATTGGGACATGAACTGGGGCGCCGTCGGCATCGCCGGTGCACCGGATACCATTGCAGAAGTAGCCATCCCTGCAAACGCTACAGAGGTTGCCTTGGGCGGCTCCGGCTCTCTGACGGGAGGCAATGCCAATGCCATGGTATATGGTGGCGCCATTGAAGCCCCCTTCACCGGTGACACATGGATTAATGCCAGCGAGGGCACCTATCAGGCTATCGTTGGCGGCACCTACGCGAATAACCATAATAGCGGCACCCGTGCTGACTTCAACGGCAATTCTCATATCGTTGTTGATGGCGCCACGGTGGGCTACATCATCGGTGGTATTCACAAGGACGGTCAAGGCGCTCAGTTCAATGGTAGCAGCTACATCTCCGTGTTCAGCGGTGATGTGACAGGGGCCATCGTCGGCTCCGGCGTAGTTGCTCATAACAACAGCGCCACCCAGACCGGCTCTACCAACATCTTCGTCTATACCGCTCTCAACACAAACACCGGCTCACTTACTACAGGTGGCCAGATGAATGTGCCCAACGATATGATTATCGGCGGCTATGCTTGGGGAACCAACGCCAGCACCGGTCAGACTATTAACGGCAGCACCAACATCACCGTTGATTTGAGCTCCTACAGTGGCTCTACCACCGCCTTCGGCAAACACATCGTGGGCGGTCACTACAATAACCGCGGCACCACACAGACCGTTACCGGCAGCACGAATATCACCGTTGATCTTGCCGGCCTCTCCATGGCTGATGGCAGGAAGATAGTGGGCGGTAACTGGAGCGATCAGGGTAACACCAACATCGGCTCCGCCAATATCACCATTAAGAATGGTACGTTCGGTGCTGAGATTACCGCCGGTTCCCGCGCTGCAAGCGCCAACACATCGCATACCATTGGAGCCACCGGCATTACCATCGACAATGGCACATTTAATGGCGCCATCTACGGCGGTAACTACCTGACCAATGGCGGTAACAGCACCGTGGGTAATTCTACTGTGGCCATCAATGGCGGTACCTTCAGCCAGAACATCATTACCGGTTCTTATGTAGGCACCGGCGCTGCCAATCTGAGCATGGGCGATGCCAATATCACCATCAGCGGTGGCACACTGGCAGGTAATCTCATCGGCGGACACTATGTCAACGGCACTGGCACTGCCGCCCTCACTGCCGCTACAGGTGATACGAACATCACCCTCACCGGCGGCAAGGTAGGCACCATATACGGCGGCTCCTACATTTTACGTAACAAGGCTGACAGCACAGTGCAGCAGGGTAACATCTCCGTAGACCTTCAGGGTGGTGAAATCACCGGTAGCGTCTATGCCGGCGGTTATCAGGCAGGCTCCACTGCCCTCAGCTCCGCCTCCACCACGGTGCAGCTTGATGCCAGCGTATCTTTCACCGGTACTAATCAGGTGATTTCCGGTGGTTACCAGAGCACAGCCGGTACCTCCACCGTAACCGGCGACCGCACCCTTGCCTTCACCGGCACTCAGGATCGCAGCGCAGTAAGTATCGCGGACTTTGATACCATCACCGTTTCCGGCTCTGACAGTGTCAGCATCGGCGCACTGAGCGCTGCTGATGCCGTCACCAAGCTTGGCACCGGCACCCTGACTCTGGGTGGTAGCGTTAACGCAGTGAGCGGAGGCCTGTCCGTAGAGGCCGGTACATTGGCTACAGCCGGCGCCACCTCTCTGGGCGGCGCACTGACACTGGCTAACGGTGTGGGCCTTGACGTAAGCGCCGGCAGCATTGCGCTGAACGGAGCGCTGACCTTAGGCTCCGATCTGGCTCTGACGGTCGAGAAGTACTACACGGGCGAATACCTGCTGCTTTCCGGCATTTCCTCTACTGATATTACCGATACCGTTGCCGCAAGCAGCCTCTTTGCCTCCATCAACGGCGAGACAAATCTTGCTGGCCACAGCGTACGTCTGGAAGATGGTAATCTCATTCTGACCCTGCTCGTCAGCGAGCAGCGCGTGTGGGATGCCGCTAACAGCACTTGGGAAAATGGTGAGCAGTTCGGCGCTACCGCTGAGGATGCGTTCAACAACGGTGACAACGCCATCTTCGGCGCTCTGGCTGCTGATGAAACCGTGACCGTAGTAGGCGCTGTCGATGCTGCCAGCGTAAGCATTGCCGGCGGTGAGGGCATGTCCTACACCTTCGAAGGCGGCACCATCAGCACCGAAGTGCTTGAGATTGGTGCCGGTACAGCTATCTTCGGCAACAACACACTGCAGGTAGACGGCCTTACCTCTGCTGAGGTGGATGGCGTGCTTGATCTGACGGCTTATGGTGATACCAAACTGAACGCAAACTTCAAGGCTCTTCAGGACAAGGTGAGCGGTGAAGGCACCGTGAAGCTCGCAGGCAGTGCATCTCTGGGTGACAACTCAGAACTGCGCCTCGCTAGCATTGACGGCACCGAGGTCACGACCAACGTGAACTATGAGTTCACTAACAGCGTCGCCATCCACGGCGGCGGTAACGTGAACGAGACCCTGCTGGTAACTAAGGGCTTTACCGTGGAGGGTGAACTCCGCATGGAATCCGCTGCCACCGTTAAGGTACAGGAGGGCGGCGCAATGAGCGCCAGCTCCATCAGCCTCGGCCACAGCACCAGAGGACACGCCGGTCACCTCGTCATTGAAGGCGGCACTGTAACCGCCTCTAAGATTACCAATGGCGCTTCCACACCGGATGAAGCAGGCCTGAACACCCTGACTATCTCCGGCGGTACGCTCGAACTCACCGGCACGGACGGCATCGCAAGCGTCATCGGCACCACCATCACCGGCGGTACACTGAAGACGGCTGACAACTCTTGGAGCATCACCGGTGCCACTATCGGCGGCGCTACCATCGAGACCGGCGCAGGTGCCATCACCCTCAACGGCGCTACGCTGACTGCCACGGTTGATAACGCCAGCGGCAATCTGGTGCTGACAGGTGCGATTGACATCACCTCCGATGGTTATGAGACCACCACTTACCCCATAGTTTACAGCTCCGGCATCGGCAATGGTTACAGCCGTACCAACACGGCCTTCACCGTGGCTACCGATGCCACTAAGCTGACTGCTACAGGGGTGACCTCATGGACTGTCGACGGTTCTGCTGAAAACGTAAGCTACGCTAATGGTATTGTAACCGTAACCGGTACGGACTGGGGTACTAAGTACTTCATCAACAGTACAGCTGAAAATTACTCTGATATCTCCAAGACCAATGGTGACGGCGAGCAGCTGACGGCTATTGTGCTCAACGGCAATGGCCTGAATCTGAATACCGCTCTTGGTGACGTGAAGATTGAGGTGGCTAAGGAAGGTCAGTCCATCGTTGATATCGGCAGCGGTGTAACTCTGAATGCTGCGAGTGTCACCTCTGACGCTACACACCAACTGAAGCTGCATGGTCAGGGTACTTATGCTCTGGCAGATGGTGTAGGCACTCTGGGTAATGGTGTTGTGCTGGGCGATTGGACCGGTACGGTGCAGATTAGTAATATCAGCTCCGCTGGTGATATGACTTCTCTGCTCAATGCCCTTGGCAATGCGAACAGCACCGTGGAGGTAACAGCCGTCACCGGTCACTTCAACACCGCTGAAACCATCGTCAACCTCCATCTCGTGAATGGAGCAAACGATACCGCCGCCATCTCTATCAACAACTTGAATAGCGATGATGTGGGCACCCCTCAGCGCTATGCCGTACTCAGCGGTGATATCACCGGCAGCGGCGACATCAAGTTCCTGTGCCATCCCGACAGCGCCAACCTGAACAGACAGGTGAATTACAAGTTCACCGGTGACGTCAGCGGCTGGGATGGTGCCTTCATCAATGCCGGTGCTTATAACCGCTCCCTGCACATCATCTTTGCCGGCGCTGCCACCACCATCAATGCTGACGTGGTGAACGCAGGCAATGTGGAGAACTGCAAGAGCACGCTCAATATCGGTGATGACACCTCCGCCACCTACACGATGAATGGTGATGTGGACGTGGACTTCCTCGTGGTGAATCAGGCTACAAGCTTCAACGGCTCCTTGGCTGTAAGCGAAGGCATCACCAATAACGGCGGCATGACGTTCGCTTCTGACGTAACCCTCTCCGGCCAGCTGAGCGGCACCGGCTCTCTTACCGGCACCAATATGGCCCTGCAGGGAGCTGTTAACGAGGCTGGCGACATCGTACTGACCGGAGGCCTGACCCTTGGCACCACTGAGGTGGCCAGCACGCTGACCGCAAGTACTCTGGATATCGCAGGCGGTATCACGCTTAACAAGCTTGCTGCTTCCCAGATTACAGCCGGGACCCTTGCAAGCAACCTGAACCTCATCATCAGCGACAGCGTACTTCTTTCCCAGATTTCCCAGTCTGGCGAGAAGAGCCTGACCCTGCTGAATGTGACAGACCTTGCCGGCAACGAAGTTCTGCTTAACGGAGCAGACGGCGCACATGGCTATGACAGTGCGGATGGCCAGTACCGCTACAACTGGAGCTGGGATGGCACTGCCCTGACTATCACCTCTAAGGCCAACGGCCTGAAGTGGGCCGGCACCGAGGACAACAACGTCTGGGGCGACGGTGACAGCTGGAATACCGGCTCTGTACCGACTAGCACCGAATCCGTTGTATTTGACGGCAGCGGCTGCAGTGAGGTCATTGTCCAGGGTGGTGTAGCAGTGGATAACCTGACAGTTGAACTCATTCCCGAGGCAACCACAACTGCTTACTCCCTCGTGGCCGGGGATGATGCTGCTTCAATCACACTTGCCAAGAACCTTTCTGTGAACAGCGGTTCTCTGGAACTGGGCGTAGAAACCACCGTGAACGGCCGCACAGAGGTAGTGGAAGGAGCAACCCTCTCTGTTGTACAGAATGCTCTCATCTCCCAGTATGGCCTGAACAACGCTGGTGATTTGAACATCAGCAACGCGAATGGCAATCCGACTCTGGTAAGCGTGACCGGCGGCGACCTCATCAACACCGGCACCATCACCAACAGCGCCTCTAATGGTGGCGGCCTGCAGATTGGCAATAGCATGATGGCTCCGGAAGAAGCTCCCGGAATCATCAACAGCGGCACCATCATCAACTCCGGCCTCATCGGCGTGAATGGTGACCTCGGCAACATCGGCACATACGAACAAACGGACGGCAGCCTGATTGTTCTGGGTGACGTGAATAACACCACCGGTGAGATTTCCCTCAGTGGTGGCTCCACTCAGGTGAACGGCACGCTCTACAACGACAACGAGCTTACCCTGAGCGGTGATGACACCACCCTCACCGCCGGTGCTATGGTGAACACTGGCACATTCGCTATTGAAAGCGGCAGCGCTACCATCGGTGCTTCTGATAATCTCGGCATCGGCCTCGGCTCTGATCCCATCCCCGGTGACCTGAATAACAGCAGCGGCACCATCATCATCGGCACGGCTGATACTGCCGCTACCCTGACTGTAACCGGCAATGTGGATAACACCACCGGCGGCTCCATCACGGTACAGGGCGGCAGCCTTCTGGATGTGGCCGGTAATGTGGACAGCAAGGGCGGCAGCCTGACGCTGGAAGGCACCGGCAGCACAGCAAACATCGGCGGTGACCTGCTGATGAGCGATGGCTCGACCATGGGCACCCTGACTGTAGGCGAAGGCACTGAGCTGAACGTAGCAGGTGATTTGGAAGCCACGAACATGACGCTGGCATTCGGCGGCAATGTAACCGTGGGCGGTGATGTTGATATTGACACGCTCACCAACGATGGCATCTTCACTGCCAATGGCTCCGCAGATACCACCGTCAACATCGGCACCCTTGCTAACAACGGCACACTCTCCGTTGGCACTGTGGCTGCAGATGGCACGCTCACCGGCGGCAACCTGAACATCGGCACACTGAACGGCAGCGGTGCTGTGAACGTGGGCGTGGGTGGTTCCCTCTCCATTACGGATGCCACCACCTTCACCGGCGAGCTCAACAACCTCGGTACACTCACCGTGGCTGATACCACTCTGGATGGTGCTCAGGCAGAAGGTGCCACCGCCGGTGACATCATCGCTACTAAGCTGACCATCACAGAGAAGGCACTCGGTTATGACGGCGATGCTTATCAGATGGGCGACGTACAGGCAGACACGCTCGTGATTGACGGCCTCACTGAAGGCACCACCCGCCTGCACATGAGCAGCCTCACTGCCAAGACCGGCGACACCGTGAAGCTTATCCTCAGTGATGTGGAAGATGGCACCGTGACAAGCGGCAGCTATCACATCTTCGAGCTGGACACCCCGATGAACGGCACCATCGCTGATAATCTTGACCTGAGCAACTACGGCTACAACGCTGACGGCGTATACGATGCCTACCTGCCCGAGGTTCAGAGCGATTACATGCAGGCTCTCCTGAAGAACAACACCTACGTGACCTTCAGTGATACCGCCACAAGCGGTGTGGCTACGGCTGACGGCACCACATCTGACCTCTACATGTCCATCGTGGAACTTCCCGATGAGCTGAGCGTATGGAACCTGGATGGTGCCCACAACATGACGGAAGCCGGTCTGACCGTGCTTGACGCCAATGGCAAGCTCGTAAGCGGTGACATTCTGGACAAGGTGAAGACCGTCGTCGTGACCGGCACTCAGGCTCTGGATCTGACCGGCACCGAGGCTGACACCGTCACCCTGAACTCTCTGACTGCAGCTGATGCCGCAGCCGGCCTGACCATCAGCGGTGATGCCTCCGACACGGATTCCGCCACCATCACTACGGCTCAGAGCGGCTATGCCGGTACTCTGGCCCTGACGGGTGTGAATGCCAACATCAGCGGCAAGGTGGCCACCCTGAATATGGGTGATGATGCCGCCGCCACTCTGAACGTAAGCAACACCGCTATCAACGTAGCAGGCCAGGGCGTAGCCCTCGCAGGTAACGTAAAGGGCGGTAGCGTGAACTTCGATGTGCAGAGCGATAATCTGGCTGCTTCCATCTACAGCGGTGATGTGACACTTAACGACACCGCCATCAACATCACACAGGCGGACTCCGCCACCGTCATCGCCGGCATCACGCCGTACGTGAACACCATCGCTGACCTCGACGCCACTAACGGCACCGCCAAGGTAACCCTCATCGGTGCTGCTCTCAACAAGTACTTCGAGAACGCACGCCTGGAGAATGGCCAGATTGTTGCTGACCGCAACGCCGACTACGTGGAGGAGGCCGTACGTCCCACCACCGAGAACGGTGCAGCCGGTGCTGCCCTGCTCAGTGACTCCCTCTTCTACGTCAACCCGCAGGCCCAGCCTGAAACAGCTCCCATGCAGGCCGCTCTGCTGGATGCTGTGGATAACGGCAACATGACGGATAAGGACCTCGCCGCCGTGGCAGGCGCCTCCGTCACCTCCATGGGCATGGCCCTTAGCGGTGATGTAGAACGCCAGCTGCGCGCCATTCGTAACCGCACCACCACCATGGGCGTGAACGAATGCGTCGTGAACGAAGGCATGCCCTACTTCAATGCTTGGGTA
>JAFWZG010000072.1 GCA_017517385.1 Akkermansia sp.
AACATCCGGAATGCAACCGCACCACATCGCAACACCTTGTCACATGCCAATCGGACACGGGACATTACACTGATAAAGAAACTTTTCTGGAAAACTGTCGAGTATTACCAGCAGACTCATCCGAACTTCTTCACGCAGGGGGGAAGAAGTTATTTCAGGCTGCCGCGGCGCTTCAAGCGAGCCATCAGAGCTATTGATTCTACGACAACTGTTTGTTTGTTGGCGCTCCGGAAGCCGGCCAGAGAGCGGCTATTATCTATTCCATGGTGGAGGAATGCAAGCGCTCAGGATGTCTTTTTAGGAGAGCTAGAGTACGAGAAGCATGAAGGGAGTAAACCCATCAGCGTACATTGGCGCCTTAAGGATGCTATCCCAGCGCATATCCTAAATTGGACACAGCAACAACTTTAGTAGGTATAAAGCCCGCGCTGCCGGAAGCAGCGCGGGCTTTTTGCAACAACAAACCAGAGAATGAAAAAAAAGACGTAAAAAGGTGGAGCCTTAACGCTTACCGAGGCGCTCCAGCAGGGCAACGGCATCGGCATGCCCGGTGGCGGCAGCGAGCTCAAGGAAGCGGACGGCCTTGCGGCGAGTGAGGGAGTGCAGAGAGGAATCCACGGAGAGGAGATATGAGGCGTAATCGTAGTGGTGCTCAGCACTGGGGAAGCCGGAGACGAGAGCGCGGTAGAGCGAGTCCAGCTCGGCGTTGTCCTCCTCTGTTCCACGCTTTTTAAGGAGAGTGATGAGGGTGCAGAGAGGCTGCTCCAAATCATAGACGTTCACCACTTTGTGGAGCCAGCTGATGGCCTGATCATCATCACCGGCGGAGAGGTAGTAATCCGCGAGGGCGCAGAGAGATTCGGGATCCTCAAGCTCAGCGGCCTTCTGCCAGCAGGCAATAGCGGTCTGAAGGTCCTGAGGGCAACCGTCCGTGCCCTGAGCATGGGCCTTGGCGCAGGCACGGAGTTTATCTATTAGCTCGGAGTAAGCAGCGATGTAGGCATCATCGTCCTCGTAGAGAGAGTAATCAATTTCGGTGGCAAGAAGAGAGGTGGCGTCCATAGTGTGAAGTCTACAATATATTTAAGGAAACGTAAAGAAAAAAGTACAACAAACGCGGGTAGAAATACGATTTTTTGATAGAGACAGAGGCGGACGGCAAGGAGCCCCGCACACCGGGTGGTGTGCGGGGCTCGGGGATAAGATGCGGAAGGCGCTATTAGCCCTGCTGCTCTGCGAGAGTATCGCAGGTGCAGCAGAAGTTGCGGTCGCCCCAGGCGTTCTCCACGCGGGAGCAGGACGGCCAGAACTTGTGCAGGCGCAGGCAAGCGGCGGGATAAGCAGCCTGAGCGCGGGTGTAGGAGTGGTTCCACTCGTCTGCGGTAACGGCAAGAGCGGTGTGGGGAGCGTTCACCATCACGTTGTCATCAGCGGGCACGGTGCCATTAGCCACGGCCTCCATTTCAGCGTGAATGCCCATCATAGCATCAATGAAGCGGTCCAGCTCATACTTGCTCTCGGACTCGGTGGGCTCCACCATGAGGGTATCATGCACGGGGAAGCTCATGGTGGGGGCGTGGAAGCCGTAGTCCATGAGGCGCTTGGCCATGTCATCCACAGAGAGGTGGCTCTTGCGGAGCATGATGGTGGTATCCAGAATGCATTCGTGAGCCACAAGGCCATTGGAGCCGGAGTAGAGAGTCGGGAAGTGATTCTCGAGGCGCTTAGCGATGTAGTTAGCATTCAGGATGGCCATCTGGGAAGCCTTCTTGAGGCCCTCAAAGCCCATCATGGCGAGGTACATCCAAGTGATGGGGCAGATAGCAGCGGAGCCGTACTCAGCGGAGGAAACGGCGGACTGGGACTGGCCATCTTCAATGATGTGACCGGGCAGATAGGGCGTGAGGTGCTCAGCACAGCAGATGGGGCCAACGCCGGGGCCGCCGCCGCCGTGAGGCATAGCGAAGGTCTTGTGCAGGTTCAGGTGGCAAACGTCAGCACCGATGGTGCCGGGGTTCGTGAGACCACACTGGGCGTTCATGTTAGCGCCGTCCATGTACACCTGGCCACCGTTCTCGTGAACGATGCGGCAGAGCTCAGCTACACCGCTTTCATACACGCCGTGGGTGGAGGGATAAGTGACCATGAGGGCGGCGAGGTTATCGCGGTGCTTCTCAGCCTGGGCCTTGAGGTCCTCAGCGTCGATATTGCCCTTATCATCACACTTCACAGGCACGCAGGTAAAGCCGGCCATAGCGGCAGAAGCGGGATTCGTACCGTGAGCGGAGTTCGGGATGAGGCAGACGTTGCGGTGACCTTCACCCTGAGCCATCTGGTAGCGGTGGATAGTCAGCAGACCGGCGAACTCACCTGCGGCACCGGAGTTCGGCTGCAGGGATACACCGTGGAAACCGGTGACAACGGCGAGCCACTGCTTGAGCTGCTCAAGCATGGCACGCATGCCGGCGCACTGGTCGATGGGGGCGAAGGGGTGCAGCTCCGTGACACCGGCCCAAGTGATGGGCATCATGATAGCGGCACAGTTGGCCTTCATGGTGCAGGAACCCAGCGGAATCATAGCCTCGTTCAGTGCAAGGTCCTTACACTCCAGCGTGTGGATGTAGCGCATCATCTCCGTCTCAGAGTGGAAGGAGTTAAAGCAGGTCTCGGAGCAGAAGGTGCTGGTGCGGTTCCACTCAGCGGCCCATACGGGAGCGGCGGGCACCTCAGCAGCGGGCAGGCCCAGAGCGCTGCACAGGGCGGCGAGGTCGGCATCCGTGGTAGTCTCGTCGAAGGAGACGGAGATAGTGTCAGCATCCACCAAGCGGATGTTGTAGCCAGCGGTCAAAGCAGCAGCCACGAGGTCTGCAGCCTTGCCGGGAGCGCTCACAGCCACGGTATCAAAGTAGGTGGCGGCGGGCAGGCTGTAACCGGCGGCCTTAGCAGCAGCGGCAAAGCCGGCAGCGAGGCGGTGGGCGGTGGTAGCCACGTTCTTCAGCCCCTCGGGGCCCTGATACATGGCGTAGAAGGTGCAGAGGAGCGCGGTGAGCACCTGAGCGGTGCAGATGTTGGAGGTAGCCTTCTCGCGGCGGATATGCTGCTCACGGGTCTGCAGAGCCAAGCGGTAAGCGGGCTTGCCGTCGCGGTCGATGGACTTACCGATGTAGCGACCGGGGAGCTTGCGCTTAAGGGCGTCCGTGCAGGCCATGTAAGCGGCGGCGGGGCCACCATAGCCCATGGGGATACCGAAGCGCTGGGTGGTACCCACGCAAACATCAGCCCCGAAGGAACCGGGCTCCTTCAACACGGTAAGGGCCAGCAGGTCAGCGGCAACGCAGCAGAGCACCTTGGCGGCGTGGCACTTCTCAAAGAAGGCAGCGTAATCCTCCACGGCACCGAGGTTATCCGGGTACTGCACGAGCACGCCGGCAAGAGTGGGCACGGAGGCGGGGTCAAAGCTCTTCCAGTCACCCACGATGAGCTTCACACCGGTGGTCTCGCAGCGAGTGCGGATAACATCGATGGTCTGCGGGAAACAGGTATCAGCCACGAAGAAGGTATCACTCTTGCGCTTCTCGCACACGCAAAGGTGCACGGCCTCGGCAGCGGCGGTGCCTTCATCAAGCATGGAGGCGTTAGCGATGGGCAGGCCCGTGAGGCCGGCAATCATCGTCTGGAAGTTCATGAGCATCTCCAAACGGCCCTGAGCGATTTCGGGCTGATAGGGAGTGTAAGCGGTGTACCAGCTGGGGTTCTCATATACATTGCGCTGGATAACGGCGGGCAGGAAGGTGCCGTAGTACCCCTGACCGATGAGGCTGCGCACGGGCTTGTTAGCGGAGAGCATCTGCTGAAGGGCAGCGAGGGCCTCCTGCTCAGCCATGGGGGCGGGCAAATCAAGCGGAGCCTTCAGGCGAATGTCCGCGGGCACGATGGCCTCGGTCATAGCGTCGAGGGAATCGAAGCCGATGGTGGCCAGCATGGCAGCGGTATCAGCCTCATTCGGGCCGATGTGGCGGGGGATAAAAGAAGTCTGGGCGGAAAGCATAACTTTATCTACAATTTACAATCTGCGAAAATTTTCACGACGGAGCTGCGGGCTCTGCAGTAAAAGGCCAAAGCCTTGCGGGGGCTTTGAGGAGGGGTGTCACACCCCTGCTCTGCACCACCTGCAAGGCTTTGCGGTGTTAATTACTTGTTGCAGAAGTCGGTGTAGGCGGCGGCATCCATGAGCTCATCAAGCTCGGAAGCGTCATCCAGCTTAATCTTGCAGATCCAGCCGGCGCCGAAGGCATCGCTGTTCACGGTGTTGGGCTCAGCGTCCAGAGCCTCGTTCACCTCCACGATTTCACCGGAAACGGGGGTGTAGATGTCAGAAGCGGCCTTGGTGGACTCCACGGCGCCGATGCTGTCCTCCTTGGAGAAGGTATCGCCCACGGAGGGAAGGTCTACGTAAACCACCTCACCCAGCTCAGCCTGGGCGAAATCGGTAATACCGAGGGTCACCACGCCGTCCACGGCGGGGCTGATCCACTCGTGCTCAGAGGAGTACTTGTATTCAGCGGGATTGCTCATAGTATGTGTTTAGTTCAGGGGTTATTTTTTAAGGAAAGGCTTCTTGACAATGACGGCGGGAACAGCCTTGTTACGAACGATGACATTCACCTCCGTGCCCACCTTGCTGTGAGCAGCAGGTACGTACAGCATGGCGATGCCCTTACCCAGAGAGGGAGACAGCACACCGCTGCAGATTTCGCCGAGGGGCGTGCCATCAGGCAGTTGAACTTCGTAGCCATGGCGGGGAGGAGCGCCCTTACCGGTGTACTCAATAGCCACCAAAGCGGTGGGGCGGCCGGAGGCCTTCTGCTCACGCAGGACTTCCACGCCGATGAAATCCTTGGTCAAATCACAGCACCAAGAGAGGCCGGCCTCCAAGGGGGTCTTCTCAGGGGAGAGATCGGAACCGTTCAGGGAGTAGCACATCTCCAAACGGAGGCTGTCACGAGCGCCGAGGCCGCAGGGCTGAGCGCCGGAAGCGATGCTCTTCTCAAACCACTTCACACCCTGCTCAGCGGGGCAGAAGAACTCGAAACCATTCTCGCCGGTGTAACCGGTGCGGCATACCACGCAAGCATCACCTTCAGCCTCAAACATCAGGATACCGTTGCGCACGGGAAGCTCCACGCCGGGGCACATCTTGGCGAACACCTCCTCGCTGTTCGGGCCCTGAACAGCCAGGCCCACGTAAGCGTCACTCTTGTTCACGAGGGAGATACCCTCAGGCTTGCGAGCAGAAAGCCAAGCGTAGTCCTCATCAATCATGCTGGCGTTCACCACCACGAAGAAATCATCCTTGGCCACCTGATAGATAATAAGGTCATCAATTACGCCACCCTTCTCATTAAGCATCATGGAGTACTGGCCCATGCCATCCACCAGCTTATTCAGGTTATTGGTGAACATGGTGTTAAGCCACTCAGTTGCGCCTTCACCGCTCACAAGGAACTGACCCATGTGGGAGATGTCAAACACACCGCAATCGGTGCGCACAGCGTTGTGCTCCGCTAAAATACCTGCGTACTGCACCGGCATGTTCCAGCCGGCGAAGGGCACCATCTTGGCTCCGAGTGCCACATGCTTATCGCACAGCGGCGTGCTCTTGATAGATTCTTCGGCGTTCATGAGGTCGGTATTATACGCCCGCGTGGGGGATTGTCAAGCACGGAGAAAAATTATTGTGTCGTATGGCTTTCTTGGGTTGAGGATAAGAAAGAAAAGCCCAAGCATACCTGCACGGCGGATAAACGTATTGCCTCAAAAAAAACAGTCACCGAAAAGTGGATGCCTCAAAATTGCGGTCACCGAAATTTTAGCGGATAATTGACTAAAAAACAAGGCAAATCCACCATTTTTCTGCCCCAAAATGACAGCGAGCGTAGCGAGT
>JAFWZG010000073.1 GCA_017517385.1 Akkermansia sp.
CAGGGTATCCGGCGAGGAGAGATAGAAGAGTTGCGGCAGGAACATTAGTTCCGGGACCAATCACACGCCGAGAAACCGCCGTATGCCATAAATGGCACGTACGGTGGTGTGAGAGGGGGACGAAAGTCCCCCTACTCGATTGCCTAGCGATACGCCACGGCTATGGTGTTCTGCCTTGTCTTTTCGGGCTGAGTTGTGCTAGAAATCTGGCATATGCAAGACTCACCATTCGTGCTCGGCTTTACTGCGGGAGAACTTAGCCCTTGGCTATCCACTCGCTTTGATTTACAGGCGTACCAGCGAGGAGCTACGGTGTTACGGAACTTCCTCGTTCAGCCGTATGGAGGAATCTCTCGCCGTTGCGGCACAGAGTTTGTTGGAGCTTCTTTTACGCCGTATGCGGATGAAACTCGCCTCATCCCTTTCAATTTTTCGGAGACGGATTCACTCATGCTGGAGATTGCCCCTGGCTGCATGAGGCTTTACCGAGCCGGAGAGCTCGTCCGGAATGCCGGGGGGGAGGTATACAGCAAAGCTCTCCCGTGGGAAACTGCTGAGGAGGTGATGAGCCTGCACTTTATGCAGGTGAATGATCACATATACGTGACTACACCGCACCGCGAGCCGTATGTGTTGAGGCGTTATGCGGATAATGATTGGGCGGTTGACGCTTTCATGCCGAATCCATTTCCGCGAGAATCTTACCTCATGCAGAACCAAGGCCTGCGTGGGCTGCTGAATTCTGGGAGCTATACTGCGGTGCTAACGCTTGATCCTGGGGCGCTGCGTTTCTCTAAGGAAATGGAAAATAAGGAATATGTGCTGGCGGATGTCGAAATTCCATCTCAGACCCTTTTCTTGAAACAAGCTTTCGCCTTTAATTCGCAAGCTCTGCCGGACCTTTCTTCTTCCTCTGTGCTGGCTTCGGCATTCTATTCAGAGCGTGATGAGGCCTCGGGCATGTATAATTTTTATACGGTCATTCGTCCCTACCAGCCATCATACTACAAAGGTTCTAATTCTGCCCGTGATTACCCAGATTGCTTTATGCCGGGCGCTATGAGGCTGAATGACAACGGTCAGCCCTATGAAGTATGCGGTGATTGGGAAGTGCGCACTACCGGTGAGTGGAACGGAGTTTGGGAGCTGTGGAGAAGTTATGATACTAAATCATATAACCTGAATTTTAAGCATTGGCATTGGACCTGTATTCGCACCATGGAACAGAACTCTGCTTCAGAGCGTAAGAATTACATCATCTCCGGTTCCGAAGATGTTCCATGCCGCATGGTGCTTGTTTGCCGCTCTGCGGATTCTGCTTCTGTCGGCGCCCACATCTATTTCAATATTCTGGGAGGTTCTCGCGAGTACAAATTTAAGATAAAGAAAGTTCTGGCGGAAAACTCTGCTGAAGTAAGCGTTCAATCCTATTATTTGGATACCTTGCGGAGCTTCCATACCCGAAGATGGAGCTTTGGTGCCTATGGCGCACGCAATGGCTATCCTACTTTTAGCGGGCTGCATCAGGGGCGTTTGTGGTTCGGTGGTTTTTCTGCTCTTCCTACCACACTCATTGCCAGTACGGCGAATGACTTTACGAACTTCTCCGTTACATCCTCTGATGATTCCGCTTTGCATCTTACGCTGGCCACGGATAATCAGAGCCGCATTTGCTGGATATGCCCCTCCCGAGTGCTGCTGGTGGGCACCTCCGCTAGCGAGTGGACTTTGTCCGCACCGGATGGCGGCGGCGTAACGCCATCTAACGCCTCCTTTGCGCGCCAATCTTCGGTGGGGAGTGAGGCAAAACCGGCCACCGGCTTGGAAAACACGGTGTTTTATGTGCAGCGAGGCGGCAAACGCCTGAGAGAAATCTCCTATAAGTTGGCGGCGGATGGTTTCACTTCTACTGATACGAGTCTTCTGGCGGAGCATCTTTTTACAGCTGGGGTAAAAGAGTGGGTGGTGCAGCGGGGCGGTAGTGTGCGGCTTTGGGTGCTGATGAATGATAATACCCTTGCTGTTCTCACCACGAACGCTGAGCAGCAGGTTACCGCTTGGCAGCGTGTTACTTTTCAGGGGCGAGAGCCTCTGCACCTTGCCGCTCTTCCGGCTTCTTCTGGCGGCGCGGATGAAGTTTGGTTTGTTCTGCGGAACAGTACCAGCGGAATGCACAGCATTGAGCGCATAGCATCGGAGGCGCTTTTTGTGGATGGCTCAGTTACCTGCAGCCCTTCGGCGGATGCACTAACCCTTAGCCCTGGAGCACACCTTGCTGGTTTGCATGGCTTTATTTATCCGCTGAATCGGCCGGAGGCTGCTCAGCGTATCAGCTTTGCCTTGGATGGTGGCTGTTCGCTTCCGGAGGCTTTCAGGGGGCTTTCATGCACCGTGGGGGCGGCCATACAGTCAGAGATGGCCACCATGCCGCTGGAAAGTGCCCGCTCGTATAACACGGTGCGTCAAGAGGGTAGGGTGCGCCTTCGTTTGTTGGAGAGTGAGCCTGCTTTCTGCTATAAATCTGGCGAAGCAGAGCGCTGGGAGGTGTACGAGCCTGCGCGTGATCAGTTCACATATCCGCACAGTGGTGAAATCCGTGTGTCGCAAATTCCTGAGCCCGGAGTAGGGCAGAGCTTTGCTTTGCGGGTGGATGGTGTGAGAGCTTTTAACTTGCTTTCTCTAACGATTGAGTTTGATTTCCATGGGCGCTGAGAAATGTTACAAGCCGCTGCCAGGAGTGTGCCCGGCAGCGGCTGTACTTACCAATCTTCTCCTGTCTTGCTCCTTACTTTGTCGCCTGCATCTGAGCAGGCTGTTCTTCTACTCCATTCTTGAAGCGCTCAAAAACACCCCGTGGGTCATCGGGGGTCTGGTGAAGGGCTTCAAAAATGCGGTCTCTCATCTCAATGGCGGCCTTAAAGGCAGCTTCTTCGCTGCCGTACTGGCGATCGGAGAAGTACTTGGTGAATTGGTTCCATTTGCGGCAGATACTCAGGCGCCATCCCTGAAAGGAGGTCGTCTCGTAGGTGTACCGGGTGATGTTTCGCTGTGTCATAGTTCTGTATTGTTTGGTGTGTATCTGCGGTGGGGTAGTCAGGTTCCCGCCGGTGCCTGTAATATGCCAGATATGTATCACTGCCGCAACCTAACTATGCTAAAAATTAGCTCGCATATAACAATAACATCCCCGCGCTGCCATGCTGTAGCAGCGCGGGGATGTTGTGTATTTGTCTGATAATCAGTTGAAGAGCGAAAGAACGGCATCTGCTGCCTTAGCAGCTGCACCGCCATGGCCTAACTTGTCCATGGATTCTTTCATGCCGGCGAGCACCTCAGCGCGCGTTTCAGGAGTGGTGAGTTTCTCCAGCTCGCTGATGCAGTTCTCCACATTGAAGTCCTGCTGGATGAGTTCGCGTGTCACGGGCTTGTCAATGAGGATGTTCACCATGCCAATGTATTTGATGGTCAGAATCATGCGGCCAATCATATACGTGCCCCACGCCACCTTGTACACGAGCGCGAAGGGCAGCTCATGCAGCGCGGCTTCCAGTGTAGCTGTGCCGGAGGTCACCAGCGCGGCCTCGGCGCGGTCCATCAGGCCGTGGTAACTGCCCGGGCAAATGTTGATGACGTCTGCCGCCACTCCGGCCTTCTCCGCCATACTGCGCATGATGCCGGCGAGCTTTTCGGTGCTAGCCGAGGTCTCGAATCTCCACTCCGGGTGCACGGTGCGCAGCTTCTTAACCACATCCAAAAACACCGGGAAGTGGCGCTCAATCTCGCGCATACGGCTGCCGGGGAAGAGGCCGATGAGGCCTTTCTCACGCACATTCGTCTGGCGATTTTCCAGAATATCATCCACTAGCGGATGCCCCACAAACTCGGTGCGCAAACCGGCCTTTTCAAACAGAGGCTTCTCGAAGGGGAAGGTGCACATCATCAAATCCAGCACTCGGGCGAGCTTAGGTACGCGGCTCTTGTGCCATGCCCAGACCATCGGGGCGATGAACCAAGCTATTTTCGTCTTGGGGGAACGCTTATGCACACGCTCGGCCAAGCGCTGGTTGAAGCCGGGGTAATCAATGAGGATGAGGCCCTCGGGCTGCTCCGCTGCGATTCTATCCGCCATATCATTAAGGCGGGTCATGAAAAAGCGAGCGTGTCGCAGCACTTCCACGATGCCGATGACGGCTGCCTGTTCGGCCCAGTCCTCCACTCCCGGTGCCAGCGCATGCATGCGGCTGCCACCCAAGCCCACAATCTCGATGTCAGGGTTACGGCGTAAAAGTTCCTGAATGAGCAGCGCTCCCTGCTTGTCGCCGCTCTTCTCGCCTGCTATCATAAACAGCTTCATGCCTCGCATATTAGCATATTTCCCTTCTTCTGGCAAGCAGAACACAGCTCCCGCCTGAAGAAAAGTGATTTTTCCATGTGCTCTCATTGCCATCCCATAGAAAACGAATACAGGAATTATCCCGGATGGCAAACAAAGATACCGGATGACAAAAATGGTGTTTTGGAAATGCCCGATTACAACTCATAATCGGGGTGTGAAAAAACAAAACCAAAACACCACGGA
>JAFWZG010000091.1 GCA_017517385.1 Akkermansia sp.
GTCCGGGCTGAGTTTCACGCCATCGACAAATCCCTCCGAATCTGAGTAGTCTCCGATGCGGTGGCTCTCGATGAGTTGAATCCGGGGAGAGTCTCCCTGCATGACTTTGTGGATGAATATCTCGCCATCCGTATCAACGGCCTTGCAGACCAGATGCTCGCACTGGGTGAGGTTGAAGCGGCCTGTCAGGTCGGCGTGGCGGCTCCATCGGTTGAAATAGGCTTCCGCCTTGCGGTTCCATGCTCTGTCCGAGCTTTCCGCTTGCGGTTTGAGGCCATCTCCCACGGCATACAGGGCCATGCTGCCTACTATCTCACGGATAAAGCCGGAGTTGCGGACCAGATAGCGGGAACGGCGGACCAGCTCGGAGCGTACGCCCGGTGTCAGGTCGAGCGTGGCGTCACGCGGTGCGCTGCCGGGAACCTGAGCCCGGCGTGGTGAGCGGTTGGCGTTCTCGTAGGTGGAATTGACTCCGAAGAAGAGACGCGCGGCGAATCGTTGAAAAGCATTCATAGGGGGAGGCGGTGCGGTACATAACTGCCCGGAGCGGCGGGCCTTTTGGCGTAGGTGTCCGGGTCGAGCTTGCGGAGTGCATAGGCGCATTCTTCCAAGACCTCAGCCACCGGCATCACTTGTTGCTTGGTGACGGAGGTACCCCCGCCATCACTCCAGGACATAATGGTTTTTCCTTCCAGCAACAGAGCTTTGGCCTTGGCTTGTATGGCCAAGACTTCTTCCGTGCTGAAGCCGACAATGAATAGTCCCTTTGCCATTATGCTTCGAAGGCGGCACGGGCCTTCGCTACCGTGTCGAATAGGTTGAGCTGGATGTGGGGTTCGTCTACCAGATTGACCCATGTTCCGCCCCAAGTGAGGCCGGGCATGGTGCTGGCAATGGCTCCGAGTGTCTTGTAGTGAGGGCTCTCCCCCAGATACTCCTTGCCACGGAACAGGCCGAAGTCAAAGGCAAGCCCGAAGTTGTGCCAGCTCTGGCCACCGCGTGCATTGGTGACTTTCGGTCGCTTGCGGAAGAGTTTATCCTGTTCCTTGTAGCTCCGGGTGCCGTCAATGAGCTTCACGGTGATACCGAGTTCCGCCGCGCGTACGGTGGCGGCTCGCATCCACTTGCGGGCGGCTGCCTGTGCGCCGGGCATGAGGGTGAGTATCACCTTCTCGGTGCGCTCGTCGAAGGTGCCATAGGTTTCGGCGGCTTCGCGGGAGGCTGTCAGCCATGCGTCCTCAGCCTTGCGGGTGAGCTTGCCGGAGATGCCGTCAATCTTGCCCGTGTAGTACCCGGCAAGGCGTAGCATGCGCTGCCAGAATACTGTGTCCTGCTGGATATCACTGATGGTCATTGCCTCTCTCCTTTCCGGTGGCGGTTGCCTCAGTGCTGCCGGTAGTGTCCTTGGTCAATACGCCGATGAGACCGGCGATTGCCATCCCGGCGGCGATTATCTGCTCCGCAAGTACGGTCTCAATCGTGGCCCCGCAAGCGGTCGCAAGTGCTATCAGCCCCAGCCATGTGGAGCGTTCCTTCAGTCGAGAAAAAATGTACGTGAACATACCCTCATGGGCATGTCAA
>JAFWZG010000092.1 GCA_017517385.1 Akkermansia sp.
CGCAGCGTGTCGACAATATCGGTGAACCAGCGCAGCTCACCCAGGAATTTCCGGCGCAGCGTTTCCGCATCCGTATTGGTCTTCCCAAGCTCAAAGAAGTCGCGCCCGGTCTGGACCGCAACGTGCAGCTTTCCGTCCCGCAGGAAAGAAAGATAGACCGTGCCGCCGCTCTTGTCCGCCATGGCGGTAATATATTCCATCATGTGCGGTGTGAGGATGTAATACGCTTCCTGGGGATTATCCGCTCTGACACAGAAGCGCGTGCCAAACTGCTCGTTATCCATCGTGACATTGCTTTTCAGACTTCTGCGGGTTTTCTTTGTCCGCTCTGAGATATATACTTCGCCGGCAAGTTCCTTGCCAAAGTCGCAGGTAAGCCACTGCCCCTTAAATTGTGTATTTCTGGTCCTTTCTGTGCGTCCTTCTTCGTCGGTGACCTCTGACTCGTCGATCAGCTCGATGTCGCCCAGTTCAACATTCACCCCATTGTAGGCTGCCTTGATATGATCGCTGCCATCCGCGCAGTTATAGGAAAACGGAAACACCATGCTGCCAGGGTTAATTTTGCCCCACGGGTTATATTCCACAGCATCGCCCAGCGCCTCCTTCAGCACACTGCTGATGACATTGTCGCTGAGGATCTTTTTGAGCCTGCTGCTGTTCTTTTCCAGCTGGTATCCTCCTACCAGCGCAAGCACAATAAAGACAATTGCCACAGGGATCAATCCCGTGATAAAGCAAAGGATCGCCGCCGCGCCGGAACCGTAAGTCAGAATCTTAGCAACCGTTGCCTTGCTGCGCAAGGATTGGAGCTCGGCCTCCAACTGCTCATTCGTCGTGATCTGCTTTTCTTCCATCATGATCGCTTCCTTTCTCAGAATGACATTTTGACATCTTCACGCTTGCCTGTGTCTGCAGCGAAGAATTCCTTCGGCTGACGCGGGCCTGCCAGCAGCTTGGCCGGGAACATGGCAATGGCCGTGTTGTAGGCGGTGACGCTGCTGTTATACAACCGCCGTGCCGCCTGCAAATGCTCTTCCGCGTCGCGGATGCCCCGCTGAAGCTCAACGAAAACATCGCTGGAGCGCAGCTCCGGATAGTTCTCTGCCACGGCAAAAAACTTTCCGCTCAGGACGTCCATCTGCCGCTGGGCATCATTCATCTCCGCAACGCTCATGCCGCGGCGCAGCTCGATGACCTTTGTGAACAGCTCACTTTCATGACCCATATAGCCCTTGGCGGTGTCCAGCATTTTGGTCAACATATCATAGCGCTTGGTCAGCGCAACCTCGATGCCGGAGAGGCCCTCCTGCACACGGATCTCTTTTTTCTTGAAGTCATTGACCGTTCTGATGCACCAGAACACGATGGCCAGAACTGCAATCAAAAAAACAATTACCGGTTTCATAGCCGATTCCACCTTTCTCTTTTTCTTGATTCAACCTGCGAAAAGGGTCATATTTTTGCGAAGGATCCCCGAATGAGGTCGAGAAGTGCTGCCATGGTGGTAAGCGTAGCCGTGTAGCTCATGCGTATCCCATCGATATTCTTAAGATCCTGTTTTGGGGGAATGTACGCAAATTTATAGCTTGTGTGAAGCGCCAGCGTTAGTTCACCGTTGTGCAGACTGAGGGCGGCTACCCTGCTGTTGGCAGCGAAGGCCTCCAGCATGCCGATCAGCTCGCGAATCTGCGGTGTCACCGCGTCATCCGCCTCCGTACCGTCTGCAGTGCGGGCGGAATAGTAATTAGTGAAGGCGACGGGATCGTCGAGACCGCCACCCTTTCGCGTTGGATACTCGGTATGCTTGGGAGTGCCGTTCAACCACGTGGCAAACTCAAACTCGGACCGGTCCCGTAGGTCAAGATCGGCAACGGGCCCGCAGATATCCTTGCATCGCAGCACAATGCCATAAAATGCGGCACGGGGATAGGTAAAATCATCATCCGGGTGATCCGACTCCACTCTGCGGCTCAAGGTCACGTTGGCGGCAGAGAACCGCATGCCATTGCGGGCACCCTCGTAGAAATTCGAGATCTCGCAATCCTCCCAGGGACTACGCACCGGATCGATACGCCTCAGGAACGCTTCGTCAATGGGCATCTCCGGCTTTTCCGGCGCGGGGCCGAACATACGCGCCAGTTCCCCGTAAAAGAAACTGCCGAGTTGCTGTGTCAGAAGGGCATTTTTCTTTCCTTCCGCCCGCATCGGGAGCAGGAACGAGAGCAGGACGATGAACGCGATCAAACCGAGATCGATCAGAATATTGTCCTGCAGGAACACCGTGAGAAATAATGCGATGATCATGACAATGATCAGCTTTTCCCCGATGCGCTCAATGTTCTCATAGTGTTTCACCTTTCGGGACAGCTCCTCATCGCTCATCTTTTCAAAACCGGTCTCGTCAGGTCTATTTTGTTTCATATATTTTTCTCCTTTTCTGTAATTCTTTTCGTCCATAAAGCCGCTGCTTCCGCGCCTTAACCTTCCCCATAGATTCCCCGGGCGTTTTCGATCCAGAATGCGTCATTCTGGAATTCCTCATACCAATAGTCCGCCTCGTCCGAATCGGTGCAATGCACCTCCACATTGGCGATAAAGCCGGGGTCGACGACGCAATACCATGCCATCGGAACGACATTGCCGTAGGCGTCTGTCCCCTCGCCGCAGGCGATGATCACATTTCCTTGCAACTCCATCCTCGCACGGGCATCAAAGGTCTCCAAGAATGCGTCAGTGGTCCACCCCGATTCGTTGGACTCGATCCAGAAGAGCATCCCGGTATCCCACAGGGTATAGAAATTCATTTTCCCGTTTTCATCCAAGGTGCCTTCCGAGGAAAACACATCGGGATACGTCAGCAGCAGGCCGGTGGATTCATCATAGTAAGTATTGTAGGAAGCCTCTCCGTCCTCGGTGGATCCCTCATCGCCTCGCACATCGTCATGGGCGGCATAGAAGCCAGACCCCATATAGGGAACGTCCGAGGGGAATGTGTTGATGGAAGAAGACAGGTTCTCCAAGACCAGCTCCTGGCCACCATCCATGGTGTAATAGATATTTTCGGCGTCCAGATTCTCGGTCAGGGTGCGCCAAAGGCTGTCCATCATGAACCAGCACTGGGAATCATAGTCAAAGAAGAAGAACTCCTCCTTCTGCTCCCGGTCGTCCAGCCCTGCAACCAGCGTAGAATCCGCAGCCCAGTCCACGATCCAGCCGTCCTCGGTCTGGCTGGCGGTGATGGTAAAGTCCAGCCCAGTCAGCTCGCTGAGTGATTGGGCCAGTTCCTCGGCAGTCTTTTGGGCACCGGTATATTCGATGGGGTATTCTTTGACCTCATCGGCATAGAAAACGGCATAGAGGATATCGGTCTGGGTACGCTCTGCTGCACTCGGTGCCGGTTCCGCCGGCGTCGATGAGTTTGACGTGTCGGATGGCGATGCACGCTTGCAGGCCGAAAGGCTCAGTAGGAACAGTACGGAAAGTGTAAGCACCCAAAAATTGCGAAAGTTTTTCATTTTTCATTTCCTCTCTATCCGTTGACTCAGTCACAAA
>JAFWZG010000093.1 GCA_017517385.1 Akkermansia sp.
TATTTGATATGGGACAGCAGGAACCGCCGAGAGATTCTCCCCCCCTAATTCCTAAACCTTTTTTCAAAGAAAATCATCCATACATCCAGCAATCATGCGCCATAGAGGCTCGTTATCGAGCCTCTATGGGATGGCAATGATTCTAAATTCGTAATTCAGAATCGGCCTGTTTATTGCATCATTTCGGGCGTCACGTGGTACACGGCTCCGCAGCGCGGGCAGGATACCTCTAAGAAGCCTTGTTCGGAGAGTAAATCCGCAAAATCCTTTTGCATGGTGCGGATGGTGGGCAGAATCTTCTCCAGCGTGCAGCCGCAGCGGAAGGTGAACTTACGCGTTTCCAGCACTTTCACTTCCTCGTGCTGTTCTATCTCGGCCACGTCCTGCGCGGTAAGCTCGCTCAGCCAGTCGAAATCCGCACCGGGCTGGGCCGTAACCAGTGCGTAGGTATCACCGCCCACCTCAAAGGCGCGGGCCTGACGCTGCTCGCTCTGGCGGTAAAAATCCTCCACCCATTCGATGCTGGTCTCGCCCGGCAGAATGATGACGGAGGTCTGCGGCTCCTTATTGGTGCGCAGGTTCTGAGCAAAGAGCATGTTCTTCTCCGGCTCACGCACGTCCTTAGTGAACACGCGGCCGATGACGTCCTCCGTCAGGGAAGAACCGGATACAAAGTAATTCGCCAGCATGGGTGCCTTAATATTCAGCGTCCACGCGTGGTACTCCTGCCACGGGCGTGACACGAGGTGCAGGGTGAAGAATGCCAGCAGCTGCTTGAACATGGTATCCTCTGCCTCGGCATTGCGCTGCTTATGCTGCATGAGGTGCAGGTAATAGTCCACAAACAAAGGTGAAAAATCAGCCCGCAGCAGCAGGCAGTTTCTCTTGCGCACAAAAAGTGCCTGAACGGTGGTGTAGTCTTCAACAGGCTGTCCGTTTTGCTCAGTCATGATTCGTTTTTTTCTTCCTGTGCTTTATCATACCCCTATATGCACCACCGGGCAAGCCTAAAATCACGCCTTGTCAGATGATTTGCCTCCCAACCTTTCTCCTGCGGCCCTCGGTAGGCGGCTTTTGATAATGGAAAAGCGGCTCCCGGGTGCGGGGCGCTGCTCGTTTCCATTTTCAAGATTCTTTTGGCGTTTTTGCCTCCGTTTTCATGCCCAGAAAACGCTCCCGGGGCCGTGGCATTGGTACCGGGCTGCACAGTATGAGCTCTCGGCGGGCTTTCATGGCTTCCACCTCGCTTCGTAGGTAATAATTCCTCAGTCTTGCACCGTCTTCCCCGCGTGTGCGCAGGCGGATTTTCTGCAAGTAGCCTGTGCGGGCATAGCGGCAGAGGGTATTTTTGGATACCTGCAGTGCCAGAGCCGCCTCCGTTGTGTTCACCAGCCGTTCCGGCAAATCGCTGATGACCGGTCGGCGCTTTTTCGCCAAGCGACGCACTGAGCCTCTATCCCAATATGCCGTGGGCGGGCAGGGGCCTATGGCCACCCGGCAAAAGCGCACACGCTTGCGGTGCAGCAGCTCACGCGCAGATGAAGGGTTGCAACCGAGTATGCGTGCCGCTTCTCGCGTGGGGATTGCCCAGCTCGGCGGCGCGCTCAGTATCACACTTCCTTTTCGCTCCAGCTTTTTCTTATCCGTCAGCATATAATCAGGATAGATAACTCCCGGTATATCGTAGAGCGTGGATTCCCGGAACGCGGCACTATGAAAGGATACCGACAGGTGGTTCAACTCCCATGGCTCTATAAAGCTGAACTTGTTTATTGAGCACTTCTCGTACCAGAGGCGTTTTTCCGGGAATATGAATCATCTCTATGGAA
>JAFWZG010000074.1 GCA_017517385.1 Akkermansia sp.
ACTCGCTACGCTCGCTGTCATTTTGGGGCAGAAAAATGGTGGATTTGCCTTGTTTTTTAGTCAATTATCCGCTAAAATTTCGGTGACCGCAATTTTGAGGCATCCACTTTTCGGTGACTGTTTTTTTTGAGGCAATACGTTCAAAAGCGTGTAATTAATATTTAGGAAAAGTTAAAAAATAATTAATTTTGGCGTTGACAAACTAAAAAATGTGTGTATACTGAGCCGCACATGAGATCTACCATCACAATTATGACTGGCATCATGCTGTTGTTCAGCGGGCTGGTTTCCGCAGATACCATTACGGATCTGCGTCCTGCCATTAATGATGCGGCCGCAAGACATGGAGTGGACCCCGTGTTAATGGAGGCGATCATGCGCCACGAATCTGCTAACGGCACCTCTTTCTCTGCTCGCCGCCGCAATAATCTGGCGGGTATCATGGGGCGCCGTGGACAGCGTCAGTATGGGAGCAAGGAAGATTGCGTGAATGATCTTGCATCCATTCTGGCCAAGTACAGACAGAGAGGTCGTGTAACAGTGGCACAGATTGCTCGTTCCTACTGCGCTAGCCACAGCTCGTGGACGCGCCACGTCAATGGCCTTATGGGGCAGATTCGTTCTGGCCGCTTCGGTGCTTTGGAGCAGGCCTCTTCCGAGGATTGAATAAATCCCGTTTTTCCCCACTATATCAGCTAATTTCCTCCCCGTGGTTTTCTGAAATCACGGGGTGTTTTTTTGCCCGAGGCGGGTGAAAAAAAAGAAGCTGCTGTCTTTCGACAGCAGCTTTCGTGATTGAGAGAGTAGGTGTTTTTTTGGGGGGAATTTATTCTTGGTTGCAGCTTAACCGAGTTTGAGTACATCCACGATGGCGGAGGTAATCTCCTTCATGTCATCCATGCAGAGCTCACCCATGTGTGCGATGCGGAAAGTCTTATCCTTCAGGCCGCCGTAACCGTTGCCCAGTTGCATGTTGCGCTCAGCCAGAGCCTTGTTGAGCTCAGGGATGGAGATGAGTTCGGAGCAGCCCTTGGGATGAGCGTCGATAACGGTGAGGGTCTTGGAAAGATACTTGCGGTTCGGGTACACGCGGAAGTATTCGTCAGCCCAAGCGCGGGTGAATTCAGCGCACTGCTCATGGCGGGCAAAGCGGGCGTCGATGCCTTCCTCATTCACGATGTGCTGGAGCTGCTTGTCCAGCGCGTACATGAGGGAGAGGCAAGGGGTGGAAGTGTACTGGTAGTTCTTCTTGTCAATGAAGTCCCAGAGGGTACGGAGGTCGAAGTAGAGGCCGCGGTTTTCCACCTCAGCAGTGCGGTCATAGGCCTTCTTGCTCATGGCGCAGATAGCCAAGCCGGGGGGCAGGGCGAGGGCCTTCTGGGTGGAGGTGATGAGAACGTCAATCCCCAGCTTGTCCGTTTCAATCTTAGAGCCGGCGGCGGAGGAGACGGCGTCAACGAGCCATACCACATCCGGGTATTTCTTCATCACCTCGGCGATTTCCTCCACGGGGTTCTGAATACCGGAGGAAGTTTCGTTGTGAGTCACCGTGATGACGTCATACTTACCGGTAGCGAGTGCGGCATCCACCATTTCGGGGGTGGTGGGCTCGCCCATCTCACTGGAGAACTTGTCAGCGGGGATGCCGTTAGTGACGGCCATCTTGTACCACTTGTCGCCGAATGCACCCACGGAGAACACTGCAGCACGCTTGGCTGTGCAGGAGCGGATAGCACCTTCCATGAGGCCGGAGCCGGAAGAGGTGGAGAGCAGAATGCGGTTATCGGTGTAGAGCACCTTCTGCATGTTGTCCGATATGCGCTTTTGAATCTCGGACGCCTTCTTGGAGCGGTGGCCAATCATCGGCAAGCTCATCTCTGAAAGTATGTCTTCCGACACGATGGTCGGACCCGGAATAAACAGTTTGATTGCCATAAAAAGAAATAAATCGCGGTGAACACTATACTTTTAACACAGTATCCCGGTAAAAGCGAGAACAAAGTGACGCGTTGACAAAAATGAAGGTTGCTTTACGTCATAAAAAAGTGTAGCATAGTGCTTGTATGAAGTTTCTCAGCCATTTCATTGTTTTGCTGCTTGCTGTCTGTGCACATTGTCCGGCAGAGGCGGATTCTGCGAATCCGCGCATTGTTAACCGAGTAGCTGCTACTGTGAATGGCAGGCCTATTACCTCTAGTGAGGTGCGTGCACGCTTGGCTCCTTATGTGCGTGAGCTCACGATGCTGTATCCTCGTCAGGGGCCGCGTTTTAATGCTGAGCTCGTGCGTGCTAAGAAGGCTGTGCTGGAAGAGCTTATTGAGCGCGAGCTGGTGCTTTGTGAGTTTGAAAACGGCGGTTTGATGATTCCTGATAGCGCAATTAACGAGGAAATTAATCGCCGTATCCTGAACCAGTTCAATGGCAATCGTGATGCCCTTCTGGAGAATCTGCGCCGCAGTGGTATGAGCTATGGTGAGTTCCGTGATTCCGTGCGCCGAGAGCTGACGGTGTCTGCCATGCGCAGTTCTCGTTATGATCGTGGCATTCCTCCCACTCCGGATGAAATTCAGGCTGAGTATCGTGCCACCCGTTCGGATTATCGAGACATGACGCAGGACTCCATCTCCTACGATAAGATTTTCATCCCCATGCAGAATCCGGATGACCCCAATGCTACGCCGGAGATGCAGTATGCTCTCAGTGAGCAGCTTGTGCGTGATATAGAAAGTGGCGCCATTACCTTTGAAGAGGCGGCTCGCCGCCATTCCCGTGATATTCATGCCGAGGACGGTGGGCGCTGGCCATTTGTGAAGCGCTGTGACCTTGCCGTGGAGTTCGCTAATATCGTGTTCTCTCTGCCGAAGGGCCGTGTGACAGGTCCCTTGGTGGATCCTCGCTTGGGCTTCACCATCGTGCGAGTAGTGGAAAAGCGGTTGGCTCCTGCGCCTTCCTTGAATGCTCGTGGCGTGCGTGCTCGTGTGGATGAGGCCGTGCGTCGCCGTAATAATGAGCGCCGCTACCGCGAGTGGGTGGAGCGCCTGCGTGGCAGAGCGATTATTCGCACTTATATCTAAATTGCTCCTCACAGGCTAAAGCATTCGTACCCCCGGTTGCATGTTAAGCACCCGGGGGTATTCACATGGGTCCCAAAGTTTGGTGGAATATAGGCATTGTGTACTCAAAATCAGCGTGTTTTGCCGAATTCTCCTTGGCCGGGTATCATACAGCCCGTTCATTGGCACAATTTTTTTTATCCCAACATCGGCGTAAGCCGCTTACTTTTAATTCGTAAATCGTAAATTGTAATTCGTAAATCAACGTGTCCCAAATCTTTGGGACACGTATGGGGGGTATTTGTCATTGTGTGATTTTGCTTGAAAAAATGGGCGGATTGCGTTACCCTGTCTGCGCGATGAATATCAAACTGTTTAAGGACCTCTGCGAGGCAACCGGCGCGTCCGGTTTTGAGTACGGCATTCGTGACCTTATCATCAAGGAAATGACGCCGCTGGCTGATTCCATCACCGTGGATAACATCGGTAACGTAACGGCCCTTATCAAGGGTAAGAGCAGTGATAAGAAGATTATGTGCGCTGCTCACATGGATGAAATCGGTTTTATTGTGCGCCATATTGATGATAACGGCTTCATTCGTATCCTGCCCCTCGGTGGTTTTGACCCCAAGACTCTCACCGCTCAGCGCGTGATTGTACATGGCACGAAGGATCTCCCCGGCTGCATGGGCGTGAAGCCCATCCACGTGATGAGCCCTGAGGAGCGCACCAAGATGCCCGCTGTTACGGATTACGTGGTGGACGTAGGTCTGCCCAAGGAAGAGGTGGAGAAGTATGTATCCCTTGGTGATTCCATCACTCGCGTGGGCGACCTTGTGGAGATGGGCGATTGCCTGAATGTGAAGAGTATCGACAACCGTGGTGGTTGCTTCCTGCTCATCGAGGCCATCCGTGCCATTCTCGAGGCCGGTGAGAAGCCCTGCTATGACCTCTACGCCGTGTTCTCCGTGCAGGAGGAAGTGGGCCTTCGTGGTGCTCAGGTCGCTACGCTGGCTATCCAGCCTGACTTCTCCTTCGCTCTTGATGTGACCATCGCTTTCGATACCCCCGGTTCCGGTGCTCACGACAAGTGCACCGTGCTCGGTAAGGGTACCGCTATTAAGGTGTATGATGGCACGCTCATCACTGATAACCGCATGGTGAAGTTCATGCAGGCTCTCTGCGAGGAGAAGGAAATCCCCTACCAGCTTGAGCTGCTTGCCGCTGGTGGTACGGATGCCGGTGCCATGCAGAAGTTCTGCGCCGGTGGTTCCATTGCCGGTGCTGTTTCCATTCCTGTGCGTAACGTGCACCAGAGCATTGAAATGGCTCACAAGGTGGACATTCAGGCCAGTGTGGACCTGCTTGCCGCTTGCTTCTCCTCCCTGACCCGCTGGGATTGGAGCTGGGAGCGCAAGGTGCGCACTCTTGCCTAATAAGCATTTTTGCAACATGGGGTTCGGTAGAGGTCTGCCGAGCCCCATTTTTCTGTACGACCGACGCGATATGCGCACTGCGGTGAAAGTCCGCGCGGAGCCGCGATGATGCGGAATCCCAGACCTGAAGAACAACTGCGGGGAGGTAACAAACCGTGGGAAAGGAAGTTCGAGGGGAAATCCCGACT
>JAFWZG010000075.1 GCA_017517385.1 Akkermansia sp.
GGAAGAAAGTTTCCTTCCGGCGCAGGGCGGCGGTATGGAGGTATTGGAATGGGCCTGTGATAAAGGTCTGCTGACAGAGCTCGAATGGCGCGATGTGTTGGACATTCCCGGCGTCTTACCCCTGATTCAGCGTTTCCACAGAGCTGGAAAAATTTCCCTAGAGGTTGCACCGAATCAACACGAGCCCACCCCTGTGCAGGAGGCTGTCATTCTCGCAGCCCCGCCCATTAGAGAGGGGCTGAGCATGGACGACATTCTGCAGAAGATGGAATGGATGCTCGAAAACGGAGCAGACCCGAATGCTCTGCCAACCCGTTATTCTGAACGTGGAGACCGCCGCTTCCTGCCCTTGGCCATGTGCCGCCGTGTTCTGGCTCGTGCCGATTTGCAAGACCGCGATGCATGGCTACGCATGGAGCAACTTCTTCTTAGGTATGGCGCTATAGAACAATAAACATCTGTTACTTATGCCTTTAATTTTTCATTTTGTTGCTACCTTAGCCATTTCCCTTGTGGCTGGCGCTTGCATAGGCTGCCAGCAGACGAAGGAGGCCGCTCCAGATATGGAAGGGTGTTATCTGACCTTCACGCCGCATTTAACGGCCACCGCCGAGTTTCCTGCCGTATACCGACTGAATGAAGAAGAATGCCGTGAGTTGTCCAAACTAGAAGCTCAGATTCAGCCCGACACGCCGTATCTGGATTTGCTTCCGGAGAGCGGCTTGCCCTTGTTTATCGTGTGCCGTTCCCATGGGGAAGTGAAATATTTAGATTTCTTCCGGTATTATGTAAGTATTCCAGAACTGTTTGCCAAGGTGGATGCTTTAGTCAAAATAATCAAATCCCGCCCGGCAGCACGCCTGCAAGGTGAAGAATTGAGAAACTGGAATAATCAAATACACGACCACTCGTAAGCACCTTGCGTTAACATAGGTAAAGATATATCATTATGAGCGCGGCGTTTCCCATTTTTATCTCGGAGATCACATTGAAAAGCGTAAGTATCTGTATTGTCTTAACGCTCGTGGGGTTCTTGGGTATCTTGCTTATCGCTATGCTGAATGACGATGTCTTTAAACCATATAAGCCTGACGAGAAGTACATATCACCGTCGAGTGAATACGAGATTGAAGACCTGCTGAACTGCAACGTCTGGGAGATTTTGCTGTTAATCTGCAGCGGAATGATAGTCGTGCCCATTCTTTATCTCTTACCCATCAGCTTACCTGGCTGGTTATTTTATCCTCTGGTTGTTATCGTCTCCATTATTCTTTACTGCTTAGTCAACCGTTGGCTCAGATGGCTGCGCCTCAAATGGGCGGAAGAAGATAAACAACGGCGGCGCAGTCGCAGCAAGAACCGCAAAAAGAAGAAAAAATAAGAACCATTTTCCATAATCAGGAATCGGAACTAACAGCTTGAAGCTGCGCCCGGATTTTGGTAATATGACACCGTAGTAAATACAAACTTTTCCACACTATGAATCTGAGACCTTTGGTATATTCCGTTGTTCTGTTTACCGTAGGAAGCATGGCCTATGGAGAGGAAGGCTCTACGTTCGTTCTGCCTGAACCGGAACAGATAAACAAAGCAGGGGAGTGTATGCGAACTCCGCTGATGCAAGCCGTGCGCAGAGGGAATGCGGATGAGGTGCGGGCTCTGCTGGCTGCCGGGGCTGACCCCAATATCCCGGAGTGGCATAACAATACCCCCTTAATGCATGCCTGCCAGCATGGATATACGGACATAGTGCGTATGTTGCTGTCCGCCGGGGCGGATGTTAATGCTCGCGATGACGAGGGGTGGACAGCTCTCATGGGGGTATGTGTTTCTCGAAATAATCCGACCACAGAGATTGCGGAAATGCTGCTGGCCGCCGGGGCTGATATCACCCCAAGGGATAACCGCTACCACCATAATGCTCTGGTCTATGCTTCTAAATCAGGCAAAGCCGAGCATGTAGCACTGCTGATAAACGCCGGAGCAGATGTTAATGCTCGTGCGGGGTTCTGGGCTCTGGAAGAAACGCCTCTGTTCTGCGCCATTCAATGTAAGGCATCGCCGGAGGTTTTGCGCCGACTGATAGCCGGTGGGGCGGATGTCAATGCGCGGGTGTCGCATGCCGGGGTTGAATATACAGCCTTGCTGGTTGCTGTAGAAACAGGCGATGCCGATAGTGTGCGCACGCTGATAGAAGAAGGAGCAGATGTAACATACGCAGGGAACTCTCTTTTAGTATATGCCGCAGGAGAAAAAGACCCACGATTGCTGCAAATGCTGCTGACCGCCGGGGCGGATGTGAATGCGCCCAATCAGACAGGCAATTACGCCTTGGGGCGTGCTGCAGCTTTGAGCAAAGCGGACCATGTACGAATACTGCTGGAAGCCGGCGCTGATGTGAATGCAGTGGATCGCAATGGCGATACGGCACTTATCAGCGCAGCAAGAGCAAAGAATCCGGAAGCTTTGCAGATATTGCTGGCTGCCGGAGCCCAAGTAAACCACACCAACAAGAAGGGAGAAACTGCCCTGATGAGGGCTGCTTTTGTCGGCAATGTGCCTCATGTAGCCATGTTGCTGGCTGCCGGGGCTGATAAAACTCTCAGAAATGCGGATGGTATGACTGCCTTGGAGCTTATCACTCACTTGTTCAGCTGTAACCGACGACGTGTAGTGGAGGAATATCCTCTTGAGCAGGAAATAGCGTATACCTCGATTTACTGTCATCTCAACGGCTCTTCTTCTGCGGAGCTTACGCCCTTGATGCAGGCTGTTCTGATGGGCAAGCCCCAGGAGGTTTCGGCCTTGCTGGCAAGTGGCGCGGATGTAAACGCGGCATCTGCGCTTGGCCGCACGGCCTTGATGATGGCTGCAGACACACACCAACCCGAAATGGTGGAGCTGTTGCTGGCTGCCGGGGCGGATGTTCATACGAGGGATTTGCAGGGGAACACCGCTTTGATTCTTGCGCAGTTGGAGGAGGACGGCTTCCTAAATTGCTTTAGCTGGATGCGCCTTGATGGCGCATGCAGAGATGATGACATGACTCGCTGCACACAGCTGTTGCTGGCCGCCGGGGCAGATGCTAAGGCTTGCAATCATGCAGGGCAGAATGCTCTCATGACTACTTGCTACAGGCACTTTTCCAGTGCTGATGCTGAGGCCTCCATTCGCCTGCTTATAACAGCCGGGGCAGATATCAATAGCCGCGACAATGAAGGGCGAACCCCGCTCATGTATTCGCTCATGCCGGGGGACCACGGCTGGATGGTACCTACACTCACCTCCCTTGGTGCCGATATCAACGCCCGCGACAACGCCGGACGCACGCCCCTCATGTATGCCGTGCAAGGCTATATGGCGGATGAGGCATGGCGCCGCCTGATGGCCGCCAAACCGGACATCCATGCTCGCGATAACTCCGGCAAACAGGCAATAGACTACACCACGCCTGGAAAAACCAACCACCAGAGGCTTCTTGAACAAGCGGCCCTGTGTGTGCCTCCGACTACACACGAAACACCACTCAGGCTTCGATAAATCTACTCCCAGACAGGCCGCAACTGCATGCCCCGCACCCGGCAGACCAAGGGCTCCACTTCGAGGAAATCCTCTTCTTTCAGCCTGTTTTCCCGCCATCGGCCACAAAAATGCAGGAAAGATAACCTGTTTTATATAAAAAACTTGACAATGAATACCCAAGTGTTATGATGCACGCACGGCTCTACCTCATGATTAAGACGGGGCAGACGGGCAATTCACAAGCAATGCATTTACTTAAATGAACAGCCAAGCCAAAATACTTGTTGTTGTAGCCGTGGGGCTGCTTGCGGGCTGTGTAACCGCTTGTGTGCATCCCGGGAATGATGTTCGTGAATCTTTTATAGCAACGGTTTCTGCCTTGCCGAATGGTGCGTTTTATGAAGAATATACGGAACAATTTGTGGATAGAGTCAAATCCGGGCATTATTGGACGGAGCAAACTGCTGAGGGAGAAGTGGCCTATCTGATGATTGGCGGAGACGGCTGCCGCTCCGTACGTTTGTTTATACTGGCACCGGATGGCTCTCATTATATGCTGGAGAATGAGTGGGAGGATGAACCTGTTACCGATAGTCTCAGGCGTTATCATCCGAAAACCGGTGAGCTGGATTCATACCGAGCTGATATCCCGAAATCCATTTTGAATGTTGATGCCGATGGTTTGCCCACTGAAGTGTGGCAAAAGCTTAAGCCCTATTTGCCCGAGCCCGGCGCGGGAGCTAACTGATAGGCTTTATCGGAAAGGTGCCCGGGAATCCGGGCCTGTTTCAAATCTGCTGGTAAAAATAGGTAAAATAGAGTATTCTTGAGGGTATAGAGTTAGGATGTCTAAGAAGTAGATATTTTCTGTGCCCCACAGAGAACAAATACTTAACCAATTGCTTACATCTGTTACAGAAATGACCTACTGAGCGCTATTTTAGAGCGCTTATAAAGTTACAAAAATGCATTTTTTATGACGCTAGGTATTCTTAGCATGACATTCAATGACTTAACTTCATTGAAGCGAGTCAGCTCGGAAATAAACACCAGCAAATCTGAAACAGACCCGAAACTCGCAACAAAATGCTATCCACGCTTGAACAGAGGGGCGGGAATTGATATAATGCCCCGTAACAGATACACGCTTAGCCATGCCCCCAATTCAAAAGAAAATCTTTTTTTCAGTTAACATATTGCTGGCAATAGTTTTTGCTGCGTTGGCCATCCGGATGCTCATGTCCAATACTTCAGAATCCTGTAATCCGGATAGCGTGGCTGCCACAATTCCTTTTTTTGCATATACCACCGGCGGTAGCATATTGCTCTGGATGGGCTGCTTCCTGTTTTCTCGACAGCAGGAATGGCTGGCCTTCATTGCTCTCTTGCTACAGATTCTACCCATGATGGCGTTGAACTCCGCTATCTGCTGCCACGAAAGCTATGGCAACGTACCCATGTGGTTGGCTGGCACCCTCATCGTGGGCTTTCTGAGCTATTCCATCTTGTTTGTCGGCAAGGCTATCATACCTTCCCTGATATGCATAGTTCTGGTGATATACTTCTTCCTGACTTCTAACTGACAAAGGAAACGAACTTTCGGGGTTGCGCTTCGTGTGGGTTTTCACGCCATCTGCAACAAAAAAGCAGGAAACGCTCAACAAAATGCCCTCTACGCTTGAACAGAGGGACGGGAATTGATATAATGCCCCGTAACAGATACACGCTTAACCTCAATGAATCGCCGACTCAAAATCACAAGCTATGTAGTATGCTTTTTGGCAGTTTTTTTGCTGGAGGGATGCATATCTCTCTACACTGGGCGCTGGACCTCGGTGAATATGGGCGCCGCTTTGAATAATGCAGGCATGACCCGCCCCTGCCAGCAGAGAGTCAAGACAGATGATGGAAAATGGTTATACTACACACGAGTGTGGAAAAAAGATGATAGCTACATTGTAGAGGTGCCGATAGCCTTCGTGCCTTTTAACCCGCCTATCATTGAGCACAGCGCAGGACATAGGGGTGGTAAAAAATCACTGGAAAATCGCTACTGGGGACCAA
>JAFWZG010000021.1 GCA_017517385.1 Akkermansia sp.
AACTCTACTATTGCTTGTTTACTCATTCTGAGTGACATGTGTATATATTAGTGCCTGATTTATGAGGCATCCAGCTTTTCACGTGTCAGCCGAACTCGTGGGAAGTGTCAGTTCGGTGACTGGATTTTTGAGGCAATGCGACAGCCCCGTAGTAAGGCATAAGGGAACTTTGTGCTTGCATTTGGGCTGTTTTTATGCTAGCATTACTCAGCGCGGATGTGCGTGATAACTTTCTGTAGACATGAATCTTGCTATCGTAGGAACCGGTTATGTAGGCCTGACCACAGGTACTTGCTTCGCTGAGGTGGGGCATAATGTTGTTTGTGTGGATAATAATGAGGAGAAGGTGAAGAGTCTCTGGCAGGGTAAGATGCCGATTTACGAGCCGGATTTGGAGGAAATGATTGTCTCTAATGTTTCCGCCGGTCGTCTTCGTTTTACCACGGATTTGGTATCTGCTGTGAAGGAATGTGAAATTATCTTCATTGCTGTGCCCACGCCTCCTCATGAAGATGGCTCGGTGGACCTCTCTTACATTGAGGGTGTTTCTCGTGAAATCGCAAATGCTCTTTCGTTGGATTTGGAGTACCGCATCATCGTGGATAAGTCCACTGTGCCTGTCAGCACCGGCAGTAAGGTGCAGCAGGTCATTGAGCGCTATGCTTGTAAGGGCGTTAAGGTGGATGTAGTCTCCAACCCTGAGTTTTTGCGTGAGGGTAGCGCTGTTCATGACCTGATGAATCCTGACCGAATTGTCATCGGTGCGGATTCTCTGCAGGCCATGGATATGATGAAGCGTGTCTACCAGCCTTTTAACGCTCCCATCGTGGAGGTGGACCTCGCTTCTGCTGAGCTTATTAAGCATGCAGCAAACTCTTTCCTGGCGCTTAAAATTTCCTACATCAACGCCGTTTCCGCCGTCTGTGAGAAGGCCGGGGCCGATGTTGAGCTGGTTGCCATGGGTATCGGTCTAGATAAGCGCATTTCCCGCCACTTCCTGAACGCCGGCCTTGGCTATGGCGGTTCTTGCTTCCCCAAGGATGTGAAGGGTTTTATCAATGTGGCTGAGCAGCTCGGTTCACCCATGGAAATCCTCAAGGAGGTGGAGCGTGTGAACGCCGCCCAGCTGGAGCGCTTCCTCGGCCGCATCCGCAAGAAGATGTGGGTGTTGCGCAACAAGCGTATAGCCGTGTGGGGTATTGCCTTCAAGCAGAACACGGATGACGTGCGTGAGTCCGTAGCCGTAAAGCTTATTAAGCGCCTCTGTGATGAGGGGGCTATCGTCACCGCATATGACCCCAAGGCCTCTGAGACCGGCGCCCGCGCTCTGGAAGGTTACAACGTTACCATTTGTGATGATATGTACGAGTGCGCCCGTGGCGCTGAAGTGCTCGTGGTAGCAACCGAGTGGAAACAGTTCGCCATGGCAAACCTCGTGAAGCTTCGTGAGGTTGTGCGCCTCCCCATCATCTTTGATGGCCGCAACATCATTCACGGTGAGAATGCCATCCACGCCGGCTTCGAGTACCACTCCGTGGGCCGCAAGAATCTCTATCCTTCGGATAAGAAGATGTAACGCTTCACCGTCCCCTGCGTTTTTTATCGTACCGCCCGGCTCCTCACCTGTGAGCCGGGCGCTTTTTTCGACGTGTTCTGCGGGGCGGGTGTATGTTGATGTGTTGTAAAAGTGACATTTTAATAGGGAAAAGGGAGCTTATTAGCCCTATTTTATGCAAATTTAGGCATTTTTGAGGAAAAGAAAAAACGCCTTGCATTTTGATGCAAAGCGTTGATTTTCAGCTACCGCAGACGGGACTCGAACCCGTACAGACGTTACCGTCCGGGAGATTTTAAGTCTCCTGCGTCTACCATTCCGCCACTGCGGCGCACGGAATGCAAGGTTGAACTTGCGTGGGCATATTCAAGCATATCAGGAGCGAGTTGACAAGCAAAAACGTGGCGGGAAGGGGGCTTATGCCACAGAAAATTGCCTTAATCTGCCCAGTGCCAAATAATTTTTTTTCTCGATTTCCGGGTGCAGAGCTCGTCCCACGGGGCAGGAGCGGGCGGCGGCTTCCAGCAATTTTCGGCCATCTTCTGTGATGAAGTGGGGGACGGAGATGTTCAGCTCTATACTTTGAATGCTGCCCGCTTTCTCGCTGCAGGCGGCACGCACGCTGATGCCTTCCGCGGGGATGTCATGGCGGGCGGCGGTGTATGCTATCATGCTCAGAGTGCATGAGGCAAGGCTGGCGCCGAGCATGGCGGCTGGGGTGGGGTACTCTCCGCGGCCTCCGATGGCGGAGGGAATGTCCGTCGCGAAGGTTTCGCCGGAGGCGCAGAAGCTTGTGTAGCAGCGCATGGCTCCACTGTGTAGGGTGGATGATGTGTATTTTTTGCAATCCATAGTTCAGTAGGGGTGGGTGAGGTGTACATTATCGCCAGCGCGGGGACTGCTAGCAATCTAATTTTCCGCTTGTTTTTGTGGCTATATGTGCAAATGGGTAATAAATGTCTTTTTATGTCTCATCTTCTGCTGGACAAAGCGTAGAAAGTGTGATTAATTAGAGCCACGTTTTTTACGCGAATCATGAAGTCCTACACCATTTTCCAGAAGTCGGATGACGAGACAGTCAATAATTTCCTCTCTTGGATGCGCAATCAGGAGCGCGGCGTGTACCGTGCCGCTCTGCGCGAGCTTGGCGCCCTGAAGAAGCTGCGTCCGCAGTTCATGCAGCAGAAGCCCGTTGAGGAGCAGTTTGCATGGATTAAGAAGATGCTGGCCTGGAAACCCGCTGAGACCATCGCTGATCACCTCCTGCAGGTGTGGCTTATCCGTAAGCACGAGGGTATGCTTATCAACTTTATCGAGATGCTTGGCATTGAGCACAACGGCCACGGCGTGGTGGACGTACTCCCCGAGACTCTGGATGCTGAGAAGCTTCAGGCCGCTGTGGACGCTCTCTTTGAGAAGTATCCCGCCGGTGCAGTGTCCGTATACCTGCACATGTTCCAGAACCAGACGGAGCAGGGCTGGCCCGAGCTGCAGGCTATTCTGGATAATGACGAGCGCGTGACCATTCGCTAATACGCTCACTTCATTCGGACTGCGTTTTGACGGAGGACGAACATTTTATGATGCTGGCTATGCGCGAGGCTGAGAAAGCCCGCGCGGCCGGCGAAGTTCCCTGCGGCTGCGTGATTGTGAAGGACAATCGCGTTATAGCTCGCGGCTGGAATCAGGTGGAAGCCCTCAAGGATGCTACTGCCCATGCGGAAATGCTGGCGCTTACTGCTGCCGAAGCTGCCGTGGGAGATTGGCGCCTGGAGGGCTGCACTGTATACGTCACAAAGGAACCATGCCCCATGTGCGCCGGTGCCATGGTGCACTGCCGACCGGATCGTGTGGTGTTTGGTATACGTGATTCTAAGGGCGGAGCTTGTGGTGGCTGGATTCACCTGCTGGATTCTAACCCGCCGCTGAATCACAAGTGTGAGTGCGTGGGGGGAGTGCTCGGGGCAGAGTGTCTAGAGCAGTTTCAGAGCTTCTTCCGTGCTGCTCGGGCTGCTGCCAAACAGCGAAAACAACTTCTCAGAGATCAGGCAGAAGATGACTCCGCAAATTGAGCTTTATCTGAACGCTGAGTGCGAGTGGCTCAGCGATGAGCTGCTTGCTTCCTGGCAGGAAGCCCTCTCAGCCATGCTGCCGGAGCTGCTGGCTCAGCCCAAGGGACCTGACCATGTGCTCAGTGAGCTTCCCTGTGTGGAAATCTCCGTGGTGGATGATGAAACCATTGCGCGGGTGCATGAGGAGTTTCTGGACGACCCCTCGGAGACGGACGCCATCACTTTTCCGTACGGTGAAATTCTTGTGAGCTGTGATACTGCCGCTCGCTATGCTGCGGAGCATGGCCTGAACCGCCACGAGGAGCTTTTTCGCTATATGGTGCATGGCTTAACTCATCTGCATGGTTATCTGGATTATGAACCTCAGGACCGCGAGGCACTTTTTGCTGTGCAGGAACCGCTTGTTGACCGATTCTTTCCGAAAAAAGCTTGCCAAAGCTCATCATAAGTGGTAGTATAGCCGCGCGCAAGTTGCTCCGGTAGCTCAGTTGGATAGAGCACGAGCCTTCTAAGCTTGGGGTCCCGCGTTCGAGCCGCGGCCGGAGCGCTTCACTATACATAACAGGCACCATTCCTTTTCGGAGTGGTGCCTGTTGCTTTTGCTATGGGCGGCCTTGCAAGCCTGCTGGGAGCGACGGAGGGCAAGCAGGGTGACAAGCCCGGCCCGGATGATGACCCTGACAAGCCGAAGAAGAAAGCACCGGCACCCAAGGAGGAGGAGGACGCGGAGCCCGTGACTGCAGCCAAGACTGACGCCCCCACCGACCCCGCGCAGGAGTGGCTCGCGCCCATCAAGGAGAAGTTCTTGGAGGCTCGCAAGAACGGTGCCAGCATGGCTGAGCAGCAGCGGATGATACTCACGCTGCACCCGCGGACAAAGGCCCTTGCGGAAGCGTTCGCAAAGAACATTCTCGCCGGGCTCAGGGGTGAGGAGAAGGAAGAAGGCGTGGCCACTGCAAATGCCAGAGAGAATGAATCAGAAGATATCGAAGCAAAGAATATTTGGGGATGCAACATAAAACACAAATGCCCGCAAAAAGGGACAACGAGAGAGACGAAAGAGAAGAATGTCAATAGTATACCTAAAAGCTTCCCAAGGAGAAATAGAAAAAGCTCTTAAAGAAGGGATAGAGTGGGTACTTAAACACAGAAAATCTCTTTATAGCGTATGTTATGTAAAATCCGTAAATAAAAATGGAAAAGAAGAACTTTTGCCATTAGATTTACATCTAGATGATATTCTTCACGCTAATGAACATAACGACATGGCTGAAGAACTATGGAAAACAATATCACGCGGAGAATGGGTTATAAGAGACTCTGATGCAGATGAGGTCTATCGTATAGGTAGAAAGAAAGTAGTTTTACGAGACTATACGAAAGCTCGTGATATGGGCAAAAGAAAAAGACTTGTAACTCACTACAAAGATAATATAGAGGATAAACCAAGAGAAGAAAAAAAGCCCTCAACATGATTGAGGGCACGCAGTCAGGTGACACAGGCTTCAACCTCAGTCTACTATTAAGGCTCATGTGAGCTCCGCCTTGCAAGTTGCCGACCGGACTTACACTTTAACGTGTAAATGCTTTTTTGTAAAGCCTGAACTTCAAAAAACTCTGACTTTTCACTCAAGTCATAGTTTGTGTGTGCTTACTTACCCCCAACACGGAGCGTGGCAAAAGTCAGAGCTGCGGTGTAAAATAGCACTATGGCAATTATTCCCGGAAAGACGTATTACCTGAAGTTGACAGCTAACCAGAACGAGAACGAGCTGCTGCATGGCGCGAGCCTCACGGCTGAAAATGGAGTAGACGTGTACTGCACGGCAAAGCTGCTGGAAAATCTGCTGGAGTGGCCCCCGGTAATGGAGGGGCCGCAGAAAATTAACCGCTGCGGCGAGTGTGCGCACCTTCGAGCCATGGAGGGCGGCAGCTACAATACTAAAGCATACAAGCGCAGGCCGTGGGGTGACTGCGCGGTGTATGCCCAGAGTGAGGAGTACAAGAGCATGGTGGAGAATCACGTTTCGGGCTGTGGGGTAGCCATAAAAATCCCCGCCGGCGGGGAGGCTCGGCGGGGAATGAGGGGAGTGAGTGTGGGCGCGAGTTACTGCACGTTGTACATCTTGGTGTAGTACTCGTCGGCCATGCGATCAGAGTTAAAGGCGGGGCTGATATCCTCCATGGCGTTGAATACGATGTCGTTCCAGGCGTCGCGGTTGTCGTAATAGAGAGGAAGCACGCGAGATTCCAAGATGTTGTAGAAGTGGTCGCGGTCAGAGCGGTCACGGGCTTCGGCGGAGAGGCCTTCCTTGGCTTCAGGAATCATGAAGCAGTTCTGGCCATCGCGGGCGAACTCGCGCACCCAGCCATCATTAGTGGAGATGGTGATGGAGCCGTTCATGGCGGCGGACATACCGGATGTGCCGGAGGCCTCACGAGTCACGACGGGGTTGTTCAGCCAGATATCGGAGCCGTTCTTGAGGAGGCGGCTGAGGGCGAGCTCGTAGCCGGTGAGCACAGCGCAGCGGGGGTGCTTCTCGCTGAGCTTGTTCAGCTTGTTGAAGATATCCACTGCGGTGAAGTCAGTGGGGTAAGGCTTGCCGGCCCAAATCATCTGCACGGGGCGGTTGGTGCGCTGCAACATGCGCTCGAACATCACCGGGTTTTCGGTGATGAGGGCCGGGCGCTTGTAGGCGGCAAATCGGCGTGCCCAAACGATGGTGAGGGTATCCTGGTCAAAGAGGTGACCGGTCTGCTCACCCACCATGCGGAAGAGGTCTTTCTTCAGGGAACGCTTGCGCTCCATGAAGGCTCGCTTATCGCGGGCTGCGAAGGCTTCTGCCAGCTCGGTATCTTGCCAGTAGGTGACATTCTGCGCGTTGGTGACGTGAGTGATGGGGCAGATGTCGCTGTAGCCCTGCCACATCTGGCGCGAGACTTCACCGTGTAGCTCGCTCACGCCGTTGGCCATGTGCGAGAGCCGCAGGGCTGCGAGCGTGTAGTTGAAAGTTTGCTCGTTCGGGTCGAGCTTGAGCATGCTGCGCACCTGGTCGAGCGACAGGCCGTCGAAGAAGGAGAAGTTGGCCATCAGGTTGATGTCCATCTTTTCATTGCCGGCCTCCTCAGGGGTGTGGGTGGTGAAGACGAAACGCTTGCGTACCTCCTCCACATTGCCGCCGTTGCGGGCAAGCATGTTGAAGGCGGCACCGATGGCGTGAGCCTCGTTCATATGGTAGATTTCGGGCTCGATGCCGAGTTCTTCGAAGAGGCGGGCACCGCCCTGACCGAGCACGATATACTGCGAGATGCGGGTCATGGGGTTGCTGTCGTAGAGTCGCTGGGTGATGGAGCGGCTCACGGCGTCATTCTCGGGCAAGTCGGTGGTCAGGAAGAACATGGGCGCGGTGTCGAAAACCTCCGGCCGCAGGTAATAGGCCTTCACCCACACGGGGGCGTTGCAGATGTGGATGAGGAACTTGATGTTATGATCTTCGAGGAAAGAGTAATCTTTCTTGCGGTACTGCACGGCCATCGAGCCGTCTTCTGCGCGAATCTGGTTGTAATAGCCGTAGGACCAAAGAATGCCTACGCCCACCAAGTTCTGCCTGAGGGCTCCGGCAGAGCGCATGTGGGAGCCGGCCAGATAGCCGAGGCCGCCGGAGTAGATTTTGAAGACGTTGTCAATGGCGTACTCCATGCAGAAGTAGGCCACGGACTTGCTGTACTTGGGGTCAATCTCGTACGGGTGAGCGTACTGAGCCGGTAAAAAAGAAGAAGTGCTCATCTTTTGGTGTAAAAAGTTATCTCGTTTCGGATGGAAGGGGGCTTGCATGTGTTCAAGCGCGTTCCACAGTGTGTATTTATACACGATGTTGGCGTATGAGAAAAGAAAAAAATACGCCATGAGGAAAATTACGATTTCTCTTGTGTCATGGGCTGACGGGTTCGCGACTTCCCTGCATATCACGCACTGGCTTTAGGCGTGGGCGGCGAAGGATTTTCCGCTGCCGGTGGAATCCACCATATCCACGAGGGCGAATAAATCCATGTCGGCCACTTCCTCTTGTTCCACGAGGGCTAGGAACTCTTCCAGCGCGGAGGAGATGAAGGCGGAGCGGCTGTCTGCCGAGAGTGTTTCCAAGGCTGATTCAAGGCGTGAGTGCTGCGGCTGAGAGCAGCGGAAGGTAATGGATTTCTGTTTCATAATGTGCATACCTTACCAGAGGCTTGGCCTTGGGAAAAGTTATTTTGTGCGTTTACGCCTAATTAAAATTGACCCCTTGAAAATGAGTGGTATGATGCCGATATCATGAAGCCCATACGTAACATTACCCGCTTTACCTATGAGTTTACATCCTTTCAGGGATGGAGAGTAACGCTCTGCCGAAACCAGATGCACTTTACACGCTATTTTTCGGATAAGCAGTATGGCGGAGAACAAGAATCTCTTGCTGCCGCCGTGGCCACCCGGAACCGCGTGCTGGAGTGTCTCCGCAAGAACCCGGGTGACCCGGAGAGTGCCTTCGCTCAGTGCCGCGAGGAAGAACCGGTTACCCGCTATCCTCGCGGCCTGAGGCCTAGGAAGAACGTGCGCTGTTAAGCGCCGTTCCGCCATCACGTGTGCTTGAAGGCCATGGCTTCTGCCTCTTGGGTATGGGTGGCAGGCGCGTGCTTCTCCAGAAAGCTCATCGCCCGTTTCACGTCCTCTATCAGGAGGCATGCCATATCCATGGTGAAGCCACGGCGCACCATCACACGCATCACTACTACGTCCTCCACCTTCGCCGGAAGGCTGAACGCCGGCACCTGCCAGCCACGGGTGCGCAGGCGTTCGGAGAGTTCGTAGAGATTGTACCCCGGCTCATAGCCCTTCTTCATACTGAAGCACACAGCGGGGATATCCGTCTGCGGGTTTCCGGTGGCGATGAAGTGGAACTTTCCCAGCTTGTTGAACTCCTTGTGCAGGAAGCTGGCCACCTTATACGCGGCATCATGCACACGGCGGTAGCCCTCTCTGCCAAGGCGACAGAAGGTGTAATACTGCGAGATGACTTGGCCGGCGGGGCGGGAGAAGTTCAGCGCTATGGTGGGCACGCTGCCGCCTAGATAGTTCACCGCGAAGGTGAGATCTTTGGGGAGCTCGGCCTCATCTCGCCATACTACCCAGCCGCAACCTACCGGTGCCAGTCCGTACTTGTGGCCGCTGGAGCTGATGGATTTTACGCGCGGCAGGCGGAAATCGAAGGGGATATCCGGAGCGGTGAAGGGCGCGAGGAAACCGCCACTAGCGGCGTCCACATGCACGTCTACATCCGGGCCGCCATCTGCCGCGAGTTTATCAAGCGCCTTGCAGATGGTCTCCGGGAATTCGTATTGGCCGGTGTAAGTCACGCCGAAGGTGGGCACCACGCAGATGGTGTTTTCGTCCACATGCTTGAGCATTTCTTCCGGTGTCATGCAGTAGGCCTGGGGCGTCATGGGAATCTCGCGCATCTCTACATCCCAGTAGCGGCAGAATTTGTGCCAGCATATTTGCACCGGGCCGCAGACGAGATTCGGCTTATCCGTGGGCTTGCCTTCTTTCTGGCGCTTCATGCGCCAGCGCCAGAGCGCGGCCATGCCGCCCAGCATGCAGGCCTCACTGGAGCCTATGGTGGAGCAGCCTATCGGCTTATTGCTGGCCGGGCAGTTCCACAGCTCCGCAATCATGCGCACGCAGCGCTGCTCAATTTCTGCGCACTGTGGGTACTCATCCTTGTCTATCATGTTTTTGGATATGCTGATATCCATCAACCGGTGCACCCAGGCGTCGTCCCAGGTTTGGCAGAAGGTGGCGAGGTTCTGCCGCGCATTGCCATCCAGCAGTAGCTCGTCTTTTATCAGCTGAAACGCATCTTCCGGTCTCATGGAAGGCTGCGGAAACTTCTCCGTGGGCAGGGGGCGAGCCACGTCCGCCGCGCCGAACACACTCACGGTGTCGTCATCTGTAGGGGTGATTTTTTTCATGGTCGCAGGGTGTGACTGAGCCTTTTGACCCAAGCGTGCAAAAACAGGCAATGAAAATCGGCAGCCTTCTGCTTTTGTTTCTCGCGTGAGGGTACCTGTTTTTACGCGAGGAGAGGCGAGGCGGTGTCAGAGAGCATGAGATGAGGAAGCGAAGAACAATTTCTGTGGCGGCGGCGCTGCTGCTTGGAGCATGTGGCGAGGATGGCAGGCAGCATGCGTCCGCCGCTCAGTTGCCGGAGTATGCCGTGGAGGTAGCACGGCCAGTAGTGGGTGATGTGACGGAGTACCGCGAGTGGGTGGGGCGGCTGGAGGGGCTGGTGAGTGCGGCGGTGCTGCCGCAGGTGAGTGGCTATGTGCAGGAGCGCCTCTTTACGAATGGTGCTACGGTGCAGGCCGGTGAAGTCTTGTACCGTATCAATCCGGAGCTGTATGAGCAGGCTTTGGCTGAGGCGGAGCAGCGAGAGGCTCAGGCCCGCGCTGCTGAGACGGAGGCGGCGCAGCACCTTGCGTACAATGAGCCACTGGTGCGGGAGGGGGCTATTTCCCGCCAAACGTACACGGACGCCCGCCAGCAGTTGCTGTCCGCTCAGGCTTCTCATGCAGCGGCCAGTGCAGCCACGGCTCAGGCGCGTACAAATCTTTCCTACTGCACGCTGCGCTCACCGGTGGCGGGAATTGTGGGCTTTGCCCGGGCGGATGTGGGCTCATATGTTTCCCCCAGCGGCTCTCCGCTCGTGACGGTTAATACCCTCAATCCCATACGTGTGCTCTTTAGTATCAGTGCTCAGGATTGGCTGAGCCAGGGCGGGGCGGATGGTGCACTGCGGCCCGGGGCAAAAGTGGAGCTGGTGCTGCCGAATGGTGTGGTGTATGGTGAGCTCGCTGTCATTCAGGGCGTGGACAATGCCGTGGCGACATCCACCGGTACGCTGCAGCTGGATGCGCGCCTGCCTAACCCGGAGTCCTTATTGAGGCCGGGCATGTTTGTGCGGGTGCGCGCGGCGGTCGCCAGGCAGCAGCGGGCCATGATGGTGCCGGTGGAGGCTGTTATTAGTATACAGGGTAAGAACCTTCTGGCTGTGGCTGATGATAAGGGCGGCGCCACGCTTGTGCCGGTGAACACCGGCTTGCAGCAGAAGGGACTTGTCGCAGTGCAGGGGGCTCTCACCCCGGATTCCGCCGTGGTGGTAAAGGGCACGCAGCAGGCTATGCTTGCCGCCGCCGGGCGAGCTCGCCTCACTTGGCAGAAAAAATGAAGCCCCGGGCGACGTGTCGCCCGAGGTTCAATGTCTGCATGGTGAATAAAATCGTTACTTACCGAAGTAGCGCTTCAGCAGGCCATCAAAGCCCTTGCCGTGGCGAGCCTCGTCCTTGCACATCTCGTGCACGGTATCGTGGATGGCGTCATAACCGAGCTGCTTGGCGCGCTTGGCGATGGCAAGCTTGCTGTTGCATGCGCCGAACTCCGCGTCGGCACGCATCTGAACGTTCTTCTCGGTGCTATCCGTCAGCACTTCACCGAGAAGCTCAGCGAACTTGGCAGCGTGCTCGGCCTCCTCGAATGCATAGCGGCGGAATGCCTCAGCTACCTCGGGGTATCCCTCGCGCTCGGCCTGACGGCTCATGGCAAGGTACATGCCCACTTCGCAGCACTCACCGGTGAAATGATCTCTCAGGCCCTTTACTACCTCTTCATCCAGCCCCTGGGCTACGCCTACGCGGTGCTCATCAGCATATACTTTCTCGGCGCCCTCCTCCAGTTCGATGAAGGTATCCACCCCGCATACGGGGCAAACTTCAGGCATGGTGTCGCTCTCGATGACTTCGCCGCAGATGGTACACTGGTACTTTTTCATAATCGTGTATGTAGGTTTTGTTTGTTCTGTGTGCTGTTTTGTCTGCCTGTTTGCAGGTGACGACGAAAATATAGCAAGCTTATGGGAATTAGTCAAGCTATTTTTAGAAAGATTCTAATAAAAAGTGAAAAAAAGTGTAAAAAATGGCACAAAAAGTCCCAAAATGGGTAAAAAAGGGGGTAAAAGTGGTACAGAAAGTGGGGAGAGCGAGTAATTTCTTGCCAAAAATGGGAAAAAAGGGTAAAATGCAAGGCGATGAGAAGAGCACCCATACCCGGATTGGTACTGGCAGATGGCTGGCTGGCACCGTATGAAAGAGAAATAAAGGGCCGCATGCGCTTGTATGACGGGCGCTTGGAGAGTATATGCCGTCGCTATGGCTCTCTGCTGGAATGTGCCAATGGCTTTACCCGGCACGGTTTTAACCGTGATGACGCCACGGGGGAATGGGTATACCGCGAGTGGGCCCCCGGTGCACGCGGGCTCTGGCTCATAGGTGATTTCAACGGCTGGGACCGTCAGGCCTCGCCCATGCAGCCCGGGCCGGATGGCGTGTGGGAGCTGCGCTTGCCGGCGAACGCACTGCAGCATGGGCAGCGCGTGAAGGTACATGTGGTGGGTGCTGATAATGTGGGCAAGGACCGCATCCCGGCGTGGATTCGTTACACGCAGCAGGATCCTGCCACCTTTGATTACAGCGGCGTCATTTGGGCGCCGGAAGAGGAGTACCGCTGGAAGAATACCCGCTGGAACCCCTCGCTGGTGAAGGTGCCGTTTATCTATGAGGCTCACGTTGGTATGGCAGGTGAGGAGGAGTGCGTGCACAGCTACCGAGAGTTTGCGGACAATGTGCTGCCGCGCGTGGCAAAACTGGGGTACAATGTGGTGCAGCTCATGGCCATTCAGGAGCACCCGTACTACGGTTCCTTCGGCTATCACGTCTCATCCTTCTTTGCTCCCTGCAACCGCTTTGGCACTCCGGAAGATTTGAAGTACCTCATTGATACCGCGCACGGGCTCGGTATAGCGGTTCTGCTGGACGTGGTGCACTCACATGCCGTGAAGAATGTGGCTGAGGGGCTTAACAACTTTGACGGCTCCGGTGGCCAGTATTTCAATGCCGGTAAGCGTGACGCCTTCCACCCGGACTGGGATAGCTGTCTTTTCGACTACGGTCGCACGGAAGTCATCGAGTTCCTGCTTAGTAACTTGCGCTGGTGGCTACAGGAGTTCCACTTTGACGGTTTCCGCTTTGACGGCGTGACGAGTATGTTGTACCTGCACCACGGGCACGAGCCGTTCACGGATTTGGGCTGCTACTTCAATACGCAGGTGAATATCGATGCCGTGGTATACCTGCAGCTGGCAGCCACCCTTGTGCAGCAGGCTCGTCCGGGTGCCTTCGCCATAGCGGAGGATATGTCCGGTATGCCAGGCCTCTGCCGCCCGGTGGATGAAGGCGGCTTCGGCTTTACACACCGCCTCGCTATGGGCCTTCCTGATTACTGGATTAAGATACTCAAAGAGAAGAAAGATGAAGAGTGGAGCGTGGGGGATATATGGTACACCCTCATCAACCGCCGCTATGGTGAGGCGAATATAGCCTATGCTGAGAGCCATGACCAAGCGCTGGTGGGAGATAAGACCATCGCCTTCCGCCTCATGGACGCCGAGATGTACACTCACATGAGCTGCGAGTTGCCTAGCGTTATCATTGATCGCGGCATGGCACTGCATAAGATGATTCGACTTGCTACACTTGCCGCTGGTGGTGAAGGCTGGCTGAACTTCATGGGCAATGAGTTCGGGCACCCGGAGTGGATAGATTTCCCCCGCGAAGGGAATGGAAACTCGTATAAGTACTGCCGTCGCCAATGGAGTCTCGTGGATAATGAGCTGCTGCGCTACCGCTTCCTGAATGAGTTTGACCGCGCCATGATAGAGCTGGCCCGGAATACGAACCTGCTTGATGCGGCGCCTGCTCGCCCGCTGAATCTGGATGAGAAGAATCAGGTGATGGCGTTTGAACGTGCCGGCCTCGTGTTTGTGTTTAACTGGAACGGCTCCCGCGCCATTCCTGATTACAAGCTTCCTGCTCCCGCGCACGGAGAGTGGAAAGTTGTGCTGGATTCTGATGCTGCCATCTTTGGTGGGCTGGATCGTCAGGACCATAGCGTGAACCACTTTACAGATAAACAGCAGAACCTCTCCCTTTACCTTTTGCCGCGCACAGTCACGGTTTTGGCCCGCGCATACCGCGGGGGAATGGGGCTGTGCCGTTAACCGCCGTCAGCAGGTGAAAACTGTTCCGGCTTGTCAGGGCTGGGGAAGTGTGCTATGATACTGCACATGAAGAATGTCTGTGCGTACATCTTTGCTGCTGCAGTAGCTCTGTTTGCAGGGTGCTCCCCTTATACACCTGCGCCGGTGCCTCCTCCCGCTCCTGTGTATACTCTGCCGGAGGGGTTCTGCTATCTGGATACCGTGGCGCCCACGGTGAGAGTGGATTTGAAGTACAGCGGGAACGATAACTTCGTGGGGCGCCCCATAGCGGGCTATGAAGGTACTCGCGCTATTCTGCGTCAGGATACTGCTGAGGCCGTAAAACGCGCAGCTGATATTCTGGCCCGGCAAGGGCTTGGTCTGCTCGTTTGGGACGCTTATCGCCCTTCCCGCGCCATGAGAGATTTCCGCGCTTGGTCTCGCACGCCAGATGAGCGAATGAAAGCCCGTTTTTATCCTAATATCACCAAGCAGGGAATTTATGACGGACGGTATATAGGTGATGTGTCCGAACATAGCTGGGGGGTGGCTGTGGACCTGACGTTGGTGGACCTCCAAACAGGCAAGGAGTTGGACATGGGCGGACATCATGACTTACTGGATGTTTCTTCCGCTACACGCAGCCCGCTTATAACAGAGCAGCAGCGTGCTAATCGTCTCATCCTCAGGAATGCTATGGCTGATGCCGGTATGCGAAACTACAGCAAGGAGTGGTGGCACTACTTCCTGATAGACAGAGGTGCGGTGCATACCTATAATTTTGTGGTACGTGACGACCTCGTGCCGGCTCCGTAAAAAATCGCGCGAAGACAGTTTCTAGGCTTGAAATTATATTTTGGCTAGCATATAATACCCGCAATCTATGCATGCGATTTTTTTATTAGCTCAGGAAGGTCAGGTAAAGACGAGTGCGGCAGCTCAGGGGTTCAGCGTTTTTGAAATTTTTGAAAAAGGCGGCCCGCTGATGTATGGTCTGCTGGGGCTTTCGTTCATAGCTCTGATGGCCGTGTTCGTGTGCTTGTGGACGACTCGTTCCACTGCCGTGCTTACACGTGATATCGTTTTGACGGTAGAGTCTTACATCCGCCGCAAGGACTACGGCGGTTTGCTCGAACTTTGTAAGAATGATGGTTCCAGCTTTGCTCGCACCGTGCATGTGATTGTGATGTTCATGCAGCGCAATAAGCGCGCTAACATGGACGCCGTGCGTGAAGTTGCCTCTGCTGAGGCTACCCGTCAGGCTAATATCCTGACTCGCCAGATTAACTGGCTCTCTGATATCGGCTCCATCGCACCGATGGTGGGTCTTCTTGGTACCGTGCTTGGTATGATGACGACCTTCTGGGAAATGGCTCAGGGTAACTTCGAGGGCGTGAAGCAGATGCAGATGGCAAGCGGTATCTCTGAAGCCATGATTACTACGGCCGGTGGTCTTGTGCTGGCCATCCCCTGTATGCTTTCCTACGCTGTGTTCCGTAACCGCATTCAGAAGCACATCACGGATATGGAGGTGGCCATCACCCATATTCTCTCCGTGTTGACTGTGCAGGCAGACCGTGAGTACCGCTTGGGTAATTCCGTTACCCAGAAGGGGAATCGCACGGAGCTGATGGAAGACGATGATATGTGATAACTCCTTTCCCGCCCTGTCATGAAAATTAACGCGAAGGTACCAGAGCCTATTGGCTTCCAGCTGGCTCCCATGCTTGATGTGGTGTTCCTGCTGCTTATATTCTTCGTGGTGACTCAGAAGTTCATTCTTAATGAGCAGGATCTGAAGGTGCGTGTGCCTACGGCTCCGCAGACAACGGCTGAGGAATCACGCGCAATTGATGAGATTATCATCAATGCCCGCGAGGAAAACGAAAATCTGATTGTCACGATTGACCGCGAAGTGTTCACGCTCGAAGAGTTGGAAAATCGCTTGCGCCGTCAGGTGCGCATCAACGAGCATCAGCCCGTCCGAATTCGCGCAGATGCCGAAATGCGCTGGCAGCGTGTGGCTGATGTTATCTCCACCTGTACTAAAGCCGGCGTTTATAACGTGAGCTTTTCCAAGCAGATGCCCAGTAGCGAGCAGCAATAAGCTCGCCGGGCATCTGCCCCACATATACCTTACTTAATACAAACGAAAGAACTCTGCCAACCGGTGGGGTTCAACTATTCGGAAAGAAGCCCTGATATGATAAAGACAAGAACTATTTTAAGCCTGATGGCGTTCAGTGTTATAACGCCGGCTCCCGTATGGGCTCAGGAACCCGCAGAAGAGGAAGAACTTGTGGTGGACCGGGAGGCTGATTCCTATGCTATTGCGGAGCATTTGTATTCACAGGCCCGGCAGGCTGGGCTTGATGCGGATTCCCGCCGCTTAGGTATGGCTCGTGCTGCCTTGCTTTTTGAAAATTTTGTAAAGGAGTTCCCTCAATCTTCGCGTGCCATTAGGGCTCAGTATCTGCAGGCAACCTGCCTTGAGGCTACCGGCGACAATGCCGCTGCTGCTGCCGTGCTGCAGAAGATTGCCGACAATCCGAACGGCGGAGAGTATACGGCCTCAGCCGCGTATCGCCTTGCCTCTCAGGCGGCATCCAGAAATCTTTGGGATCGTGCGGAGAAGTACTTCCGAATTACCATTGCCACCACCGGGCAGGCTGAGTTGAAATTTGATGCCGAGTTCCGCCTTGGCCGTGTTCTCATGCAGAAGGGCGAGAAGCAGGAGGCTGAGACTTTGTTCAGGGGGCTGGCCTCAGGGCAGGGAGTGCCGGCAGTGCTGGTGAACGTCTCGCTCTACACACTGGGACAGATGAAGACTGAAGCCTCTGAGTTTGCGGAGGCATACGACTTCTTCTCCCGCCTGCTGGAGCGCGCAGATGTGGAGGAGTCCATGCGTTCTGTGGCCACCTTGCAGGCGGCCCGTCTTGCCTCCAAATTGAATAGGCCCGCTGAAGCAAATGCACATTATGCCCGGCTGTCCTCAATGGCGGGTATGGAGGCATACCATGGTGAGGCGCAGATGGATTCATTGCTTTCCCTGTATCGCCAGAAAAATTATCAGGCTGTGGTGGATTTGGTGCGTTCTCGATACGTGGAGCTGAATGATCCGGAGCGTGAAGCCCGCCGAGCCATCATTGTGGGACAGTCCTACATGGAGTTGCGTGATTTCAACAGCGCTGCTCAGTGGTATCAGGTGGCAGAGAAGGCTTTGCCGAACAGTGCGCTGGCGGCAGATGCCGCATACCGCCGCCTTATCTGTGCTCAGCAGACCCGCAGCGGCAATTTTATCTCACTCGCTCAGGCCTTCCTTCGTACTTATGCAGCCGCCGGGCAGAGCACGGCCACGCTTCCCTGTGTAGATTTGGTGCGCCTCATGTATGCAGATCGCCTGATGCTGGCAGATGTTCAGGAGGCTTCCCGCCAGTTTGAAGCTATCAACTTTGCGAATTTGAGCAATCTTTCCGCTCAGGTGCGTGCCGATGCCATGTACAAGAAGGCGTGGTGTGCATACCATGGCGGAACGGCTGATGCCATTAGTACGCTCAACGAGTTCATCCGCACCTTCACGACGGATGTGCGCCTTCCTGAGGCACTTGCACTGCGTGGTTGCTGCTATGTGAACCAGAATAATTTAGATGCAGCGCTTGCGGATTTTGACCGCGTGATAAATGAATACCCGCAGTCACCTGCTGTGCCGATGTGTTTGCAGAGAGCAGCTCAGGCTTGTGCCTCGCGTGATAAGAACCGCATGGTGAACTACTATGAGCGCTTGATTCAGTGTGCAGGGCGCGCCAAGCCTTCAGCCATAGCTGAGGCTCATTATCTCATAGCCCGTGTGCAGATGGATGAAAACCCAAGTGCTGCTATTCCGCATTTCCGTGAGGCTCGTACGCTGAATCCTGAGCAGTATGGTTCTGCGGTGGATTTATGCCTTGTGCACTGCTTCTTCAAGATGCAGGATGCTGATAATCTGCGTGAGGCGCTCGTTACTCTGGAGCGGAATAACCCGGCTTCCTATCAGGCCCTTCCTCCGGCCATTCCCCGCTGGTGCGGCTGGATGTGCTTCCAGAGTCACCGATACCTTGATGCGGATAAATACCTCTCCGAGGCTGTGGCCCGCGCTCCCAAGATTGCATATGATGCCCCTGACGGAACTAGGCAGGAACGTGCTGATGTGGAGGCCCTTGTGTGGAAATCTTTGGCTCGTGCCCGTCTGGAACTGCGCCAGTTTGAGCGAGGTTTGGAAGCAGCCCAACATTATGTTTCCATGGAAACACAGCCTTACCGCAAGGCGGAGGGTATGCGTGATATGGCGCAGCTGCTTATCGGCCTGAACCGCACAGCGGAGGCTCGCGCTCTCTGTGAGGAGGCGATTGCTCTGGGGATTGACGGTCCCATTAAATCTTCGGTGTTCATCACCTTGGGTGACAGCTATTTTGCCGAACGCGCTTTTACTGATGCCGCGCGTTACTACGGCCGTACTGCTAACGTGGTGGGTGATCGTGAGTTGAAACCCGTGGCCTTGTACAAGGTGGCCATTGCGCTGCGCCTTAGTGACCGCTCCGGTGAAGCCGAGCAGTATGAGCAGGCTCTGCATAACGAGTTCCCGAACTGGCTGCCGGAGGCGAATGTCTCCATCTTCATGAAGATGCACGATAATCAGTAAAAACACAGTTCGCAACATGTTTTACTCACGGGGGATTAACCGCCGGAAGCGTTGGTACAGAATGTTCAGCATCGGCCGCCGTAAGCTGGTGGCCGTGGGGCTTATTCTGGCGTTTTTCATCATAGCTGTTATTACCGTTTTTGTTACATACAGCTGCAGAGCTCTGCAGTATGATTTGGAGCGAGTGGTGAGGGGTAGCGGTGAAAGCGTGCTTTATGACAGCGCGAATACTCCCTTGATGTCGCTGACCGGGGATGCCCCCCTCATCGTTACATGGGATGAGTTGCCGAAGGATTTGGTGAATGCCTTTGTGGCCCGTGAGGATGAATCCTTCTTTGAGCACAATGGCGTGGTGTATTCCTCCGTGCTTCGTTCGTTGCTGCGGAATATCTCCTCCATGAGTTATGAGCAGGGAGCGTCCACTATCACGATGCAGCTTACGCGTAACGTATTCGAGATGAATGAGAAATCTCTCGACCGTAAGCTGCTGGAGGCTCTGCTGGCCCAGCGCATTGAGCGCAGCTATGATAAACAAACCATCCTGACACAGTATCTGAACCGTATCTATTTTGGGCAGAATTGCTATGGTGTAGCGGCTGCTGCTCACCGTTATTTTGGTAAGCGTGTTTCTGAGCTGAACTTGGTGGAGTGTGCTACTCTAGCCGGCCTTGTGCGTGGCCCCTCTCTCTTTAATCCTGTGACGAGCATGGAGAAAGCCATGGCGGTGAAGCGTGAGACGCTTGACCGCATGCTAGAGCTGGAGTTCATCACTCAGCAGCAGTATGATGAAGCAGAGGCCGCGGCCATTGAGCTGGCTCCGACCGCGGATGACTCCCGTGTCATTAACTCCTATGCCGCCATGTGGGCCCATCACGAGCTGGATGACATGCGCGAGGAGCTTGGCGAGAATGTGGGCGGTATCTCCGTGGTGACGAACCTCATGCTTCCCCTGCAGCAGCGTGTAGAGCAGTCTGTGGAGAGGGCTCTTGTGGCTGTGGAAAAGCAGCATAGTTTCCCGGATGAATGGTTGCCCCTATTGGATGCAAACGCCGCTGAAGCCCAGAGGCTGCGTAGTTTCTTTGAAGGCATCGCCAGACCCGCTTCCATGAGGGTGCGGGGGCAGGATAATGATCTCAGCCATGTGCTGCAATGCTGTGTGTTGATTGTGGATGCCCGCCGTAACAACAAGGGGCGTGTGTTAGCCTTGGTGTCTGGGCGCAGTGCGGTGGATGGGGTAGACCGCTGGCGTGGAAACTGTATGCCCGGCAGGGCTATGGCTCCTTTCCTGTATAGCTGTGCTTGCTTGCCGGGCGGTGATGACGCTCACATTGTGACTCAGCGTGAAGATGTTACCGGTACTCGGCTTGGCTATGATGTAGTGAGCTCGGCCTATCAGCATTTGGATATGGGATTGGAGCTGCCTTCCCGTGAGAATGAATTGCAGCTCTACCGGGGGGAGTTTTTGATGCGCCGAATGGATTTGGCCCGAGTTCTCTTTGATATCCAGAACGATGGTCGTAACTATGAATTCAAACTGATAAACCGTGTATGGAGCCGCGGCGGCGCTCCTCTGTACGCGTTCCAGCCTGTAGTGGCAGGGGAATACATTCGCCGCGAAGGCGCGAGAGCCGTGGCTCAGATTGCCCCCTTTGAGATAGCGGATCGCCTGCCGATAGTGCTGAATGAAAAACTTCCCGCCGGGCATGGCAACATGTGCATGGTGTTCAACCAGAGAGGTGTGGCTGTTTTTGTGTGGATGGGATTTGATGATCCCGCCGATATGCCCACGGATACCAAGATGACGAGCCTTATTCGGCGCGTTTCATATTGCTTGGGGCGTGAGCTGCATGAGGCTGCTCGCGCTATGCTTAATGAAAGAAAGTAATTCAAAGTAAGTGTTTATGCCTGATTATTCCTCACAGTTGCAGGCCGCTTGTTCCGCCGCGCGTGCAGCCGGCTCATTTCTACGCACCCGTTTTACGGATGCGGGGCCTGTGAATGAAGAATTGCCGCATGATATTAAACTGCAGCTGGATAAAGATACTCAGGCTATTATTGTGGAACGGCTTTTGCAGGCATTCCCCGATTATGCCGTGCTGGGGGAGGAAGGAAATGCCGGTTCGTCGGAGGCTGAGGCCGTATGGATTGTGGACCCGATAGATGGCACGGTCAACTACTTTTATGGTATCCCCATCTTTTGCGTGAGTATTGCTCTGCGTGTGCGTGGTGAGCTTGTGCTGGGCTGTGTGTATGACCCCATGCAAGATGAATGTTTCACGGCCATGGCCGGTGGGGCCGCCTATCTGAACGGGCGGGAGATAAAAGTTTCTTCCCGGAAGGAACTTGCTAAGGCTGTCATTTTTGTGGGCCATGGCAGTCACGATGGCTCCGGTGAGGAGGGGATACGCCGCTTTGCCTATCTTTCTGCTCGTGTACGCAAGATTCGCATACTGGGCTCCGCGGCACTCACTCTTTGCTATATTGCAGCCGGGCGGTTTGATGCGTACATTGAGAACCGGATTCACCTTTGGGATTTTGCTGCTGCCGGAGTGATTCTGGCGAGTGCAGGGGGCCTGCTGGAGTTTACTCCCGGAGCAGATTCCGCTGAGACCGGCTCTGTCATTGCATGGAATGGGCACCTGCCGCTTCTGCAAACTCTTTCCGAATATTCATCTGAAGCCTCATGAAGCCCTCCGTATCTCACAAGAACAGGAAGCATACCCCTTCTGATAATAATCCGCGCCGGATTGCATGGAACTGCTTGCAGCGTTGGGAGCAGGGTGGCGTGTTTGCTGAGACGCTCATTGCCCGTGAAGCCTTGGCCCTCAAACCGATGGATAGGGCTTTGACTCAGGCTATTGTGCTGGGCGTGCTGCGTAATTTGCGTTGGATGGAGCACCTGTGCTCTTCTCTGCGTTCCGGAAAGCTGGAGTCTTCCGTACGCTGGCTCGTGATGGTGGGCCTTTGTCAGCTGTTCGTGCTGAATAAGCCGGAGCATGCTGCTGTGTCGGAAACGGTTAATCTGGCATCTGCCCGCGTGCGAGGTGTGGTGAATGGTATGCTGCGCAATGCCGTGCGCAGGAGGGCTGAGTTCATGGCTGAGCTGGAGGAATTGCCTCTTGGGGTGCGGTATTCCACTCCGGATTGGCTTGTGAAGCGGTGGCAGCAGGAGTTCGGCGCTGAGGAAACGGCTCTGCTGCTGGCTTGGAATGTGTGCCCGCCGCCGGTTTATGCCCGCATCAACCCCTTGCGTCCGCCTGTGATTCCGGAAGATTGGCAGCCTCATCCCTCCGCCCCCGGCTGGTACCGCATGTCCGCCGGTGTGCCAATCCGTGAGCTGCAGGAAGGCAGCGTGTATGTGGCAGATCCGTCTACACGCTATTGTGTGCAGCTTCTTGCACCTGTACCGGGAGAGCGAGTGCTGGATGCCTGCGCTGCGCCCGGCGGTAAATCCGCCGCGATGATTGCGGCTAGTTGCGGAAAGATTAGTCTGCTTGCTACGGATGCAGAGTCACACCGCTTGCCCAAGCTCCGGGAGAATTTGCTGAGGGCAGGAGGGGAAGATGTGGAGGTGCGCCAGCATGATTGGACGGTACCCTGTCCGCAGGAATGGAAGCAGGTATTTGACGCCGTGCTGCTGGATGTGCCCTGCAGCAATAGTGGTGTACTTCAACGCAGGGTAGACGCCCGCTGGCGATTGAAGCCTGAAGAGTTTGAGCGCTTGGCTGAACTTCAGTCAGCCATTCTTTCTTCAGCCTGTGAGGCTGTACGCCCCGGTGGGCGGTTGGTGTATTCCACCTGTTCCATTGATTTGCAGGAAGACCGCGCCGTGGTGGATGCTTTCCTGAGTGCTCACCCGGAGTTTTCTCTCGTAAAGGATTATCTGGCTTTACCTCACCGAGAGCAGGCGGATGGCGCTTATGCAGCACTACTCCGGAGGAATAAATTCTGAAAAAAAAGCTGGCAATCACGCGGCGTATGTCGTATACTGTCTCGTGAACGATAAGCCAAACATACAAAAACATGATAACGAAAAAACTCACCATTCTTAACAAGCTTGGCATACATGCCCGTCCCGCTGCCCAGTTCGTACGTGTGGCCAGCCGTTTTCAGGCTGATGTGACCGTTGAGAAAGACGATGAGTCGGTTGATGGTAAGAGTATAATGGGCTTAATGATGCTTGCCGTTGGGTGTGGCGCTGAGATTACCGTGATTGCGGATGGCGCTGATGAGGCGCAGGCAATGGCTGCTCTGGAAGAGCTTGTGGCCGGTAAGTTCGGCGAGGCTTAATTAGTGCCATTTCCCCTTCATTCATACCTTTTAGGCTTGTGATGAAGTATCAGGAAGGATTTGAGCGGCGACTTAAAGGCATGCCTGTATCACCGGGTATTGCCATGGGCGTTCTTCGGGTTGAGGCCAGGGGGTGTCCATCTCCTCCTGTCCGCACCATCCTTCCTACTGATATTGAGAGCGAATGGGAGCGCTTTGAGAGTGCTTTGGCCCGTACAGAAGAGGAGCTGTGCGGCCTGAAGTCACGAGTGGAGCACTTGAGTGGTGCCCATGAGGCTGCCATTTTTGATGCCCATCTCCTTTTCCTGAGGGACCGTACCATTCTGAACAAACTCCGCAAGGAGCTGCCTGCTAGGCTTCAGAATATTGATGCAGTATATTATGCCGTGGTGCAGAACTTCATGGAAGTTATGCGCCATGTGGATGATTCGTATCTGCGCTCCCGTGTGGCGGATATAGCGGATGTTCTCCAGCGAGTGCTGAAGAATATGCAGCCCTCTGAGCATGCTCCGCTGCTGGGGGATAGCAGTGAGCCTTGCGTGCTGGCGGCGTATGATTTAGCCCCGAGTGACACGGCGGATTTGGATCCGCAGCGTGTGCTGGGCTTCGTGACTGAGGCTGGCTCTGCAGTGTCGCACACCGCGATTCTTGCCCGTTCACTGGGGATGCCCGCTGTGGTGGCTGTGCCGCAGCTGGTGATAGATTCTCGCGCCGGCTGTCAGGCAATTCTGGATGGCTACAATGGCTTGCTGATTCTGAACCCCGCGGAGGAGACGCTCAAGCACTACCGCGAGCTGCAAGCGGAGAAAGAGCACGCGTATAAGGCACTCATCGAGATGAAGGACCTGCCGGCTGTCACTACTGATGGGCGGCGCATACGCCTTGCGGCCAATGTTGAGTTCGCGCATGAGTACAGCGCCATTCAGAGAGCAGGTGCAGAAGGTGTGGGGCTGTATAGAACTGAGTTCTTCCTGCTGGGCTGCGGCAGCTTGCCGGATGAGGAGACTCAGTACCTTCATTACAGGAATCTTGTGGAGAGCTGCGATGGGCAGGAAGTTATTTTCCGTACGCTGGATTCCGGCGGTGATAAGTTGCCGTTTGAAGTGCTGGAGGAAAAGGAGGATAATCCCTTTCTTGGCTGGCGCGGTATACGCGTGTCGCTCAGCCGCGTAGAGATTTTCAAGGAGCAGCTGCGCGCTATCCTGCGTGCGTCCGCTCATGGTAAGGTAGGGGTTATGTTCCCCATGGTTTCCGGTATCACGGAGGTAAAGGATGTGAAGGCTCTGCTGGAAGAATGCCGGGCTGAGCTTCGTGAGAAGGGGCAGAGCTATGATGAGAATATGCGTGTGGGCATCATGATTGAGGTGCCCAGTGCAGCCATGATGGCTGATGTGCTGGCGCGCCATGTGGACTTCTTCTCCATCGGTACGAATGATTTGACTCAGTACACTATCGCGGTGGATCGCGTGAACTTCCGTGTGGCAAGCATGTTCCGCCCCACGCATCCCGGGGTGATTCGGCTTATCTCTCACACGATAGCAGCCGGTATTCCGACGGCTGTGTGTGGTGAGATGGGCGGTGATATTAATCTTGTTCCTCTACTGGTGGGCTTGGGGGTATCCGAGCTTTCTGTTGGCGCGCATTTGCTGCCTCTTGTGCGCTATGCTATTCGTCACCTCAGTTATGAAGAATGCCGCAGCATGGCCGCGAAGGCGCTTGAGGCGGAGGATAGCTACACCGTCCGAAATTATTCTTCAGAACTCGCTCACCGCTCGTACCCTGATTTGTTCAAATAAACACTGCTGGTGAGTACGTATGCCTTGCCTCTTTGGCGGGGGCTGGGAGCTTTATTCCGTTTTTGCTGTCAGCTGGCGTATGAGTTGAAGCGTCATTTCGCCGCTTTCACGGAGGGAGTTCGGGCAGATGCGGTCCATGGCATCCTTCTCTGTGTGCCACCAGCCTCCGCGCAGGAAATCTGTAATGAGGTTCAGGGAGTGTACACCGGCTTCCAGAAAGGGAGTGTGGTCATCCATGTATGAACCATGGTGAACAGTCCATCGCCGCTCGGAAAAGCCTAGCTCAGTGATGGCCTTTTCATATTCCTGCAGCATCACGGCATCCGTGTCCATGAGGGGGATTGCGATGGTCTTGTTTCTGGCACCCACCATATCCAGATTAATCTGGTAGCGGGGCAGGGCGTTTCTTCTTCGCTGTACTTCGTAGCGCGAGCCGTACAGGCCATCATTCTCGGTCATACGAGGCGCGAAGGACTCTTCGCCGTCAAAAAAAATGAGTTCCACCTGCGAGGCTTGTTCCGGGGTGCTGCTGAGTATTCTGGCCAGCTCCAGCATGGCCGCGGCTGCGCTGGCGCCATCATCCGCACCGACGAAGTTTGGGCCAATGCCTATTTTGGTGTCAATGTGGCAGGTAATGATAATAGGGCGCGTGGCTTCCTGTACTCCGAAGGTAGCGTGAAGATTTGTCATGCCTAGGCCATTGGTGAGGGAAAAGCTCCGTGGCGTCACTTGCCACCCGGCTGCGGCAAGATGTTTGCTAAGGTATTCCAGCTGGGCCTGGTAGGCTTCAGAACCGCTCGGGCGAGGGCCAAGCGAGCAGATGTTATGGCAGTGAATGAATGCGTTTTCTCCGCTGTACTCTGTCGTTTGCCGGAGTTCTCCTTCATTTGGCAGGCTGACAGACGGCTTGCCTTCTATTGCCGAAGGTGAATCATCACAGCCGGTCAGGAGCAGAGCAAGCAGGAAAACGAGGCGCTTCATTCCTATTTTACAGAGGAGCGTTCACACCGAAAAGCTGGAGAATTCTCACGAGCTCATCGCGGCCGGCGTAAGAAATCTCAATAGTTCCGTTGCTTTTACCCTTCATGGAGATGTTGACGCGGGTTCCGAAGTCCTGAGAGAGCTGTTGGCATACGGATTCGTATGCTGCCGGTAGGGTTTTCGGGACGATGGCAGGGCGTGAGGGATCAGGGGTGAGAATGTCTTTTACGAGTTGCTCGGTCTGGCGAACGGTGAGGCCTTGGCGAGCCACGCGAGTGGCGGCGTTTGCCTGAGTCGCTTCATCTTTCAGCTGAAGCAGTACCTTGGCATGCCCCACGCTGATGGCATTTTTCTCCAGCAACTCTCGAGCCGTAGCAGAGAGCTCCAGAAGGCGCACCATGTTTGCCACAACGGTGCGTGATTTACCCACATGCTGAGCTATGACCTCCTGCTTCATGCCGAAACGAGTCTGTAGCAGGCGGTACTGCTCGGCCTCTTCCAGTGGACTGAGGTCTTCACGCTGAAGGTTTTCAATGAGGGCAAGCTCGGCTACCTCGCGATCCGTTGCCTCCATCATGACAACTTTTACTTCGGTGTGGCCCAGACTACGGACTGCACGAAGGCGGCGCTCGCCGGCGATGAGCTCATATTTGCCGTTCACTCGTCGAACGACGAGCGGCTGTACCAGCCCTCGCTCGCGAATGGAGTCCGCAAGTTCTGCAATCTGCTCTCTGTTGAATATACGGCGCGGCTGGAAGGGAGAGGGGTCAATCTCATCCACCTTAGCCATAATGACTCGGCTCTCATCCACCGCGTTTTCTGCGGCAGCTGCAGCTCTTGCTTCTGTCTTCTTAATCAGTGCGCCTAACCCTTTGCCTAATGCTTGCCGTGACATAATCCGTGGCGACATTCTACATTATTCCCCGGGTAATTGCAACTTATTTCTGTGACTTTAATTGAAAGAAACAAGCAGGCCTTCCGGAGAAGGCCTGCTTGTTAAATATGGGTTGTTACTCAGCTGATTGTGCCTGCTGTTGGGCGGGCGTGAAGCTGACTTTAATGGCTTTGTCTGGAGTATCTCTCCATGCGCCGCAGGTCATGATGCCGCTGAGGTTGCCTTTATCATCCACCGTGAGCTGAAGTACTCCGTCCTCGGAGTCGTATACCTCCGCTGTAGGCTGGTCAGGATCATAGAATCCATCATGGATGGTGACGAGCAAGCGGGAAGTGCCATCTTCGTTCTTCGTGAACTCGCAACGGCCAGTGATATCCAGCTTTGCCTCGGGGAGGTTAGAATCGTAGATGACGCCGTAGAACTGAACGGAGCTTTCAAACTTTTCAGCGAGGGTAACTTCAAGGCTGATTTTGCCGAAACGGGACTCACGCACCCATTCGCCACGGAATACTGCACCGCTGGCAAGGGTTGTCACACAGTGGTTAATCCACTGCTCGCGTTCTGCTGCGGCTGCTGTAGCAGCCTCGGCCGTACGGCGAGCCTCTTCTTCCACTTTGGCGCGGTACTCAGTCCATGTGGCTCGTGCTTCTTCTTCGCGGCTGTTGATATAGGGGGCTGCTGCGGCATTAAAGGCCTCTATCTTAGCCTTCAGCTCATTGATGCGGTTTGCAACGAAATCGTCAGAAAGCTTTTGAGCACCTTCAGGCAGAGCGCTCTCTGCGAGGGTGTTGTCAGGCTCAGGAAGGTTTGTTGTTTGCAGTGTTACGTTAGAAAGCTGCCAGCCGTCCTCCGTTCTGTCTGCCTTCATCGTAGCAAGCACATCATACTTTGTGCCGACTTCTGCCACAGGGGCGAAAACTGTTTCTTCCGCCATTTGGCGCATTTCATTTACCATCTGCTGCAGATTCTCGGGCAGAGGGCGGGCAGCGCGGTTCTCTTCAGTGATGGCGTCTGTGGGAGCGCCAATCTGCAGAAGGTAAACAGAGTCCGGCTGCATGGCTGCATTCGTGCTCTGGTTGATGGCTTTGCGCTCATTGTTGAAAGCCTCAGGCGAGCTCTCTTGACGATACACGTTTTCACGGACACAAAGCTTAATATGGGCGTTAAGGCGAGCTGTACCGTCTTCTCCCGTGGTGGGCTCAAGGGTGATTTCGTCCGGGGCGAGCCAAGGATAGGCGGTCAGATGAGGCGTAATAGCATTGATGACGTCCTCGCGTGTCGGTTCTTCGGACACCGGTGCGCTGCTTTGGGGGTCTTCCGGCTTTGCGCTTTCAGTACTGGTTTGAGTACCGAAGGGTGAGCCATTCTCATCACATGAGGGTATCATTATGGCCGCGGCAGCCATCAGAGCTGTATAAATCAGTCGCGTTTTCATAACTCATCATTAGGGGGTCTTGGCGCATACGCCTGACTACTTGCGGTTATTCTGCACTATTCTTAACCGATTGTCAAGCTTTCTCACTTTCAGAATTGAAATGAAGTGAATCTTTTTGTGTTACTTATTTTGTTTGTTTGTGGCAGAATCTGAGGACGAAGAGTTTTTGAAGAAGCCCCAATCAGCCAAGCTGGGAAATGAGGGCATTTCCACGGTGCCCAGTCTGGCTCTAAGCAAGAACCATAATTTGCGGAAGTTATTCACACTGTATCGTCGCTCGAAGACGCGGTACTCATCTGTCTGCATTTTGGTCAGGATTGTGTGATAAATGAGGCTCATGGCCTGTGCGGGAATGAGGGCGTTTCTGTCTTCCACGCTCAGCTTCTGGTATTGCTCTTCTGCATCGCCGAAGAATTTTTCAGCAAGGGCCGCCTCGTAGGCAAGCAGCTGGCGCATGCGGTAATTATAGCGCTGTTCCTGAATGTCGGATCTGGTAACTCCGAAGAGTTCCATATCATCTGCCGGGAGGTAAAATCTGCCGTATTTGCGGCAGTCTTCTGCTACATCGCGCAGGATATTTACCAGTTGAAGTGCATAGCCCAGTGCAATGGCATATGGCTTTGCTGCGGTAGATGCACCCATGACAGTTGCGCTTGTGATGCCCACGCAGGCTGCTACTTTGTATGCGTAGGCCAGTAGGTCTTCACGTGTTTTGGGTTGTTGTGGTGAGATGTCTCCGCGGCAACCTGCGATGAGCTCTTTCATAGGAGCTATATCCAGCTGAAGTTCGCTGACGAGCTTCTGTACCTCATCTTCAATGCCGTCGGAAGCTTGGCATCGTTGTTCGATAATGGCTTCCCAACGGTCTAGGGCTGCATGGCGCTCTTGTGCGCGCATGCCGGGTTCGTCTACGATGTCGTCCACGATGCGACAGAACGCGTAGAATTGGGCCATGCGCATGCGTTTTTCCGCAGGAAGGTCCATGAGGGTGAATGCCAAGTTAGACTTGGCATTTCTTGTAATGGAATCAGACTCAGCCATAGGTGAGAGAAGGGGGGTGAAGTGGTGAGAGAAGAGGGGGCGAATTAATCAATGGTGCCCCAGTGTTCAGTGAAGGGCCAGAGGGCGAAGCATGCCGGCCCGAGCACATTGAATTGGTGCACAGGGCCCCAGTAACGGGAGTCCTTGGAGTTGACTGTGTTGTCGCCCAGTGCGTAGAATTCGTTGAGATTCGGGTTATCCGTGTCGTTTTTCCTCAGGGAAATGGTTTGCCCTTCGCGGAGGATGTTTCTACTGTTGTGGTAAAAAATGTTTGGATCGCGGAACCTGCTGATGGCATTGTAGCCAGTGCTGTTGAACGGTGCTTCACAGTTGGCTACTTTGCAGATGGTGGGTTCCGTGGCGGCGCTGCCATTCACGATGAGGTGAGGTGTTTCGATAGAGATGGTATCTCCAGGGAGGCCGCAGAGGCGCTTAATGTAGTTGCTGGCTCTGCTTTGGTCCGGCATGGCCTCGGGGATGGCGGTGTTGATGCCACGTGTGTCAAACACGAAGGTTTCACCGCGCTGAGGTGAGCGGAAGTGATAGGCCATGCGATTGACGATAATCATATCACCGGCATCTATACGACCGCGGATAATTACCTCGCCGGCTGACAGCATGCGGTTCAGTTTATTGTGGCGATGAAGGTAATCAACTACTGCGCCCACTCCGCAGGGAATGGTTTCCTGACTGCCGTCACTGAAGTACAGGCGGGTGCGGGTGAAGAGGTGCAGGTAGCGCTCATCTTCGTAGCGGACAATCTTCTTGGGCACGTTTGCTATCACTTCCGTGTAGCTGCTGCCGAGGGTGATGGCGTCCCAAACTCGCTGGGCCGTTGATGGCATGGGCTCGTTTTCCGGGATGGGGTGGATGATGATGCCGTTGAGCGAGGGCTGCATGGAGCCAGTAGGAATCCGGAACGGCTGAGCATAGTATGTGCGTATGCCCAAGAATATCACCATGATGACGAAGAGGGATTCTACCATCTCAAAGACGGCATTTTTCTTGAATCCCCTCAGCCCTTCACCTAGAGAGGTGATTTCAGCAGTTGTTTGAATGCATTCGTCTTTCTTCCAGAAAATGAGCTCATTGCGGAGCTTTTTTTGGAGTGTGAGCAGTTTGGTGCTTAATTCATCTGTGAGGTGCGGCTTATTATAGTTATAATAGCGGGTGAGCGCAATTTGCGCTTCGCAAGCTTTACGGCGCCAGCCCGGGCTGAACCAGGCGAGCAGGTGATCCATAATCCAGTTGATGATAATGAAAAGATAGCGCATCATTCTTGTGTCTTATATATTACACCTGTTATGCGGAAAGAAAAGCTCAAAATCCGCCATAGTGTGAATTAGTGCGTGGACTCTGCCTTCAGAGGCGCCGGCTCCGCGGTGGGGGTGGAGGTATCATCACTGAATTCCAAGCCGGTGAAAATGAGGCAGAGCATCACGATAGCGGCGCCGATGCGATACCAGCCAAATATGGAGAGGCTGTGGCGGTTCAGGTATCCCACCATCCATTTTACCGCGATGACCGCGCTTACCCAAGCTGTGGCTGTGCCAACGAGCAGAGGTAGCCAACCGAGCTGGTTGAGCATTTCTCCGCCGTGTTTCATGGCATCGTGTACGGTGGCCGCACCCAGCGTGATGAGGCCGAGAAGGAAGCTGAACTCCACTGCCGCTGCTACACTCAGGCCGGCAAAGAGGCCTCCCATCATCGTCATAAGGCTGCGGCTCACACCGGGGCACATGGCAATGCACTGCATCAGTCCTACTTTAAGGGCGCCTTTCCAGCTCAGCTCATCAAGAGATTTGCCTTGGAACCCTTTGCCGCTCTTCTGGCGCGAGCGTACATAAAGAAGGATAACCAAGCCGCCGAGAGCCCATGTAGTGGTAACCGTCGGGGCGTTGAAGAGCATGCTCTTGATGAAGTCGTTAAAGAGTAACCCGAATACCATGGCAGGCAGGAACGCCACAATCATGTTCACCAGCATGCGAGCACCGGTCGGATAGCGATTTTCTGCTGTGGCCTCAGGATTGCGCAGATTGCGTAGGCAGGTGATTGAGCCTGTAGCCATTTCCTTAACGCGTTGGAAATAGAGACCCAATACAGCTATAATGGCTCCGCTCTGAATGCAGATGTGGAAGGCTTTCATGGCGTCCGTCTCAGGTAAACCCAACAAGTACTGTGTGATAATCAGGTGTCCTGTGGAGCTTACAGGCAGATATTCTGTCAGTCCTTCTACAATGCCCAGAATGATGGAGTCAATAATAGTCATGTCCGCTCCTCTGTACCTTATTTGCCGGAAAAGGTCAATCAAAAAACGGAAAATGACCCGCTTTTTAGGTGAAATGTAAAAAAATGGTTGAAGCAGGGATAAAAATCTGCTATTAGTAGTGACGTATTTTGGTGTATTGCAAAATTTTCGATGTATGAGAACGTTCAGCGATAAGCGCGCCGGGGGCTTTACTCTGGTTGAGTTGTTAGTGGTGATGGCAATCATTGGTCTGATGATGAGCTTGGCATCCAGTGTGTTACGTGATGCCGGAAAGGGGCGTGGGTTGGAGTCAGGTGTGGATATGCTTGAGAGTATGATTCGAGAAGCGCGAGCAACTGCTCAGGGAAATGACTGCTATACCCGTCTCATTATCGCCAAGGATGAGCGTAATACTTCTCCGGACTCCCGCCACCTGCGTTTTATGACGGTGCAGATGAAGCGCAAGAACGAAAATGCGCGCGGCACCTACGATGGTACGGATGTAGTGGGTGAAGGTGTGTGGGTCACAACGTCTGCCGGTTTGATGCTGCCTCCCGGTGTGTACTTTAGCCCCACGTACAGTACGACTCTTGATAATGATAGCGGTCAGGGCGGCGGTGTAATGCTTGGAAATGAGGTGACGCGTCTTGCAGGCCGTGGGCAGACCGCAGTATATTACATTGAGTTTGATGAGAAGGGCCGTTATGTGACGCCGCAGTCAGACCCCCTGAATACGACGCCTCCCCAGCGTATGGTGCTTATCAGTGGGCGTCGCGGCACGGGTAATCGCGCTGTTGATGGCGTGATTCCCGCCGGCTTTGATTCTCAGCGCCGCCCGGCTGCTGCTCAGGGGGTGGTAATTTGGCCGACAGGTGATATCAGCCGTCTGCGTACCTCTAGGCACGTGTACGAAAATAACTATAATTAATCATTTCCGGGCTTTTTCTCTCACGCATTGAAATTACACTAATATTTCTACTATGAAGAATAGAATCACGCGCCGCTGTAGCGGTTTCACGTTGATGGAAACTTTGCTAGCCGTTGCACTGGTCAGCATACTTGTGTCAATCTTCCTTACTGTTTTTGTACCGGCCCGAGGCCTTGTGCAGAAAGCTCTTACCCGGCAGGATGCCGAGCGTGTAACGAGTATTCTGCGTGCTGAGATGGGAACCATTCGCCCTCATGAGAGAGCGGGGGCTCGTGATACATCGTCTAGCGATGGCAGCTATCTGACTCCGTTTGATAAGGGATTTTATTGGCTGCAGCGTAGCCGCCGTCCCTCCACTTCTATCGTGATATTCTCCTATCGTGCGGATACTTCCAAACAGCCTCGTGCTGATGGTACTTTCCCGCCGATTCCTGCCGGTAAATCTGCTCCCGGTGGCGCATCTCAGCTGGTATCCATTGCCTGCCCGATGAATGACCGCCTGCATAAGGATGATATTCGCGATGCCGTAGGACCTGTGTTCATCGTGAAGATGACTCAGCTTATCGACCAGCATAATGGTGAGTATAAACTGGCCGCTTCTCCCGGTACAATCACTGGAGGCACCAAGCCCGAGGAGTACTTCTCTAATCCTGAGGATAAAGCTAATCCGTGGGGCGGTGCCGTTTTCTACAGAGCGGATTTCTACCTCATGTCTCCCCCCAATCCTGCGCGCTACGGTAACCGCTCTTGGGCACGCATGGGCCGCCCCCTTTTCTCTGCCAACATGTCATTCCATCGTTAAATTCAGCCAGATACCATGAAGACACACATACAATCAAAGCGAGGCTTCACGCTTATTGAGCTCATTGTTGCCATGGCCATCACATCAGGGCTGGTTTTGGTCATCATGCAGCTCACTAATCAGGGCATATCTCTCTGGACCAAAGTGCAGGAGGATGTAAGTACCAGTACTAGCGGGCGTGTTGCTCTGCAGATAATGGGGCATGATTTGGAGTCTTTCCAGATGAAAGGCGGTAACTCCAGCGAGTGGCTTTTTGCTAAAACCGAGCAGGAGCGTCGCGGGGGTAACGTGCCGCAGGGGCTTAAAGTGCCGCGCTCAGTTCAGTTCGTTTTCTTCTCCTGTGCGCCGGATCGTAACCCGTCTGTAAGTAGCAGCACCTCGCTGCGCAGCAATTATCGCTTAGCTCGTGCTGATAACATGGACACGCAGGGCGACGTGAACGCTGTGGCCTATCGTTTGATGTATCGTGACCAAGTGTTGAATGTGGATGCCAGAGATAGCGAGAAGGGCGTGTTCCCCATTTTCGCATTGTATCGACAGGTTATTCCTCCGCGCAGAGCGTTCAACGATCTCATGGGGCGTGATAGCTTGGAGGCTGCTTATGTGCCTTTTGAGGAGAAAGAGGTGGAGAATTTCCTTTGCGAAAATATTATCGAGTTCAGCCTCATCTTCAATATAGAATACGCGGATAGTGATGCTGATGCCCGCAGTGGCCGCGTCAGTTATGCTACGGTTAGTGTTCCGGTGGTTTCCTCGAATGCCACTTCCTCCAACAAGTTCATTAATGTGTATGGCAATAGAATCGTGGCCGGTACAAGGGAGTTTAAGAATGCTCGCATCGTATCCGCTTCCATGTCCATCACGGTGTTGACAGAGGAGGGTGTGACTTTGGTGGAGCAGATTCGCCAGAAGCGCCGCCGTGCACCGCGTCCGGAGGCTTTCTTCCGCTCATATACGCGTTCCTTCACAAGCTCTGTGCTGCTGCCGCAGCCTATGTAAATCCGTAAAATTCTGTTTGTCGTGAGTTTTGATATGCAAGCGCCTGTGCCGGATGTTCTGCTGCCGCAGAGTATCCGGTTCTGGTGCGACCCCATACCTCGCAGTGGCTATGAGAATATGGCTGCGGATGAATTACTCAGCCGCCGCTCGGAAGCTTGGCTTCGTATATATGGGTGGTCTCGTCCTGCTGTGAGTTTCGGGTACTTTGATTCTACGCCTGTGGCCGCGGCACTTTTTCCCGGTGAGGGGATAGAGTATATTCGCCGCTGGACAGGTGGTGGTATTGTGGATCACCGGAAAGGGTATACCTATACGGTAACTCTTCCCGCGGTGGAGGGGCTTATTTATCCTCCTGCTGACAAGCTCTACAAGTGGATTCATGGTGCACTTGCCGAGGCCTTGAAGGCGAGTGGCGTGAATTGTTCACTGCTGGTGTCAGATGCTCCGGATGGCGGGCGAGCCTGCTGGGCGAGCCCGGTGGCTAGCGATATTGTGGATGAGTCCGGGCATAAGCTTGCCGGTGCGGGGCAACGCCGATACCGGGGTGCCGTGCTGCACCAAGGGCTTATTCAGGAGTGTGAGCCGGCCGACGGTTGGCAGTTGCTGTTGGCGCATGCGCTTGCTCCGGAAGTGGAGGTAGTGCAGGGGGCTGAGCCTTATGAGGGCTTTGCTGCTGAGCTTGAGGAACTTTGCCGTACAAAATATTGCACGTCTGAGTGGAATGACGAGAGTCATGGCCGTCGTAAACCGACAAAATCATGAGCGATGATAGCACCAGATGGCGGCCTAATGTAGCCGCCATTATTGTAGATACGGCCGGTAATCTCTTGCTGGCACGCAAGAACGCTGAGAGCCGCCATATGCACTTCCCGCAAGGTGGGGTGCGAGCTGATGAAACGTACGAACAGGCCATTGTAAGAGAAGTTTATGAGGAGGTAGGGCTACCGCGTGAGGCTTATGAGGTTCTAGGGCGTTTGAGCGGGCTCCGTTATGCCTACCGAGATAAAAATAAAAAAAAGGAGGAGTGGGAAGGGCAGCAACAAACGTGGTTTCTGCTGGGATGCAAAAAGGAAGCTCCTGTGCTTAACTTGAGCGGCAGTTCTGAGTTTGAGGTCGCCTCGTGGGTGCACTATAGCAAGGTGAGCCCGGATATGTTCGTGTCTTTCAAGCGCGAGGTAGTAGCAAAGGCTTTGAAGTATTTTATGCCTGAACCGGGGGAAACGTTTTTAGATCATTTGCAGATGCTGGATATGTCTCGCGTCTATCGTTACAGGCCGGATCGCCCGTTTCCGCAGACTGATGACCGCCGCTTTTTTGCCGGAGGAAAAGAGGAAATGGTTGATACATTGCGTGAGGTAAGCATGCGCATAAACCGGGTGCAGCGGCGTATGGATTATCTCACACGCGAGTATGGTACACCTCCTTTGCGTATGCTAGCCCTCATCTGTGGTTCGCCGGGGAGTAACCGCAGAGGGTGTTTGCGGCGTGTGGCTGCCTGCTGTGATCCATTGCTCACGAGAGCTTTCCGCCCGGAATGGCAGCCGGAGGAATATGATATGGTGGCGCTACAGCAGTACCCGGCAGAGAACGAAATCCGCTTGATGTGCCGCAGAATGCAGGATAGGCACTTTACTCAGGAGCAGATAGACACGCATGAAATGGCGCTTTCTGCCAGTGGTGTGCGCCTGCTGCATTTTCACCTTCATCCGAAAGATGGTCAGTTCCAAGAGCCGGATACGATTCTTCCTTGTTATCTCGTTCCGTGCGAAAAAAAATGGTATAGAGATTACGTGATTACCAGCATTATGGCTGATACTCTGGAGAAAATGCTGGCAGAAGCTGAAAAAATACTCGCCATGCGGAGCCAATAGTGCTATAGTGTGGCCATGAAAAGAACTCTGGTTAAGCATGCGCTGGCTTGTGACAGCGCTCAGGATTCCATTCTGGTTCAGGGCTGGGTACGCACCCGCCGTGATTCTAAGGCATTTTCTTTCCTGGAGGTGAATGATGGCAGTAGCCTTGCGTCCATTCAGGTTATTGCTGATGCCGGCATACCCGGGTATGAAAACATCGGTAAGATGACTACCGGTTCTTCTGTTTCCGTTGAAGGCCGCTTGGTGGAGAGCCCCGGTAAGCAGAAGTGGGAGATTCAGGCCACGGCTATCACGTTGGTCGGTACGGCGCCGGAGTCATACCCCCTTCAGAAGAAAGGCCATTCTCCCGAGTTCTTACGCAGCATTGCCCACCTGCGTCCGCGTACGAATCTGTTCGGCGCTGTGTTCCGCACGCGCTCCCGTATTGCTCGAGCTGTGCATCGCTTCTTCATGGAGCGTGATTTTTTCTGGGTGCATACTCCCATCATTACCGCTTCTGACTGTGAAGGTGCGGGCGAGATGTTCCATGTTACCACGCTGGATCCCCTTGCTGAGAATAAGTCCTATGATCGAGACTTCTTCGGCAAGGCTGCGAGCTTGACGGTTTCCGGACAGCTTGAAGGTGAGACCTTCGCCTGCGCCTTGAGTAATATATATACTTTCGGCCCCACCTTCCGCGCTGAGAATAGTAACACATCACGCCATGCTGCTGAATTCTGGATGATTGAGCCTGAGGTGGCTTTCTGTGATATTTATGGTGATATGGACCTCGCGGAATCTTTCATTAAGTATATTGCCGATACGATGCTGGCGGATGAAAGCGGGGACTTTGAGTTCTTCTGTAAGTTTGTAGATAAAGGCCTTCATGACCGCTTAGAGGAGGTGAGCAGCAAGCCCTTTGTGCGCTGCTCCTACACTGAAGCAATTGAAATCATGCAGGCTAGTGGTGAGAAGTTCGAATATCCTCCCTATTGGGGTATGGATCTGCAGAGTGAGCACGAACGCTTCCTCACAGAGCGCCATTTCAAGAGCCCGGTTATCGTGTATAATTACCCGAAGGATATTAAGCCTTTCTACATGCGCTTGAATGATGACGGTAAGACCGTGACCGCCATGGATGTGCTAGTGCCCGGCATCGGGGAAATTATCGGTGGCAGTCAGCGTGAAGAGCGCCTTGACGTGCTGGAGGGGAATCTGGAGAGGCTGGGTATGGATATTGATGCCTACTACTGGTATAATGATTTGCGCCGTTATGGTACAGTGCCGCATGCCGGTTTTGGTGTGGGCTTTGAGCGCCTGATTATGTTCGTGACCGGTGTGCAGAATATCCGTGACGTCCTGCCGTACCCGCGTACTCCCAGAAATTGTGAGTTCTGATGTCTGAAGTACCTGTCTTTTTTGCTTGCCATACTGTTTATTAAATGATAGACTAAACCTGTAACATTATGAATATCCAACCGAAATTCACACCCGTGCTCGATCCGGACTTCGTTGCTCCGGTGCTCTGGAATAAGGCTTTTGAGGCCAAGGTCGCCGCTGACCCCGCTGCAGAGGCTATTGATATCGCTCTTACTCGTATGGATGGTACCTGCTTCCGTTGGAGCGGTAAGGTGCTTTCCTCCAGTGAGGAGAATGATGCTCTGAACAACCAGTACATCGAGCGTATCGTAAAATTCCTGCTCTGGATGAAAGGTGGTTGCACCATTATGGTGGCCGGTCCGGAGAAGATTGCAGACATGCTGGCCGCAACCTATTGCGCCGGCGGTGCTCGTGAGTTCGACTGGGATTTCATCGGTAAGAAGATTTATGATCAGTCCATTCAGGTGGTGAAGGTGGCTTGCGCCTGCGAGCTTCCCGCTGAGAACTCCACATCTGTTTCCCTCGGCCGCAATTTGGACGGCTATCGCATCGGCTTTGACCTTGGTGGTTCTGACCGCAAGTGCGCCGCTGTGGTGAATGGTGAGGTGGTTTACTCTGAGGAAGTTGTGTGGGACCCCTACCATCAGACTGATCCCATGTATCAGGTGGAAGGGGTGGATGATTCCCTCCTTCGCGCTGCTAAGCACCTTCCGCAGGTGGACGCTATCGGTGGCTCCGCCGCTGGTGTGTACGTAAACAGCGAGCCCCGCGTTGGCTCTCTCTTCCGTGGTATCTCCCCCGATGACTTCGTGAATGTTATCCGCCCCATGTTCAGCACCCTTAAGGATCGCTGGAGTGAGCGTATGGGCAAGGAAGTTCCCTTTGAGGTGGTGAATGACGGTGAGGTGACCGCTCTTGCCGGTGCTATGGGTATGAATGATGATGCCGTGCTTGGTATCGCCATGGGTACCTCTCTTGCCGCTGGTTATGTGGATCCCGAGGGCCACATCATGCCCTGGCTGAATGAGCTTGCCTTCGTTCCTGTGGATTATCAGGAGGACGGCGGTGTGGACGAGTGGTCCAAGGACAAGGGCGTGGGTGCTATGTACTTCTCTCAGCAGGCTGTGGCTCGCCTTGCTCCCCGCGCCGGCTTTGATTTCGGCAGCATGCCTTATCCCGAGCAGCTCAAGAAGGTGCAGGCCGCTATGGCTGAGGGCGACGAGCGCGCTCGCAAGATTTACGAGACCATCGGTGTGGAGTTCGGTTACACCATCGCCTACTTCGCTGGGTACTACGCTCTGCGTAACCTCCTCTTCCTTGGCCGTGTAGCCACTGGCGACGGTGGTCAGCTTATCATTGATAAGGCTAACGAGGTGCTCAGCGCTGAGTTCCCCGAGCTTGCCATCACGCTCTGCGTGCCGGATGAGAAGACCAAGCGTCACGGCCAGGCTGTGGCTGCAGCCTCTCTTCCCAAGCTGGGCTAAGAAGAATTCTGAGATAAGCCGGGTAGCGTGTGAGAGTGCTGCCCGGCTTTCTCTTTTTATACTGAGCATTTATACATTTAGTTTGTATGAGTTCACGTGCTGAAATCTGGCGTTGTCCGGTATGTGGCTATCAGGTAGATATAGCCAAGCTTGGCTTTTATACAGAGCTGTCATGTCCTCAGTGTGAACATACAGAAATGGTTCATACCATTGTATCCAGTTATCGCGTTGAGGGGGTACTGGGTGTGGGTGGTATGAGCGTGGTGTTGCGTGCTCGTGATTTGGTTTTGAACCGTTGTGTAGCTATTAAGCTGCTAAATGAGACGTATCGGAACCAACCGGAACGCATAGAGCGTTTCGAGAATGAGTGTGCTATGATGGCGAAGGTTCGCCATGAGAATGTGGTGTCCGTGTATGCTGCTGGACGTGCGCGCCGCCAGTTCTACATTGCCATGGAGCTAGTGAATGGGCAGGACTTGGATACCTGTGTCGCAGTAAGAGGGCCATTGCCGGCAGAGCTGGCTATTGAATATACCATTCAGGCTGCACATGGTCTTGCCGCCGCACACAAGGCAGGGTTGCTTCACCGTGATATGAAGCCCGGCAACGTCATTATTACTGAAGATGGCCGTGCCAAAGTGTTGGACTTTGGGCTTGCGTTGGCTCAGTCAGACATTGACAGCGAAGAAACCATATGGGCTACTCCGTATTATGCTGCTCCTGAAACGCTTGAGCGCCAGACAGAGGATGTACGCACGGATATTTATGCTCTGGGTATGACGCTGCGCTTTCTGCTCAGCGGAATCGGCCAGTTTGAACAGCAGGTGAATACCGTCAGCCAGTTGTTGGAATACAAGCAAGCCTTGCAGCCGCTCTCGGATATTGTTCCCGGAATATACCGCAGCCTGAGCGATTTGGTTCAGCGCATGACGGCGTATGAACGTCACCGCCGCCCTGCAAGTTATCGTGATTTGCTGGCAGAACTAAGGGCTGTTCAGGTGGCTCTTGTTACCGGGCAGAATCCTGAGGCTAAGCGCGAATACCGCCGCAAGCTCCGTATGGGGGTATTCGGAACCCTCGCTGCAGGTGCGTGTGCTGCTGTAGCCGCGGCATATATAGTAGCGCCTCCCCCCGCGAGGGAATATCTCCGCTTGCCGGAAGAGGATAGTATTTCAGCGTCGGCATCTCTTCTGAATGACGCAGAACAAGCGTTGTCTGCTAAAGATTTCCGCACAGCGTATACCTGTTTTTCTGCATTGAGTTCCGGCGCTGTGGAGCCTACGCTGGCAGCGTGGTCTGCACTGCACGCGGCTATTCTGGCCGATGTTTTAAATGATTCGGATGGTGCGACAGTCGCGCGTGCCCAGTATTTAAACCATATCTCCCGTGACGATGCGTCTCCGGCAGGGAGCCGTGTGATGGCTCAGCTTATGTTGGTCTCGGATGCAGAAGACCGCGAGGTGACATCTGAGTTTATTCCGGATCCATGCGTGAGAGCTCTTTATCTGGTGAGTGCCGGGCGTTCCATGTACGCAGATGGCAGAACCGTAGACGCTGCCGCTAAGTTTCGCAGAGCTGCCACTGCGTTCCGTGAGGCTCCGGAACCATATAAAGCTCTTGCTGATGACGTTGAGTCGCTGGCTCGCAATACTGCAGCAACGGCGATATCTGCCTCTGAGGAAAACGCGCGCAAGGCGCTTCGTCGGCATGATATAGCAGCCGCTCGTGAGGGGTTCCGGAAGTTGTTAGGGCTTTCGGAGCTGAGCGATGATAAGAAAGAAGAACTTCAGGTGCTTCTGGAGGTTTGCGAGCTTGCTGAAGCCGCCATAGGTATGTTACAGCGCCGCTGTGGAGACGATTATCAGGCCGGCATTAGTGCGGAGGCTGTTCGTAAGATGGTGGCGGCCCTCGGGAAAGAGAAGCTTTCTCTGGAGATGGCTTCTCTCATTCAGTTGATAAATGGTGATTATAATGCGGCTTTTGCTATAAACCCCTATCGTTCAACCCCCGAATCCCCAGAACCATTCGCTGTCATTATGCGAGATTGGCAGCAGCGTTTGAAACGCTAATTCTTCGCATATGAAGACAATGAGCTTCTGCTTGTGCGCTGAAGCTTGGGATGGATTTGTGCCGACTTTATTTAAGCCTGCAAAATCATCATGACGGTTTGCTCGTTATGATGATTTTTGACACGGAAAAAGATTGTGTTTGCGTGATGTTTGTGTTAAGCTCTGAACTCATAAAAATCCTCTTGTATCATGACACCTGAAACAGAAGAGCAGCCTCATTCGGACGTTGTGGAAGATATTATTCAACCATCTGATCTTGTGGTGCCTAAGGGTGCTTCAGCATTTGCTCGTGCCTTGTACCGCAAATTGGCGAACGCGTTGGATTCCGGGCAGGACGAAGAGTGTTTCAATATGGTGCAGCAGTTGCTGAGAGAATCCCCGCAGGATATGATTCTGCAGAAGCTTGCTCGCCAGCTAGGCCGGAACTTGTATAAGGCCGCGGCTGCTCAGTTGCCTCAGGTGCTGGCGACCGGGAATGTGGGGCTTATTACGCAGTCTGTTCGTAAGTTGCGCCAGATGGCTTCGGAAGAAGAACTTTCCGGGCTTGTGGGGTACCGAGACGCTGCATCTCTTGTGGACGCTTCAGAGAAGAAACGTTGGCAATCCATGTTGTTGTCTGCCCTTGGCAAGCTGCGCGATGCAACAGATTTGCGAACCAAGGAGGACATGGCTATCAATATTGAAATCTATGCCCGGGAAAAGCACTTGGATTTTACACCAGAACAGATGGCTCTCATTACTCGAGTGCATGAAGACTGGAGCCGGTTCTGCCGTGCTGAAAAATTGCGTGCCGAGTATGCCCGTCAGCTGGATATGTTCCGTGCTACGGAGCAGAATGTTCTTCTGCAACAAGACCTCCGGAAAGCTGAGATTGAACTTCATGAACGTTTCAAGGCCGTGTCTGAAATCACGGAGTTGCCCGAGGCTGAAGACCTTCTTGCGCTTATCGAAAAGCAACAGAAAAAAGTGCGTGCCATTCTTGTGGCTCGCCACCGCAGGAAGATTATCATTCGCTCCACCATCTGCGTAGTGATGACGGTTGTTTTCCTTGCAATTGCTACCATCGTCTTTACTTATCTGCGGGCGGATTCCCTCAGGAAGAGCATTGTTTCAGGCATGCAGGAAAAACAGGTGCTGGCTGTAAGTGATCTCGTTGGCGGAATTGACCCGATGCGAGGCTTCTACAAAACCGTCCATTCCGGTTATGTGGAGGCTCTCGAACATGCTGATGCTTGGCTGAGAATTTACAATGGCTATCAGGCAGAAATTGCTGAGATTACTCCGGCTCTTTCTGAGGCAACTGATTTGTTGGGTAAGCAGGATGTTACAGCTGCCCAGCTTACTGGTGGACTCGTACTGGTGGATAAGGTTCGGCGCGTGGAAGCTCGTTTGCTGGAAGAATATAATTCTACAGCAGCGGAGGAGCCTACTGTGCTGATGAAGAAATTTAACGACCGTTTGTCTGAAATTCGCCCTAGCGTACTGGCTCGCTTCCGCCAGCCCACACCGGCTGATGGTATGGAAGAAATTCGTGCTTTGTATGCTGAGTTCCTTTTATGCTCGGATATTCTTCAGGTCACGGAGGATGAAGCGGCTGCTGTGCGCAGAGCTATTCAGGATGCCGTGGCTGAAAGGCTTCACCGCATGAGCCGCCTTTCCCTTGACCCGGCGCAGGCTGAGGCTGCCTTAGCGGAGTATGATAAGTATGCTGACAGTCTTCCTCTACTGCCTGCTTTGCGTTCGGAGCTGGCAGAGTACGCCGGGCAGACGCGTAAGTTTGATGCATTGCCCGATACTCTGCGTTCTGTGAGCACTCTGGAGGAGTTTGCCGCGGCTATTGAGGCATGTGGGGATTGCTACAAATCCGTGGATTCTGCAGTTACGGCAGAAGAGGTGCGTGCCTTCTCTGGTACGGAAGATGCCGCCATGCGAGCATATAAGCTTGCTGATTTTGCAGCAGCAGCAGGGCAGGCTTTGGATCCTGATCAGATATTGCCCAGTCTTCAGGCTGTCCGCTCTATTTATGCAGATGGCTCATCTGTCTACACGTTGGCTCGCCCTGATCGGATTAATAGGCTCATCAGCCGCATGTTGTCTGATAGAAATAACGCCTGGAGCAACGGCTTGATGTGTGCTCGTCAGGATTCGTCCGTTTATGTGGGCTCTGTAAGAGGAAGCGGAGATAGAAGGACGATGACTTTGGCAAATGAGCAGGGGCGTCCCAGCCGCCGACGAGTTAATCTTAGAGCCTCTGCTGTAGCTGAGTTGCAGCCGGTGGTTCTGGTTGGACAGCGTGCTGCTATGGGCTTTGAAGAGGCTGCGCTGATGGAAGGTAAGGCTACTCCTGCTCGCCTTATGATGAATGTGGCTCGCCATGCTGAAAAAAAATGTCCTGCACAGGCACGTGCATATATGTTCGGCTTTGCTGTACAGATGGCTGAGGCGCTGGATCCGTACTCATCCGGTTTGGCTTTCTCTGAGAGTTTGCGTGCGGACATTGCCGCCTACAAGGCAATGCTGGCTAGTAATCCGATATATCCCGGTTGTTGGTACGTGATGCATGGTATAGCGGTGGATAATCGCTGGCTGGAGTTCTTCTCTCAGGTGGCCGCCCATGATTACTATGCTGAAATTCTGGATGCTGTGCTGCCGATTACTGATTCCACCTGTACCTATGCCGGTTATGTCAGCGCGTCTGGCCAGACCGTGCGCTGCCGCGATGGTGAAGAGCAGCTTTACATCCTGAAGGATGGCGTTATCAAGCCTTACGAAGGAACGCCAGAGCGCCCGTACACTCCGCTCTTCGTTATCACGTTGCCTCAGCGTTGATGAGAGAGCGCCGCGTTTTGTCTAGAAAAAATCCCCGCTCGTCATACTGACCGAGCGGGGGTTTTTAATTTGGTGCGACCGACGCGATATGCGCACTGCGGTGAAAGTCCGCGCGGAGCCGCGATGATGCGGAATCCCAGACCTGAAGAACAACTGCGGGGAGGTAACAAACCGTGGAAGAGGAAGTTCGAGGGGAAATCCCGACTGTACGAACAGAAACTGCATATAAGGCCGGATGGATGGACGAGGTTGCCGCAAGTGCCGAAATCCGATACATCATCAAGAATCCATAAGGTAGATGCAGACGGCGCGGGAGGAAAGTAGCATATTCATATTCGGTGAGACCCTACTAAAGCGTGAAAACGCTGCGGAGCAATCCGTCTGTAGGGAGTCAGCAGAGGCCATAGTACCACCAAAACGAACAAC
>JAFWZG010000094.1 GCA_017517385.1 Akkermansia sp.
CAGCGTTATTTGCAGCTCAGTAGGTACATACTCTACTTCATGCTGACTCTCGGGGTGGCCTTCACCGTACTGCAAGGCACGAAAAATCTTAGCGCCCTCATGAAGGGGAAGGAAATTGCGCTGGCCTCATTGATTGTGCTCATCATCTTTGTGCTTGCCGGATTGTTCTTTAACCGACCGTTCTGCAATTACATATGCACAGGCGGAGCCCGGCGCGGTCTGTGGAGCGTGATTCGCATCATTGGCATTCGGCGCGATACGAGCCGCTGCATCAACTGCAAGCTGTGCAGCAAATCATGCCCCATGAATATTGACGTGGCCAACACCGATTTTGTGCGCCACCCCAACTGCATCGGCTGCATGTCCTGCCTCTCGGCCTGCCCCAGAAAATGCATTTCATTCAAACACATGCCAACCCCTAATCTACCGGGCAAGGCAGGAAAATCTTAACCCTTTACAAGCAATGTATCAGTCTCCAGAACAGAGCAAAATCACGCAGAATGGCAGGCTTGCGGTGACGATTCGTGAGTTTGAGGCAGCCGATGCTACAGCAGTAGCGGATTTATTCTATCATACTGTACACAGCGTAAATGCGGCAGATTACAATGAAGAGCAGCTGAATGCCTGGGCACCGGCGGAGGTGTTGTCAGAGGATTGGAGCAGCCGATTTAACGGGCATCTGGCTTTGGTCGCATTTTACAACGGAGAGCTTGTAGGATTTGCCGATATGGATGTGCCCCATGCTTATCTGGATAGGCTCTATGTGCACCGGGATTATCAGCGCTGCGGCATAGGAACAGCCCTTTGTGATGCTCTGGAGTCTGCGTGCCCGGCCGGGGGTGAGATACACGTGCATGCCTCCCTGACTGCGGAGCCGTTTTTTTTCGCGCGCGGATACCGAATACAAGAGAAACAAACGGTGCAATGCCGAGGAGTGTCGATGCGTAATTCTCTGATGATTAAGAACCTCGCGTAGGCTGCATATTGTTCCCCGGGGGCCACGGGGCTCTCCCCCTACAGGATGCGACATCCTTCAGGGTCTGTTTTTGCGCTTTCCCTCACTAACAGCTTGCCGCTCCTCCCGGATTCTGGTAACATGACACCGTAACAAATACACGCTTAGTTATGACCAAGCCCACCATCCACAAAATCCTTGCCACCACAGCCCTGTGCCTTGCGGCGGGGAGATAAGGCAAAACACTACCCGCAAGACTAGGACGCCCCCAACGCTGGGCAAGAATGAGCCCCGGCACTCGTCCTACCTTTGCGGGTGTCTTTTTGTCCTCTTTGGCTGTCATTCCGCAGGTGAAGTCTGCTTTGTCACCGAAGGCGGTTGCATGTGGTAAACCTCCATCCGGTGCTCGATGGTCTGCAAGCGGACAGACATCTCGGACAGCACGCGGATGGTCTTCTCCTGCGCTTCGGCCTGCTCAGCGATGAAGGAACGCAGGTCGCAATACAGCACGATGGCGGCAGCAATCCCGATGACCGCAAGCACGGCCCGAGGTTGCTCCACGACATAGCGGCACATATAGGCCAGCCAAGGTTCATTTGGCCTCTTTTCGCACATAGACAATCGGGTGGTTAGTTGTTGATAAGAGCCAGCAAAGCATCCTTATTGGCGAGAAGTTGAGCCAGTCCGGCGTGTTCATCTTCGGAGAGATGGAGCGTGGTATTGGTTTCATGTGAAGCCGGGGTAAATAGAGCCCCGGGA
>JAFWZG010000022.1 GCA_017517385.1 Akkermansia sp.
GACTGCCCGGGTTTTGATACCGGCATTGTACAGCATGGTTGATGTGCCGATGGTGGCGTAAATCGTAAAGCCATAGCGTTGAAGTGTGGCGGCGAGCGGTACAAACAATTCCTTGTCACTATCCCTGACGGACATGAAGACGCTGCCGGAGTCCGGTAATTCAGTTCCGGCGGCCATCTGGCTTTTGAGATAAGCCAGCCCCCAATCCCTGTCGATGCTCATGACTTCACCGGTCGACTTCATTTCCGGGCTCAGCATTACATCAGCCCCGGGGAATTTGATGAAGGGGAATACAGCCTCTTTGACGGCATAATAGGGGAGCTTTACCTCATCTGTGAACCCCAGTTGTGCCAATTTGACGCCGACCATGCACATGGCTGCCAGCCCGGCCAGAGACTTGCCTATCGCCTTGCTCACAAAGGGAACAGTGCGCGAGGCCCTGGGGTTCACTTCAATCATGTAGAGCTCTCCGTCTTTGACGGCCAGCTGCATATTCATCAATCCGCAAATATGCAGAGCCTTCGAGAAAGCATGGGCAAAGGAGCGTACCTTGTCCTGCAGTTCCGGCGAGAGGGTGACAGGTGGCAGCACAGAGGCTGAATCCCCCGAGTGAATACCGGCCGGTTCCACATGTTCCAGAATCCCGCCGATGACGGTGACTTCTCCATCCGATACGCAATCAACGTCCAGCTCTACGGCGTTTTCCAGAAAGCGGTCTATCAGAATGGGGGTGCCCTCTGACACGATGGCCGCTTGCTCCACAAAGTAACGGAGCTCCGATTCCTTGTAGACAATCACCATGCCGCGACCGCCCAGTACATACGATGGGCGAACGAGCACCGGGTAACCGATGCGCCGAGCCACGCTCAACGCCTCATCTACTGTGCAGGCAATGCCGTTGTCGGGCTGTCGGATACCGATTTCTTTTGCCAGATTACGGAAATAGTCTCTATCTTCTGCTAGGGCGATGTGTTCCGGTGAGGTGCCTATGATGTTTACCCCGGCATCTTTGAGTTGTTGCGCGAGGTTTAATGGAGTCTGTCCGCCGAATTGAACGATTGCACCGCAGCATTGTTCGCGCTTGTAAATGGGCAGCAAATCTTCGAGGGTCAATGGTTCAAAATAAAGCTTGTCAGAAGTGTCGTAGTCTGTTGAAACGGTTTCGGGGTTGGAATTCACCATGACTACTTCATAGCCGGCCTGCCGAAGAGCCGCAGCCGCCTGGCAGCAGCAGTAATCAAACTCAATGCCTTGCCCGATTCGGTTGGGACCGCCACCGATTATCATGATGCTTTTCTTCCCGGGGGATACGCGCGGCGCTTCTCCCTGCGTGCTGTACGAACTGTAATAATAGGGGGTAAGTGCCTCAAACTCGCCGGCGCAGGTGTCCACGGCTGCATATCCCGGCTGCAGGCCTATGCGTTCTCGCGCAGAACGGACATCCGCTTCGCGGCAATGCAGGATGTGTGCTATCTGTCTGTCGCTGTACCCCAGCTCCTTGGCCTGGAGGAAAAGCGGGAAATCCGCTTCCATTCCGCGCAAGGAGCCGGCTGATGCTATTTCATCCTCAAAAGCGGCCAGTTCAGCAAGGTGGCGCAGGAAATAAGAATCAATCCCGGTAAGTTCCTGCACGCGTTGTACAGACCAGTGCCGTCGGAAAGCCGCCCGAATGTAGAAAATCCGCCCATCATTCGGGCGGGTCAGTTCGGCCTGTAATTGCAAGTCTGTAGCTTGTTCGTAAGTGGCATCCTTACCATCTGCACCGAAACCGAAGCGCCCTGTTTCCAGTGAGCGCAGGGCTTTCTGCAGACTTTGCTTCAGGTTACGCCCTATTGCCATAACCTCTCCCACGGATTTCATCTGAGTGCCGAGAGAGCTGTCTGCGTTGGGGAACTTCTCGAAAGTGAATCTCGGGATTTTGGTGACAACGTAATCAAGCGCCGGTTCAAAGCAGGAAGGGGTGTGGCCTGTTATATCATTTTTCAGTTCCGGTAAGTTATAACCAACTGCCAGCAAGGCGGCAATTTTTGCAATGGGGAATCCCGTGGCCTTGCTGGCAAGCGCACTCGAGCGGCTTACTCGCGGATTCATTTCAATAATGATTCGTCGCCCGGTCTCCGGATGCACAGCCCATTGCACGTTAGAACCACCGGTCTGTACGCCAATGGCTTTTAACACGCGCAGCGAATCATCGCGCATGGCCTGATACTCTGCATCGGAAAGAGTCTGAATGGGAGCAATGGTAATCGAGTCGCCCGTGTGGACCCCCATCGGATCCAGATTTTCGATTGAGCAGACAATCACACTATTTCCCGCGCTATCCGTCATGACTTCCATCTCAAACTCCTTCCAGCCCAACAGAGATTCTTCGATGAGTACCTCGCTGTTCAGGCTGGCTGCCAATCCCCGGCGCACAATGTCCGCAAACTCCTCCGGCGTGTGAGCAATGCCGCCGCCAGTGCCGCCCAGGGTGAAACCGGGGCGTATGATGAGTGGCCAGCTCCCGATGGTGCCGGCTACGGCTTCTGCTTCCTGCAGGGTGTGTGCAGACCCGGAGCGGGGCATGGCAAGCCCGAGTCCGTTCATGGTTTCTTTGAAAAGCTGTCTGTCCTCAGCGCGGCGAATGGCTGCTGCCGACGCACCGATTAGCTCCACGTTGTAGCGTTTCAATACGCCGCTTTCCTCCAGCTCCATGGCCAGATTGAGAGCCGTCTGTCCGCCAAGTGTAGGTAAAAGAGCATCCGGTCTCTCTCTGCGTATGATTTCATGCACAATATCGGCAGTCAACGGCTCAATGTATGTTCGGTCTGCCATGTCGGGGTCAGTCATGATTGTGGCCGGATTGGAATTAATCAGCACAACCTCATAGCCATCCTCCCTCAGAGCTTTACATGCCTGGGTTCCGGAGTAATCGAACTCACACCCCTGACCGATGATGATGGGGCCTGAACCAATGAGTAGAATCTTGTGTATATCTGTTCGTCTGGGCATAAGAATGAATAGTTAGTTTTGTGGGGATGCAACAAAATTAGGGAAAGGGAAGAGCGGATGTGGCATTCGCACAATGTCTTGCTTGAAGCGGTTTATACGGTAAAGGTTCTGCACTTTTTTTCTGAATTCAGCACTGCCTGCATTGAGCCGTATAAGTCGGTCGAGTTCAGCATAAGAAAACCCGAGCCGTTCCTCATCTGAGCTCTGCTGTAATCCGTCAGCCGGTGTTTTATGAACAATGTGAGCAGGCAGGCCCAGCCAATCGCCCAAGGCCTTGACCTCGGTGACAGTCAGGCTCTGTATGGGAGCGTAACAACCGGCATTGTCACCGAACTGAGTTGCGTAGCCAACAATATCTTCTGATAAATTGGAGGTGTTGATGACAAAGGTATTGCGCTCGCACTGGGCTATGGCAAAGAGGGTTGCCATACGCAACCTGGCCGGCAGATTGATGCAGCAGACCTCACTTATGTTACACCGGGGGCTGAGCTCGTTCAGCAAGGCTGTAAAACATGGGTTGATATTGACTTCCAGACTGCGAATGCCCAGCCGTTCCACAACTCCCCGAGCATCGCGGATGTCACTTTGCATGCCATTGGGCAGCAGAACTCCCAGCACGTGTTCTGCTCCGAAAATTCGCGCCAGCAGGGCTGCCACAACGGCGGAATCTTTGCCGCCGCTTATACCGACAACAAACTGCTTAGCCTCAACTTCTGCCGACCAGTGTCGCAGATGAGCTTCAATATGCAGAAATGCGGCCTGTGCATTAAAATGATATGTAGACGTGTTCATGAGTTTTCAATCAACGTTCGAAAGGTGCGGAAGAGGGTGCCTGCATCGTGCGGTCCGGGGGCGGCCTCCGGGTGGAACTGCACGCTGAAAGCCGGTTCCGAACGGTGGCGTATTCCCTCAATGCTGTTATCATTGAGGTTAATATGCGTGAGCTCCAGGCAGGATGGTAAATCCCGCAAGGCAAAATTATGATTCTGGCTGGTGATGTCCACCTGGCCGCTCTGTATATTCAGCACCGGATGATTGCAGCCGTGGTGACCGAAGGTAAGTCGGTGGCATGTTGCACCGCATGCAAGCCCCAGCAGTTGGTGTCCCAGACAGATTCCCATTATGGGGACTCGCCCCAGCAATTCGCGGACTGTCTGTTGTGCGTAACCCAGTGCAGAGGGATCGGCCGGGCCATTGGACAGAAAAACACCATCCGGTCGCATGCGCAAAACCTCTTCCGCAGAAGTATGCGCCGGGACAACAAGCGCCTGCATATCATGCCGTTGCAGGCTCCTCAGGATATTGTATTTTATGCCGAAATCGTACGCCACAATTCTGTATTTGCCCTGCGGATTTATCTCGTATGCTGCCGGAGTGGTCACGCGCGAAGCATAATCCTGCCCGTCCAGCCCTTCCCATAGTGCAGCCAGCGCAATGGCTGTGGCTTCGTCCATGGGCTCCTCGCTGACATGAAGATAGGCCCGTTGGGTACCGTGCGTGCGCAGATGCAAGGTAAGTGAACGTGTATCCACCCCGGCAATAGCCGGTATACCTTGGCGTTGCAGATAGGTTTCCAGTGCCTCTTCGGACCTGAAGTTTGCAGGCGGATTGAGTTCATGTACAACGAGTCCGTTCAGAAAACAGCCCCGGGATTCTGCGTCCTGCTCCGTACAGCCATAATTTCCGATTTGCGGTGAAGTGAGTGTCACAATCTGTCCGGCATAGGATGGGTCGGTTACGATTTCCTGATAGCCAGTCATGCCTGTGTTAAAGACCACTTCTCCCGGTGTATCCACCGGGGCACCCACTGAGTACCCCCTGAACACCGTGCCGTCAGCCAGGGCTAGAAAGGCGCGGCGTTCTCTTTTTGCTTTCCATCTGTATTCCATATCAATAGGTTCGTTCATTCTTATTCTCTACAAAATTAACCAAAGCCCGATTGGCTACCCGATAACCGCCCGGCGTCGGATATCGCCCCGTAAAGTACCAGTCACCGCTGTGGTGCGGGCAGCATTCCCTCATTGCTGCGCAGCTCTGAAATACAACCTGCACCTCGGCGCGCATGTCTTCCGGTGTGAGAAGGCGTGCAATTTCTGCAATCAATTCCTCATCCGGAATGGCGGCGTAAACCATAGCCAGGCAATTTGTCCGGCTCTGCTTTTGTTTCAACTGCTCGCGGGCACAATCATAGGCATGTATCAGAGTCCGGGTATCATTTCTCTTGCGCAGAATGGATACAGCCGCCCGGAAAGCAATTAATTCGCCTGCTGTGGACATGTCGATTCCATAACAATCCGGGTATTTAATGGGGGGAGCCGTACTGGCAACAATGATTTTGACCGGATCCAGACGGTCAAGCATGGGGAGAATAGCATCTCTCATGGTGTTGCCGCGAACAATTGAGTCATCCAATACCACCAACGTATCTTCACCCGGTTGCACTAGCCCATAGGTAAGGTCATACACATGCCGATACAAATCCCGCCGACTGGCGGCATCGGCGATGAAGGTGCGTAGCTTGGCATCTTTGACGGCTATCTGCCCGGAGCGCATGCAGGTGCCGCGCTCGGCGGCAAGGCGCATGAGCTCCTCCTGCAGGCCGAAAAAGCCGACTCTGGCAGAGTTGGGTATATAGCTGAAGAAGGTATGTGCCAGATCATTTCTGACAGCCTGCAGAAGCTGCGGCATGAGGTGGCGGCCGAGATTGCGCCGTTCCCGATGAATATCTGCATCATTCGGTCGCGAGAAATAGATGCGTTCAAAGACGCACCCACGGGGTTCGGCTTCGGGCAGACAATCGCAGACTTCCAGTTGGCCGTCTTTCTTCATCACAACTGCCTTTCCTCGGGGGAGTTCCATCACTTCGCCCGTCGTGCAGTTGAAGGCTGCCTGTATAGCCGGGCGTTCACTGGCTACCACAAATACCTCATCATCGAAATAATAATACCCAGGGCGGATGCCGTGAGCATCGCGTATGGCGAAGACATCCCCCGAACCTGTCATGCCACATAGCGTGAAAGCACCATCAAGCGGTTGCAGCGCCGCCCGCAGCACCCCGGAAAGGTTGACCATTCCGGGGGTGCGGGACTCCTCGCGGTCCAGGTAGTGGGCTATGGTTTGCAGCAACAGATACCCATCCGCATGACTGGCTGGGTGATGACCAGATTCCAGAAACCGCTCATACATCTCTGTATTGGTCGTCAGATTGAAGTTTCCGGCCAGCAGGAGCATGCGACCCAGCTGTGTCGATTCATGCACAAAGGGATAACAGCAACTCACATCGTAACGCCCGAAGGTCGCATAGCGCAGGTGCCCTAAGAGCAGTTCGCTGTGAAATCTCTCCCCATCGCCTACCTGCCTCAGTACATCTGCCAGTGGATTGTCCGCTGCCGAGCGTACCAGCTGATATGCCGGACGCCCCGGTTCGGGGTGGAGATGCAGGGCTGCTATACCCGCACCGTCCTGGCCGCGATTGTGTTGCTTTTCGAGCAGAAGAATGAGGCGGCTGAGCCCGTAATTCTCTATACCATACTTACTTTTGTAGTAGGAGAGGTCTTTTCTCAGGCGCACCATGGCTACGGCGCATTCGTGTTTTAAAGCGTCAGACATAAGTTGATAGAGTGCTAATCAGTATACGAAGAGCATTTCATGGTATTTCGGCAGCGGCCAGTTCTCATCGGCCACGTATGCCTCCAACCCGTCTGCAACACCGCGCAGATTCTCCATGGCTGCCAGTATTTCCTCGTGCAATCCGCTCAGCGCCTGTCGCAGTTTATCGCAGTAGAGTTGCAGTCTGTCCAGCCCCTCTCCCAGTATGACCGCCTGTGAGCGCAATGCTTCTACACCGGAGCTGACACCGGTTTCCTGCGCCAGTCTCAGACTGTGCAGAATTGTGAGGTACTGCTGCTGAATACCCGGAATAATCTGGCTGGTTGCAATTTCCAGCGCTGTTTTGCCTTCTATGCGTATCTTGCGGTGGTAATCTTCCAACCCGACCTCGAAACGGGATTCCAGTTCGCGACGGCTGAAGACACGGTATTTCTCAAACAACTGTACATTCTCCGGGCTCGTCAGGCACTTGAGCGATTCCATCGTGGTGCGGGTATGCGGCAGGCCGCGGCGCGCCGCCTCCTCCAGCCAGCTCTGCGTGTAGCCATCACCATTGAAAATGACGCGCTTGTGTGCCTTCAGGATGGCTTGCAGGTGGCTCTGCAGCTCCTCATGAAAATCCGCATCCTTCACCCCGGAAAGGAAATCGGACATGCGGTCAAAGGCCTCTGCCACAATCACATTGAGAATGATATTTGCCCCGGAACAGGATTGGCTTGAACCCGGTGCGCGGAACTCGAACTTGTTGCCGGTGAACGCGAAGGGGCTGGTGCGGTTGCGGTCGGTGGCATCGCGGGGGAGAGGCGGCAGCGTATCCACGCCGACCTTCATGGGCGCAATATCGGCGGCATCCTGCACGCTGCCTTGTTCCAACTGCTCCAGGATGGCTTCCAGCTGGTCGCCCAGATACATGGAGATAATGGCCGGGGGAGCTTCATTGGCACCGAGTCGGTGGTCGTTGCCCGCACCGCTCACGGCGCACCTGAGCAAATCGGCATGAAGGTCAACGGCTTCGATGATGGCGCACAGCACCGTCAGGAAGATGGCATCATCCTGCGGATTGCTGCCGGGGTTGAGCAGGTTCCGGCCTTCGTAATTGATGCTCCAGTTGTTGTGCTTGCCGGAGCCATTCACCCCGGCAAAGGGCTTCTCATGCAGCAGGCAGACAAAACCGTGCTTCTCTGCCGTCTGCCGCAATATTTCCATCACCAGCATATTGTGGTCGCAGGCCAGGTTCACCTCCTCAAAGACGGGAGCCAGCTCAAATTGCGCCGGAGCCACTTCGTTATGCCGGGTCTTGGCCGGAATACCCAGCTTCCAGAGGGTCTGCTCCACATCGCTCATAAAGTTGAGCACGCGCGGACGGATGGCGCCGAAATAGTGGTCTTCCAGCTGCTGGTGCTTGGCGGGCGGTGCGCCGAACAGGGTTCTGCCGGTCTGGATGAGGTCCGGTCTCAGCAGGAAAAAGTGCTTATCGATGAGGAAATACTCCTGCTCCACACCCAGCGTGACAGTCACCTTGCCATTGCCGGAGCAGCCGAAGCACTGCATCAGGCGCCGGGTGGCAGCCGAAAGAGCCTGAATGGAGCGCAGCAGCGGTGTCTTCTTATCCAGCGCCTCACCGGTATAACTGCAGAAGGCCGTGGGAATACAGAGCGTGGCGCCATTGTCATGCCGCTTGATAAAGGCCGGGCTGGTCGGGTCCCATGCCGTGTAACCGCGCGCTTCGAACGTGGAGCGGAGGCCACCGGAGGGGAAGCTGGAGGCATCCGGCTCGCCTATGATGAGGTTCTTGCCGGAAAACGCAAACAGGGCCTTGCTGCCACTTGGCTCCAGAAAAGAATCATGCTTTTCGGCAGTCCCTCCGGTGAGCGGCTGAAACCAGTGGGTATAGCTGGTGGCGCCCCTGGCCACAGCCCATTCCTTCATGGCATGTGCCACATCTCCGGCAATCGCAGGATTGAGCGGCTTTCCCTTCTCAATGGTCTGTAATAATTTGCTGCACGTTTCCTTGGGCAGGTAGTCGCGCATGACCTCGGCGTTGAACACGTCACAGCCGTAATCGGCTATGCCGGCTTGTACTGAATCCGGGACAATCGGGCTCTTCGATGTGGATATGTCTCTTATTGCGTTCTGGCGATTGAGATTTCTCATGGTTTCTTCCTTTGTTTGGTCGAGCCGGTGGCTCTACTTTTTTCTCCAGCAAAAACCGTGCCAACTTTTCAATTCACCCTAAAAATTGCTGGTTTTCGGCGGCTCGGAACTGTAGTCCCGTACTCCGACAAGCTTTCTCAACGCCCCGCGACAGGTAAAAAATGTAAAATTAAGGCAGCAGATTTTACAAAATTGTAACAGGCAACACGTTCAACAACCATCGAAACGCCTGGACCAGCCCACGGACGTTCCGTCCGCGAACTGCCCGACAAACATCAATTTCCCGCGCTCATTGCTCAAATTTTGAGGCACGACAGCCCGGATTTCAAAGTTGGCACGGTTTTTGCTGGAGAAAAAGAGTAGAGATTCATTTTACCGTGTGTATGAAGACGCAGTTATACGTACCGGAAGACAAGGGGCTTTATCAGGCCCGGTTTGAGCATGATGCCTGTGGAGTCGGGCTGGTGACCAACATGAGGGGTGAGGCAAGTCACCGCATTATCGAACAGGGAATTACGGTGCTGAAACGCCTGATGCACAGAGGCGCCTCCGGTGCTGACCCTGATACCGGCGATGGTGCCGGGCTGCTGATTGCCCTGCCCGATGCCTTTTTCCGGGCAATCGTTGATTTTCCCTTGCCAGCGCCCGGGCAGTATGGCGTGGCCATGATATTCGGCGGAGTGGGGCAGGAAGCAGCCATAGAGGACGTGATACAGCAGGAAGGTGGCCGGATTCTCGGGTGGAGACAGGTGCCGGTCTGCCCGGAGAGTATCGGCAAGGTGGCGCGTGATACCGTCCCCAGCATCCGCCAGTTATTCATTGCGGACAACACGGAAGCCCCCGGGGAGCAGGAAATCAACCTTTACGTCATGAGACGCTGCCTCGAAAAAGCCATCCCGGACCTGTACATTTGCAGCATGTCGTCCCGCACCATCGTATACAAGGGGCTGCTGCAGGGGGCTCAGCTGGATTCCTTCTACCCGGATTTGCAGGATACCCGCATGGTATCACCGCTGGTGGTGGTGCACCAGCGCTATAGCACCAACACCTTCCCCACCTGGGCCCTGGCGCAGCCGTTCCGCTATCTGGCGCACAATGGAGAAATCAACACACTGCGCGGCAACCTGAATGCCCAGAAAGCCCGCGAGAATCTGTTAAAGAGCGACGTGCTCGGGAATCGATTGAGCAAACTGCTCCCGCTTATCAACGAAGCGCAGAGTGACTCCGCCTGTCTGGATAATATGCTGGAGCTTCTTGTGGCAGCCGGACGGCCGCTGGAGCATGCGCTGCTGATGCTCATTCCTCAGGCCTGGGGGGAAAACTACCACATGGGGCGCGATGTACGGGCCTTTTTCGAGTATCACTCTGCGCTGATGGAGCCATGGGATGGTCCCGCGGCCATCGTGGCGACTGATGGCAGCCGTGCCGTGGCCCTGCTGGACAGGAACGGCCTGCGCCCCCTGCGCTTTACGGAATGCCATGATGGTCTGCTGGTTCTGGCCAGTGAAGCCGGGGTGCTGGATATACCGCAGGAACAAATCCGCCGCAAGGGGCGCCTGAAGCCGGGCGGCATACTGGTGCTGGATATCCCCAGGCAGCGCATTCTGGAGGACTCCGAAGTGAAGACCGCCATGGCCCGCAGCAAGCCCTATCGCCGCTGGGTGGAGGAAAACCGCTTATCGGTACGCGGGCTTTTCACTGAGATAACGGCGGCAGAACCGGAGGCTGATTTGCAGAGAAAGCAGCTGCTGTTCGGCTACAGCAAGGAGGATGTGGATACCATCTTATCAACGATGGCGGACAAGGGCACCGAGCCCATAGGCTCCATGGGGATGGAGGCGGCGCTGGCGGTGATGTCCGGCAAGCCACAGCTGCTGTTCAACTACTTCAAGCAGAGCTTCGCGCAGGTTACGAACCCGCCCATTGACCCCATCCGCGAGGAACTCGTGATGAGCCTCATGACCTACATCGGCAACAAGGGGAATATTCTGGAAGAAACGCCGGAGCACGCCAGGCTCATCAAGCTGCGACGCCCCATCCTGACGGATGACGAATTGATGCATCTTTCCGCCTTGGAGAGGAACGGTTACGAAACCGCCGAAATCTGCTGTGGTTTTGTGCCGGATGCTGATGGAACGGCACTCAGGCAGGCGCTGCAGGCCATCTCCGCACATGCCATCGAGGCCGTGAAGACAGGGCAGCGCCTGATTGTGCTTACTGACCGGATGCTGTCCGCCGGATACGCCGCCATTCCTTCTCTCCTCGCCACGGCCGCTGTGCATAAAGCACTCGTTGAGCACAACCTGCGGCCTGAGGCCGGAATCATCGTCAGCTCGGGAGAAGTGCGCGAGGTCATGCACGCCGCGCTGCTGCTGGGCTATGGTGCCACCGCCATCAACCCGTGGCTGGCCTTGCAGAGCATCACTGAACTGACCCGCTCCGGCAAGGTGAACTGCGATGCGGTCACGGCTGCCGGCAATTATGTGCGCGCGCTGGATAAAGGCCTGCTCAAGATTATGTCCAAGCTGGGGATTTCCACACTCCGCAGCTACCGCTCGGCGCAGGCCTTCGAGGCCCTGGGCCTGAGCTCCGATTTCATCAACGAATTTCTGCCCGGCACGGTGACGCGCATAGGCGGCGCAGGGCTGCCCCGCATCGCGGCTGATGCGGCAGCGCGCCTGGCGCAGTCACAATCCGCTTCCCGGGCCTTGCCGCCGGGCGGGGTTTACAAGTATCACAAGGACGGTGAATACCGTCTGTGGACACCGCTGGCAATCAAACTTTTCCGCGAAGCGGTGTGGGAGAACAATGAAGAGAAGATGGCCGGATTCAGTGCCCTGATTGACCACCAGGAAGCGCATCCGTGCACGCTGCGGAGCCTGCTGGATTTTCGCGAAG
>JAFWZG010000023.1 GCA_017517385.1 Akkermansia sp.
AATGAGTTCTCAAAGCGCCGATTTGTCATACCACTGATGGAAACAGACGTTGCTCCCAGATAACCACCGCGATACGCAGTTGAGCTGCTATCCGTCACATTCAGGTTGATGAAGCTTGCCGTGGAAGTCTTACCATCGCCCGTCATCGTGATGCTGTCTGCCAGCACTCGGAAGTTATCTGCTGTGTAGGACTTGGCGTTCGTCAGCACAAAATCACCGGTGGAGGTGCCGTTCTTGACCGTCACGTCTGCGCCTTCGGACACATAGATGGTGTTGCTGATAGTGTTGCCATTGAGATTCAGCGTACCATTCACCAGCTCCAGACCGGCAGAACCAAAAGCCGCGGAGTTACCGGCGACAAGCGTGCCGCCCTCCAAACGGGTGCCGCCGCTGTAATCATTAGCAGTGGAGATGGTTAGCGTTCCTTCCCCCTGCTTGGTGAGGCGGGTAATGCCGGTGAGCTTGCCTTCACCGGTGAAGATATAGTCCGCATCCTCCGCGTTATTCACAATCACGCGGCTGGGCTCGATGTTGCCCACCAACTCAACAGTACCTGCGCCGGTGGAGGTGAAGATAACATTGCGGCCCTCGGTGTAGTAGGCGGCATATTCGCCGGCGAACTCGGTACCCGTACCGGCATGGGCAGTCCAACCGGAGGTGGAATCCGGCAGCACGGAAATAGACTTATCGTCAGCTTCTTGTGTCCAGATGGAAGTGGCGCCGGTCCATGTCAGGTCTGAGGAGGTGTACTCATTGTACATATTCACGAGCACCTCGGGAGTCTCGATATAGGAAAGAGCGCTCAGGTACCAGCCTGTTTCGGAGCCTAAGCCGCCATGCTCCCACAGCTGGGTGCAGGCAGCATCCGTATACAAGCGCAGGCGCTCGCCTGCGGCGTCTTCTTTCACATACAACTTGGTCACGCCGTAAGTAGTGTCAGAAGCAGAAGCAAGCAACAGGGACTTCACATTGCCATTCGCATCCGTCTCGAAACCATAGCAGGTGAAGGAATCAGAACTATCTCCACAGCTCACGCCCAGATAGGCGATCTGCCCGGGTTTGGCCTGCTTGTATACATTCTCCGTATCCGTCTCAGTCAGACCGAAAGCCTTGATGACGGCGGCATCCAGAGCCTCCTGAGAAGAGGGATCGGTGACAACCACCGAGGCATTGTGGTCTGCAAAGTATGGTGTGAAATATCCCGCGGCGGCATTCTGATTCTTCAGCTCCGACACCCCCTTATCACCCAAATCGGTAAAGGTATGGTCATTGGTCAGATACCAGCGGGCTGCCATGGCAAAGTCGCCGCCATCGTTAGTCCAGTTATCGTAGAAATACATGCCCACGTTTGTGGACTGAGTACCACCAAGCGCGGACTGATAGCCGGAATTGTAGGTATAACCATAGGGCATCTCCCCTGCCTTCTGGCTAAATACACCATAATAGCTCTGCCAGTACTGAATCACATTCGCAGAGGTGCTGAGCCATGAAGTCTTATCGTCCGCACGCAATCCATCAAACATGTTGGCGGGCGCAGTCCCCTCCGGGATGTAGTTATTCAACGCGCCGAGGAACTCCGTGCTACCCGTCTGGTTATACAGCTGAGTGGCACCCATGATGGGCTGAGCATCCTTTTCCACCCAGAAGTACCCCTGCCCGTGGTCATACAGGCGGGTAGAAGCTGATACATTGCCGGCATCCACACCGGTAGCTACATAAGTGGAAGCATAGGACACCGGGAGCAGCGCCAGGCATGCGAGCAGAGCGGAACGAAGGGAAAGCGGGAGATGGAGTTTCATGCTTGTGAGATTAATTGGGAGATTGTAACGATGGCAGAATCAACGCTCCTTCCATGAAATAAAAGCAATACAGAGCATATAACAAACGGAGAGAGTAGCTTCCTGCGCTAAATTTCAGTCTACTCCCCCTATTCCGGAAGTCAAGAAAAAAAATGAGTTATTCGTTCTAAAATAAGGGAAATGAGGGCCAAAACACAGGTGCAGCCCGCCACCGCGTTGCCCCTTTGGCGTGATAAGCAATAAAGAAATCGGCCTCGCGAAATAAAAAATAGCTTGGCAAACCAAAAGGCTTGCCAAGCCGAAGTTTTTTCTCCGAAAAAACGGAGGCTGGAGGCGAGGGGAATTAGCTTGCTTACATTCTGTTTATTACAAAGAATCGTAATAAAGTCGTAAACTTTTCATGACATTTTTCCCGATAAAAACACCCCACTTGCCCACTTATGCGCCGACTAGCGCATAAATGGGCATAAACCATCCACCTCAATCGAAATAGTGCTTCATATTTCGCCACACCCTCGCCCCGAAGTCTATCGGGTTCATTAGAACAGCCACCGTTGTGCTCCAGAATCCTATTGAATTCCCCAGCCACCCCGTGCTGATAGCCGCCGTTTTGGACACCGTGCTTATTGCGCGCGTGTACTCTGCCAGAGAATGCTCCTTATTATCGGTCATGAACTCATAGAGCTTCCGCACAGCTCGCCAGCTGCCCTGCACATCAATGAGCGCTCGGCCCACACTAGCACGCATCCTCGCACGCTTCATCCACTCAACATCCAGCGCCTCGCCGGCCACGTTAAGCCCAACAGTCCCCAGCCCTTCCAGCATCTCGCCCACGCCCGGTATGCTGGCCATAGGCCCGTAAAACGCAGAGAGCATATATTCCCACCAGTTGCCCTTCTCCCATTCCTCCGGGTCACCCTGCAGGAAATCCAAAAGAGCCGAAATAGCAGCGTTCGCGGCGCCATAAATCAGCCACGCGCGCACCGCCGCCGCCTTCTTGCCTCCTCGCCATAGCGCTCGGCACATAGCGTACTTTGCCGTGTTCTCCGAGAGCATGTAGAACACAGCCTTCACCAGCGGATTCCGACTCTGCGCAATCTTGCTCCGGTTCAACCACCCAATGGGCTGAGCCGACAGGTTTGCCACAATGGTCGTCTGCTCCCAAGCAGCCTGCTCAGCCTCCTGCACACTGGCACCCTTGTCAATGGCGCGCTGATAGTACACATTCCACACCGGCACCAAGCTCATCGCCGTAGCGCTAGCGTCCACCCACTCCATAGGCAGCATGCTCGCCAGCAACATCCCCTCCGTCATGCTGCTGGCCGTGTCGTTAGATCGCATAGCCTGACCAGCCATGTTACCGGCCTTGCCCTGCCTGCGGTTCTGAATGAGCGTGCTGTTCATCATGCGCTTGTACGTCATCGGCGCTTCCGCTTTCTTCATGCGTGAGAGCGTCGCAATCCATTCCCCTGTAGATATGTCGTGCGCTCCCAGAAGACCATTAAAAATCGACGGCAACTGTCGTATCAGAGTCTGAATTCGGAAACCCAGGATAGCCACCGCGCCGCTGCCATACAGCCCGTTAATGACATCCTGAGCCACGCCCATGTTCAGGCAATCCTGCACACCGCCCTGCTCGACAATACGAATCCAATCCTTCAGGTTCTCGTAGTCATCCTTTCCGAGCACCGAATTCATCGCCCGGTCAAAATCCGGGTCACGGGTCCAAGCCTTGAAGTCCGCCACGATGTCCTGTGTCGCCATCCAAGTGTCCGTCAGCGTAGTAGCCTGCAGGAACACCTGCAGCGCGTCCTTCGTCATGTCCAGCTCCAGATTGTGCTTCACACGCTGCTTCATCCACCCGTTGCCTGCCCCCGGCGTACCCGCCATCCCGGCCAGCAACTGCTCGGCAGAATTCTCCTTCATACCGGTCACATTCCAGCGAGCTGCGAAATAGTTCTCCTCCCTCGTGAACGGTACACCGAACGTCGCCTCATACACACGGGCAATGCGCTCACCCTGTCGCGCAAACTGCTCACGCAGGCCATAGCCGAACTGCAGCATACCGTCGCCAATGAACCGCTTAAACCCGGCAATCACCTCCGGCGTATATCCCTGCGCCTCCATGCGCTCCGTATAGGTCGGCTGCTCCCACATCAGAATAGCATACAGCGCCTCGCCACGGCTCAGCCGCAGGTTCTCTTCGCGCTGCACCTTCTCCACATAGAGAGCCTCCACCGTGCTCAGCACCTTCCCCGCCTCCTCCATCGCCAGCAGACGCGCCTCCAGAGCCTCAATATCGCGCTCCGTCAACACAGACTCAGCCTCCAGCCCACCGGCCTTTTCGCGTCGGTTCATCTCCGCCTGACGTTCCTCCGGCGTCATGGCCAGTAGCTCACGCAGAGCAGCAGTCTTCACACTCACAGAACGGTACTTGGGCCTGTTAAACGTCACACCGGTCGGCAGCACCTCGTGCATGAAATCCATGCTCTTGCGCCAGCTCTTGCCAAGCGTCTCGCGGCTCAGCACCTCCAGCGCCTCCCAGCGTTCAGCCTCCCACTTCTTGATGGCCTCACCCGCCCTGTTGGCACGTCGTGCAAGGTCATCAGCGAGCTTATGCAACGGCAGATACCCACGCAGCCCCGTCAGCACAGCAGGCATACCGCTCAGGATGTCGGCAAGGTTTTTCAGCCTCTTGGTCGGCTTCTTAGCACGCTTTTTGGCATTGTACTCATTCTGCCCAACGTCGCCCACGCCATCCACCACACTGCGCACCATCGCGCGTCTGGCAGCACGTCTCTCAGCCTGCACATTGTCCCACTCGAACCGGTGGAACCACACACGCTGGCGCAGCGCCTCCAGCGCCTCCACAGCCTCCTCTGCGGTCATCGACTTCAGGTCACCGAACTGGTCATAGAGCGTCATCTCGCTCTCCAGCTGAGCACGTCTCGCCTCGCTCAACCCATCCTTCTCTATCTCCGCCCGCAGAGCAGCCAGCTTAGCCTCCAGCTCCTCAGCGTCCATGTTCATGGCCTTAGCCACGTCTTCCAAGTCACGGTAAGCGTCAGCGCTCATCTTGCCACCCTTCAGCTTGCCGGTCTTCGGGTCCTTCTTCGGAGCCAACCTCTCAACCAGCTCCTTAATTTTCAGCACAGCCCTATCCTTAGCATGCTTGCGCAGCTGCCCGGCCACTCGGTGCATGATAGTCTCCATAGCCTCCTGCAGCTGCATTTCGCCGTACTCCTTGGCCAAATCCTCGGCAGATGTCTGCCGGTCCAGCTCCTGCCCCTTCACAGCCACCACATCATCAATTCCCTGGTTCAACTTCAGCCACTCCTTGATGGTCTTGTTGGCCATGTCACGAGTCATCTTCAGGTCACCCGTCGTGGCCAGCTCCGCCAGCACCTCCAACTTGTTCAGGTACGGATGTACACTGAAGCGGTACCCCTGCGGAAGATACGCCACAGCAGCCTTCACCACCTGCACCATCGTGCCCATCGCAGCAATCGCGTCCTCACGCTCGGTAGCGGTCTTGCTGCCCAGCTTCTTCATGCGCAGCAAAGCTCCGCGCATTTCACGCACAATCTGCTCACTGAATGCCAAGTTCGCACGGAACCCCTGCCCCGCCGCTACAACCTCACTGGCCAGAGCTTGCTCATCCAAGTTCACCATGCTGGCCGAAAAATCAAAATTCTCATCTTTGTACTTGACTAAATCCACCTTTGTCGGTACTGTAGGTGGTAAGCCATCCTTTACGGCTGAGCGCATAAGATCGAGTTTAAAGGGACTCGGCGCGTTGTCAGCTGGCGGGATGGCCTGTTTGTTTATAGCATCCTCCAATTCCTGCGCTGTATACTTGCTATATACCAAACGCCCCTGCTTCTGCAAATCCTTTATCTTGGCCAGCGCATCCAGCGGATAGGCGCTCATCAGATAATGCCCACTGTCGGAACGCTCCAACTCTATAGCAACCATTACATTACTCTTTACCCCCTTATTATTTGTCGCTTCCATCTCAAGCACAAATACACAAGTCTTACCCGTTTCTTGGTACACAAACAGCGGGTCATCCAACTCCTCAACTGCCCTGTACACCTCCGGATGCGCCAGATTATGCGTATACACCAGCTTGCTTATCGTACCAGGCAACGTGTACACATCCCCCTCCGGCTCACCCAGCATACGCAATACTGTCGGCATCGAGCACAAGCGCACATGAGCCTTTGAATCCATCTTGTTATATGCAGCACTCCGTATATCCGCCATTAACGTAGGCGATACACTGAACGTCACCAGCGCCTCTCCGGGATATTCCAGAGAATCGTTGAACGGCAGCCCCTCACGCTGCTCCATCGTCCCATGAACCCGCCGCTCAACATTACGAGCCTCAATCTCACCGGCCAAGCGTAGATAAAGCTCAAAATCGCTCAGCTTATCCAATTTCTCGGCAAGCTCAAACTCATGCTGCATCTGCTGCAGCCTAGCCTTCATCTTCTTCTCAAGCCCCGGGAATGCCCGCTTTCGGCTCTTCATCTTCGCCAAACGTCGCTCCACGAATTCAAGAAAGACAGCATCCGTACCACCCAAATACGGAAGCTCAAACGCCGAATCCCCCCAGTAATTTTTGTACCCCTTCGTGTTGACATACTGTATATTAAGGTCCGTCGCCAAATCATTTAACTCCTTACGCATGCGTTCTAACTGCGCACTATCAGCCCCGCCCTGCAGAGCGTCCTTATACTCCTTCAGCTTAGGCTTATATATCTTTTCAGCATTAAGCCACAGCAGGGTTGACTCGGCAACCTTCATCTGAAAATCCTTCAGCGGAGAACGAGAGAGAGCATTTAATTCCCCTCTGGCAGAATCAACACTACCTCCTCGCGCATACCCCTCAATGTCCTGAATCCCGTGCTGCACCTCATGCAGCAGCGTGTTGCGCACCTGCGCCACATTAGAAAAACGAAGCACGTTAATAACAATATGCTCCCCATCCCCTGGGGCACTCTTGTAACCATTAACCCATTCGCCCAAATCGCGCGCGTATACAGCAAGGTCTTTCAACCTCGGGTACGCTTCGTAAAGCGACGGATAATGCAACAACTTACCCAGCGGCATAGCTTCTTCCATCGTAGCTAGTTCCTCCAGAGCCTGGACATTAACCTCAGACTCACTCGCGTCTATCTCCACACGGAGCATACCGTCATCACGCCCCCTGAACGCCCTGTGCTTTATCTTGTCCCAGTTGGCAGAAGAAGGCCCAATCACATTAAAAGTCATCATATCCTCCACAGTGTACGAGATAGCCTCGCCCGGATACTCCAAAGTCTCATTAAACGGCAGCTCCTCACGTTCGGCCTCTGCCAGCCAGCGACGCGCCTGCACATTGCGGGACTCAATCTCACCGGCAAAACGCCGATATTGTTTACCCTTCGGTGAATAAGCTTCAGGATTTCCCATGCGCCGCAAAAACTCCACAGCTCCACCGGGCGCAGAACCATACGCAAAACCTTCCTTGTGCTGAATCCAATGCTGCACCTCATGCAACAACGTGCTGAGCTTACCACCCTCAGACCGGTTAGCTCTGACCATTATTCGATTCATGCCGTCACGATTCGATATCACGTATGCACCGCGCATCCGGAAATTATCATTCATCCACCACACAGGCAACTTCTTCAGCTCTGGGTACGACTCAAACAGCGCCGGGAAATCCAGAACCTCACCCAGACGATTATATCCCACCACATTTTTCATTACCCCGGCCTTCAGTATCTTCTTCGCTGACGCAGCAGACCCATCAAGCCCCAACGCAAACACCCCCAATTCGCCCATGCGTGCCAATGTAGGAAATTCAAGCCCGGCACCACGCAGCATTTGCCGCATGTAATTCTGCTCGTCCCATGTATCAACCTTGTATACACCCTTGCTCCAATCAGCCAGCACTGCACCCCAGCGCCCGTGCTGCTCAAGTTGCTCTCGGAAAAGCTTCAATCTTGCCTCAATATCACGCACCAATGAATCATCCATGCGATGCAGCGGAGCCTTCTTCATCTTCGCTTTGCTGCTATCCAGCTCCACACGCTCCTTCCCATCATCACGCCCCTTGAACGCCCTGTGCTTTATCTTACCCCAGTTGGCGGCGCTCGGGCCTATTACGTTGAAACTCACCCCCTGCACGTCATCGCCCTCCACCTTCTGCGGTTCTCTACCGGCAGCACGCACCAGCTCATCCACCTCGGCACGCGTCAACACCTTCGTCACCTTCATGGCTCCGGTAATAATCCACGGATCTGTCGCAGGGTTCGGATTCGTGCGATACTCATAGTAGCCATCCGTCGGCAGCTTGGGCAATCCGGCGAGAGAATGTTGGAACTTGCCGTTCTTATTCACGCCATAGCTCATTGCCTCCTCCTGATAATCCACATCAGCAGCGTACTCCACCTCAGCCCACACAAAATCCTTCGGGAACAAATCCTTCTCACCCGTCACCGGATTCTTGCGGTTAAACTGCAGAGCATACGGAATCTTGCCCAAGTGCCAACCAGGGCGATAAGCCAACGTACCGCTTCCGCCCTGAGTCCCCTTGCCTCCGGCCTTCACCTGCGGTCTGTCGGTCTTACTCTCCCCGGCACGCACCCCCTCATCGGCGTCAAGCCATACCCCAACCGGCGTATCTTCACCGCCCGGGTTTGCCACCATTGGCGGGTACAACTTGCCATCCTTCTGATAGAACACTTTGTACCCTATCCCCTTCTTCTTCGGCTCCGCCTTCGTGCGAACCGAGAAGGATACATCACCCTCCAAAGGCTCATTCACGCTCATCGTTATGTCGCCACTGCTGCCATCAAACGTACCCCGGTTATCGGTGGCACTCTTTACCTGATTAGACTCAAAAGCAACATAATCCGTGCTTGGAGGCACATCGTTCGTATCGGTAAAACCAACATCTATGACATTCCGGATAATCAATCCATCATGCCCTTTCTTTCGAGCCTCTACTGCATACCAGTTAACATCCTTGATATCATATTTTTCCCCATGCCAAGTCAAGCCTTCAAAATCCACAACAAGCGGATTCTTCAAGTTCATAAACAAAGGATAAATACCTCCTTTTCGATAAACTCCCCACGGCATGCGAGCGTGCCGCGCATCATTAGCATTCAGAATTACATTCTCAGCGTTTCCTCCGTAGTAGTCAACAAAACTTACGGCAATCTCACGGTTATCATTCGCGAAAATTGTACCGTCAGGAGCACCGGATTGGTGCCTTTCGTTCCCATCATTGAATATCTGGAACCATTGCAAACTTCCATGATACACCACCCTCGGCTCCCCATTCTCATCAACTACTTTGGAACAATTTTCTTCAATTTGCTTGACTCTCTGCCAGACATCAAGTAGTATACTCTTAGAAGCTCCTGACGTGCCGGTAACCACCCCGGTCTTGAACACGTCCAGGAGCTTCTCCTTTATTTGAACTTCATGAAGGTAAAAGCCTGTGCGAGTCTCACCTTTCATTACAACCACTTCACACACATAAGCGGCATTGCCAATTTGCACAGGGGCTGCAATGACATAACTATCCTCACCACGCCCTTTCCAGTCAGGAGCAATCTCCACCAGCACGCCTCGCTCAATCACATCATGAACAACCGCAAAAGCAGCGGATTTCAACCGTCCGACACCGTGAGCAATAGATGCCTTAACAGAGCGAGTATCCAGCACCACATCCCCTAATACCGGATTTTTTGCCACACCGCCATACTCTTTATTCCAAAACTCTGTTACCTTATCAGTAAGTTTTCTGCCATCGGGAGCAAACTCTGTTCCTGTTATAGACGCAACATCGCTCATGCGGCTCAATTGATGCACAGCAGAGTTGAACCGAGCCACCTTCTCCCAGTCACCGAACCAATCCTTAAACGCCTTAGTCCGCACCTGCAGCCACTGCAGCTCCGTCAGGTTGGTAGGCTTGCCGTTCGGCGCTTTCATGAACGTGCCGTCCTTCTCTGCGGCAGCCTTGATGTCCTCCAGCTCCTCCTCATTCACCACGCTGCTCGTAAAATCCCCATCCACCGCAGCCTCGGCAGCCTCCACATCAGCCTGCACTTCAGCCTGCGTCTTCTCCTTCTCGGCCTGCTCCTTGCGCACATCCTCACCGTGCTTCTCCTCCGCAGCATCCAGCACCGGCGTATGCGCACGCAAGCGCCTCTTCACCCTTCGGTCAGCTGCAGCAGCCTTGTGCGCAGCCTCCACGCGCTGCATCGCCTCCAGACCATCCGCCAGCTGCAGCTCCTGCAGGAACTCCACATCCTGCGCCACCAGCCGGTCCACATCCTCGCGGAACTCCTTATCCAACTTTTCAGCGGCCTCCTTGTCCGTCAGCACCTTGTTAACCAGCTGCCCCATCTTGAACATCGCCTTAGCCTGCAGCACCCAGCTCCGAATCATCTCAAGGAACGCATTCAGCGCAGCGCTAAGCCCATTACCCTTAGACGCAGTATCAGCCAGCACCTTACTCTGCACCAGCTTGCCCATAGCCTCAATCACCGCCATACGCCTGTCACCCTCCGTCTCGCCATCCTTCAAATCACGCAGGAACGCACCCGGCTTACCCAGCGCACCCTCCAGCTCACGCAGGTTATGAATATAGTAATCCAGAGAGCGCCCGTTCGCTTCCATGTCGCGCACCAGGTTATCCTCCGTCACGTCCTCCAGCACCTCCATAGCACCGAACTTGCCACGAGCCACACGCAGCACAGTACGCAAGCGCTTGTCAGCCCCACGCACACCCGTGCGGTTCACACGCGACTCGAAACGCTTGCTCACACGTCCCCACTCCTCATCGCTCACCGGTTTACCCTTTTTCTGCTCATAATCGTGGCGAGCCACCTTCATTCGCGCCTCCCACGCCTCACCCTGCTGAGCCAACTGCCCAAGCGGAATATGTGGGTGCACCTCCGGGTCAACATCCTCCGGTCGTGCCCCCTCACTCAGCCTCAGACCGGCAGCTCTGGCCAACCGCTGAAAATATTCATGGTTCATCTTCTGCCCCTCCGGCGACACCACCCAGCGCTCACCGTCCTTGCTCAGCGAGCCCACCATCGCATTGGCTAGCACCATATCTGCGAACTCCAGCTGCTCCTTACCACTCAGCTGCTCCAGCCTCGCCTCAACCAGCGCGCGCCCCGTAGTCTCAGCAACAACGGTCTCAGTCACCGTGCCATCAGCCTCTCGCTCCTGCACACGCACCTGCCCGTCACCGGCCGGAATCAGCCTAGGCAATTGCCCCTTATCAAAATAGTTTTCAAAAGTCGCCATCCCCTGCATCTGAGGGTACAATTCAGCCACATAGCTGAGCACACTACCGGCATCACTCTTGAGGCGCTCCTGAATCAGCGCCTGAGCTGCCACCATGCGCTCCTGCGGGTTTTCCATGCGCGCCACCTGCGCAGCGCGCCCCTCATCCACGCCGATAGCTATCAGTTTGTCGCGCACCTGTCGGTAGTTTTCAGCCGCCGCTTTTTGCCCACCATAACTACCGCCCATCAACAGCAAACTGTACAACGCCGTTGCCATGAGCAGGTCAGGCGACAACATCTCCTCCATTTCGTTAACAAAGGTATTATACGGATTATCAAGCTGCATTGCCTTGCTGGCAACCGTATTATAAACTCCTCCCAGCAACAGTGCCGCCAGAGGCTCAGCAAACGTCTCCTCCACAGTACCCAGCCCCATGCCCATCGCTATGCGCCCCCCTGTCGTGCTATAAAAACCGCCCAGACTGCGCGCCATAAACTGCCTGCTCATAAGCCAGTCCATGCCCCGTACCATTCGCCCCGGTTTCAAAGAGCCGAACGCTATCCGCTCCACCGTAGCCTGAATAGCCGAATTTACAACTGCCTGATTGCTCGCCTCCGTCCAGCTCGCCCCCTCGCCCATCCTTTGCGCCAACTCGCGAGTGTACATACTCCCCGCACTCGCAAAAATACCTCCGGGCACCAAATAAATCATCGAGTCCGGCAGCATCTTGCCGAACTTGGCAGCAAAACCATCAATATCGTACATGCCCTGCGTAGCATTATATAACTTACCCCGGAACGCATTAAGCTCTTGCGTACTGCGCCGTTCCTCCTCCGTCATCTTGCGCAGACTGCCATCCTCATTCAGCTGGCCACTGGCACGAGCCGCGCGCAGCACATCACCCAAGCGCGCATTCTGCAAGCCAAGATACTTCTCAGCCCAATTATCACCCTCGGCATAAAAAGGTACATTCGGATTCTCCAGCCTGGAAATCTCTCTGGCGCGCTCCCACTCCCGGTTATAATCCTCAACCTGATCATCCGTCACGAACGCCCTAAACCCGCCACCAAACATCCCCGCCAGCAGAGTCTTGTCCGCCGCTTCAAACGCATGCCAAAAGCGAACAAAGAAATTCCGGTCAGCCTCACTCGTCCGCTGGTCCTGCACATACTTCTGCAGCTGGTTAAAGAATAAAGCCTCTGCAAGCTCATCCCCTCGCAGTCTGTCCATGATGAGCCGCCCACCGGCAGCATCGGCCAGCACATTAGCGGAGGCATCAGTGTACTCTCTCGCCATGCCCATCATCATAGACCAAGCATCCACCGCCTTATTCAGCGCAGCCTCATCCTCGTCAGTGTAGACACCTCTCCCCAGCCCATCGTGAAACGCCCTCCAATTCTCATTGCTCACGGAAAACGGCTGAGCCTCAGCCACGATGTCACCAAACAGCCCCGTGAGCGCATCGCGCCTCTCGGCCAACCGAGACACATGAGCATCATACGCGGCGCGCACCGTATCCCTCTGAACCTGCGCATAGAATCCATAATAAGAATCCGCCGTATCGTTCCCGTCTCTGCCAATCAGCGCAAGTGCCTCCCTCAGCCTCTCTCGCCTAGATTCATCCGTCACACGCTCCACCGCTCGCCTAGCGAGCTCCATCGGCATGTCAGCATACGGCGTGTCCGCCACCAGCGCAAGCTCCCGGCCAATGATATGCATATTCTCATTCGTACGCATGGTAGGGTGAGCGTAGGCTCTCACGTCCGGGTTAGTGTCCACTAGCTGTTTAGAGCCCGGGTCAACGTCGTAAAGGAAGGTGGCGCACAGTGCCTGCGCCCGTCTACGGTTATAATCATTGCGCTCCATGTCTGAATCGAGAGGATTCTGGAATGCGTTTACGGAATCGAAAGTGAAGTTGTTCATATAAGTCAGAAAAATATAAGAATAAATTAATTATCTAGCCTCTGTAGAGGAGAAAACATAAGAATACCCAAGGTCTCCGCGCGTCCTCCATCGCTCATTGCGGCGCTGGCTCGGCCTCGGCTGAATCTTCATCACCGCCGGCGTGTTCAGCTGAATACGCTCGGTATCATTCGTGCCGACCACCAGCACCTTAGTGCTTCCTACTCGGATGTAAACCATCTGGCTGCCGTCATACCCCAGCTCATCGCGGAGCCGCTCATACTCAGCAACCGGAATCGTGCACATAGGCTGCTCACCGTCCGGCGCATTCTGCCGATCCCATGCCCAACCTCGCTGCCTCGGCGTACTGCGCGCCACATGCAGCCGCCTTGCCGCCTCGCGCTCCTCTGCTTTTGCCTCATTGCGCTGCTGCCTCTCAGCCTCTCGCGCAGCTCGGGCACTGTTGGCAGAGTGAGCCTCACGCATACTCCGGAGTTGCTCATAATCGCGATGTGCCCGCTCGCTAAAAGCTGCCGAACGAGCTGCGTCGCCCTGCTCCAAATTGCTATGCTGTCTCTCCCTATTCCGTACCCCGGCCGTCACGGGCATGGGTAAATCAAGAATTCGGCGTGCCGCAGCCACCTCCGAAGCATATCCCATATATCGTGCCTGCCCGGCCTCATCCACCGTCAGTTTATTCCGCAGCTCCTCCACAACGGCACCCATGTAATAATCCGTAGCAGCTTGCTGCGCCTCCTTTTTTTGATTGTCGTACAACTCGCGCATGAACCAGTCGATATACTCACCGGCATGTTCTGTGAACTCCTGGCGATAAATGCTGTCAGACTCTCGTGCGTAAGCTAGTTCGTCGGCGGAAAGATTAGGCTGCCACTCCACCCGTCGCCGATAAGGTAGTGACGGATTGAACTCGCCGCGATGCCGGCAAAAGGATTCAAAAATGATATCCCATGCGCTTGAGCCTTCAGCCGTGTTCGGACGCTCCCATGCTGAATATTCCCCATCCTTTTTTCGCAATCGCGGATTGTGACGCCATATCTCATAGAACTCGTGTCCGTTATAAAAACCCGGCCTGTTCAGCCTCTCAGCCACCATCGCCTTGATAGTCTCCATGTTCACGTTCGTAGTACCGGCAGTCGTGCGCTGTTTCATCTCTTCCACAATAGCTCTCGTCCGCAGCTGCCCTGCCGCCGCGTCACCATTACCCAGCGCCTCATAAATACCGGCATCATCAAAAAGCTTCATAATCTGCTCCGTCGTGGCTGACGGATTCTCTGCGGCCGCATCCATCGTCAGGCGCGCCACCATAGACCGGCACGTCTCCGGGTTAATCTCTCCGGTCCTCTGCGCCTCCTCAGCCACACGCTGCACAGCTCTCGGTGCAGTCGGTCGGCAGCTAAACTGCGGATTGCCCATACGGTCAGGTATGGTGAGAATGTGATTATCGTAAGTCAGGTCGTCTATCATCTGAGCAAACTCACTCGCCGGCTGGCGAACGATAGCATCAATCGCATTATCAAACTCCACCGGCTGCAAAGTGAACGTATCAACTCGCCCCGGGTCCTGATATGGCTGCAGCGTGATGGCACCGGCCTCACTCTCCTGCGGCAACACCGCCGTAGAGCTCAGCGTCAACGCAGCAGTATCATCCACCTCCGGCACCTGCTCGCCCTCCGGCTTCGGCTCGGTCTGCTCACTGCCGAACACCTCCTCAGCCGTCAGCACCGGCCTTCCCTCGGCGCTCTGAAGATTGTCAGCCCCCTCACACAGCGCCAGCGCAGCACTGGCACCGGAATACTCCCTGCCACCTACACTCAGCATCGGAGGCACAGCCGCACCACGGCTGGCAGCTCCCAGCCCACGCAAGCGCGCGCCATCCAGCCGCAACTTCATCGCCTCGCCTCGCTCCGGCGTGATAAGCCCCGTCTCCACACCCCGGTTAATCAGCCCTATAGCCTCGCCTTGATTGCCTCGTGCACGTGCTAGATCAAGAGCGTCTCGCCATGAGGTCTCCAACTTCTCGCGCTGCACCCTCTGACACGTCTCGCCTAAGCTGTCCAACAGTCTGGCTCCGGCCAGCCCGGCCTTCACCTGCATCTGCTGGCGTCTCACCGGGTCTAAAATCTGCGTCCCGATGCCATCTAAACGCTTGCTCACCTCGTCATTCAGGTTCTGAATCTGGGTCTGGCGGATGTTGCCACCTCGGTCAAAAAATGCCTCATCGTGGCCGTCCGGAAGATGGAGTCTCCGCTCCACATCCGCGCGAGTCTGGTCCTGTATATCCATTAGTGCTCGCTCGCTTTCAAACTCATTCTTCGCGTCCTCCATCTCGCGCCCGGTCGCCTCAAACGCCACCAGCTGAGCAGCCACATGCTGCATGCCCTGGCGCAGCCGCTCACTCATAACATCACGCGGCTGCACCGGCTGAGGCTCCGGAGCCACCTGCACGCGCTCCCCCTGATACATTTGCTCCTTGTACATATCACTTAATCTTGCCCACGTTCAGATACCCGTTAAGATTGCGCTGCCATGACTGGCCCGCGTATGCGGCCGTAAACGGATTTGTAGCTGCCAGCAGGCCACCACCGGCATCTCCTCCCTGCATTGCCCCACGCACCGAAAAATCAAACAAACTAGCCTTTTTCACCGTACCCGCCTTAATGGCATCCGCGTTATCCTTATTGAACTCATCCGCGCGCAGATACCCGTCAATGCCACCATACACGCCACCGGCCACAGCTCCCAGCGCAGAGATAAACGCCCCCGTGCGGCTGGCCTTCGCCATCGCTGCGTATTGCTGCGCCTCAATCTCCGCCGCCCTCATGGCCATATCACCCTGCCGCCGTGCCGCTACCTGCTGGTCAAACGCGTTCAGGCTCTCCGTGCTGCCACTGCGCGCAAGGTCTGCCATAGCCTGAGCATGCACCTTGTCCGTTATAGCCTCAGCCGTGCTGCCACTCCCCTCCGATGTGAATCCCGTCGCCGCGTTCGCATTCCGCGCAGCACCCTTCTCGCGCCTGCGGTTCCCCGCCATGCGCGCCAAATTCTCCGCCGTCACCTGCAACTGCGCCTTGCTGGCCTGCTCGCTGGCCGTAGCCTGCGCATACGCAGCATTCTTCTGCGCCTGCCCATTAGCAAGCGCCATCTTCTTCTGTGTGCTGTACTGTCTCGCCTCGGAGATACCTCCAATGATAGGTGAAATAAATCCCATAGTTATCTGTTCCGTGAAAGGTTTCTAAGGATAGCACGCGGAGACTTATCATTGCTCCAGTGCTGCTGAGCATCTTGGTGAATCGCTCGATAAAAATAATCATCCGCCTCCGCCTTCAGCTGAGCAGCCAAATTATGATTTGACGTTATCGGCATGCACACCTTGCTGGCCAACAGCCTCACCACACCCTCCACAAACAGCGCACACCTCGGGTCAGACAGCAGCCCCAAGTCGCCCATCAGGTCGCAATGGTACTCAATATACAGCCCCTCAGCACACTCCCCCAGCGGCACCAACACACCATCAGCGCACAGCTCCGGCCAGCTCACCTTCAGCCCGTCTGCGCGCTTCCAGGCCGTCACCGTCACACAATCAGTCGGCAGCTTGTACAGCGCCTTACCAAACACCTCATGCGCCTCACTCGTCACTCTCTCCAGCTTCGCGTGCCTCAGCGTAAAACTCCAGTTATATCTGCTGCACGCCTCCAGCAGCGCCGGCGCAAACGCAATGTCACACGGGTCCTGTGTCGGCGCATGCTCCACATACTCGGCCTGCCCGAGACACTGCATGGCGCGCCTGTAGACTGTTTTTCTATCCATGCACACAGTATAATATCTCCATGCCTGCAGTAAAATCGTGACGGTGTAGGCTTGCAAAAAAATCGCCGGCTCCACTCGGGAACCGGCTGCATGGTACAGACGTATGGATGAAATTAGCTGGCAGCGATACCCTCGTCGCACAGAATGCTCACGAATGCCTCGTCTCGACGACGGGTAGCGCCCATCATCATGGTGGCACCGGCGTACAGCGTGCTCTTGTAGTTGCCGGGTTCCTTCACCTGGAAGTGTACCTTCTCCCAGATACCGTACACCAAATCATCCTTGTGATAGAGCGGACAGGCACGCACCCAACGGCCACCCACATTCACCAGAGGCACATGGTCGGTAATCTTCAGCTTACAGCCGAGGATGGTATCAGGCAGGCCATTCTTCAGCACCTGGAAACCGTACATAACATTCTGCATTTCGGAGTCATTCATCAGCTGCAGAGCCTGCTTGTGAGTGATGCACAACACCAGCTGACCGCTAGCATGACGACTGCGCAGAGCAGAAATACCGGCAAGCAACTTAGCCTTCGTCAGCCCCGTAATCTCCGGAGTACCGCTCTCAACATAGTTCACGGCAATCACCGGGGTACGGGCAAGGTCCAGCACAGAGCTGGCAGTGTACTGGCTAAACTGAGTCAGCGGAGTGGGAGAACCCATCACAATCGGCTGCAGCCCCAGCTCAACAGGTACATCGCCGTACTCACCGTCATAGGCAGTACCGAAGATGCCGCTCGGAGTACCGCCCTTGTACGGAGAATTAAGCACAGCGTCGGAGTAAATCGTGGTGGAAGTGCGTACAATCTTCTCGCCGTAGACCGGAGAACCGGAAGCCGTGCAAGTGGTTGAACCCATCAGGATGCTGTCCGTAGCGCGAGCTGCGGCCTTACCCTGGCTCACAGCGATGCGCGTCAGGTTAATGGGCAGATTATCCAGGAACTTCGGGTCAACAGTGTTCAGCTCAGCCCAATCATCCATAATCACCGGACGAATGGCGCGCCAGCCGAACTTATCCTCCGTAGCGTTGATTTCCTCCTTGCGTGCACCACGATGCCCGAACTCACGGGTACCGCCGATAGGCACAAGGTGTACCTTCACATTACCCACATGCTCGACAGTGGCGTAATTGATAAGGTCAGACGACTCCTGCTGGAAAGCCTCGACAAACTGCTTGTCGCGTCCCTCAGCATACATCTGAACAGTTGTTAAATTCAGGTTTGTGCTCATAACAACTCCGTGTTACCACATATTTCACCAAAATTAAATCGTGACGGTGTCGTCTTACACCGCCACGATATAAAAACCACCTCAATACAGGCGCCTACCCACCAGCTTATTCACGCGCTCGGCGATAGCCTTGTACTCAGGATGGCTCGGGTTCATCAGCACTTGGAACTCGTGGCTCTTCGTATCGTTCATGATGCGCGCGTACTCCGTAGCCGGATCCTCCTTCGCTGCCTGCTTCGTTCCCAGCGCTGCACCCTCGCCCATGCGTGAGCGCAGATGGTGCACCAGCTTAAACACCGCCGGATTCATCAAACTCGAGACCTCGCTCTCACTGATAACGCCCGCTTTGAGCATGCTATGCAGTGCCGCCTTCGTGCCCTTCATATTGCGGTCGAACTCAGCGCCCCAGCTGTCCTCCAGCTGCTTATACGCGGCCTCGCCCTTCTCCACTGCATCAGCCTGCAAGCTCTTGCACACGGCCGACACAAACTTACTACCCGCCTCCACGCTGATACCGGCCTCGCGCGCATGCTTAGTAATCATGCCGCGCACCGTATCGTTGCCACCAAACGCCTCACCAAAGTCGAGCTGGTAGTCACCCGGCTCAGGTTCCGGCTCCTCAGAAGCCTCGCTCTCCTCCTCCGGCTCAGCCGTGAAATCGAACGGGTTGACAGTCTCCTCCGGTTCGGCTGGCGTCTCCACCGGAGTCTCAGCCACCACCTCGGGCACCTCAGTTTCTCCGGTCTCCACCGGAGTCTCAATGTTTATTTCTTCGTCCATTGTCTGTATTATTCGGGTTAGAATGTTTCTCTGCGTAGCGGCGCAGCTCATGAATTTGCTGCACCAGCCCGCGCTCGCCATCGCGTACAGCCGCCATCAGCGCAATGGTATGTGCGTCTCCGGCAATCGGCTTCAGCTTTTGGTCGCGGAACTGAAAAATCGGCTGGCTGTAATGCCCCAGCTGCTCTATCAGCTGCAAAGCCTCATCACTGATTCCGGCAATCAGTATCTTCCCTTGCCGGATTAAATCCTGCTTTATCGCCTCATCCTCTATCTGCTTCTTGGTCATGGTCTCTGTATGGTAGGTGTTGCCTTCGCCTGCGTCGCCGCAATGTCAGCCTGCTGCTGCAAAAGCTGCAACTTCATTTGCTGCTGTGCTATCCGCTCGCGCTTCGTCTGCTGATTCTCAGCCTCAGCAGTCGTGCGCAGGCAATCCGTGTCCACATTGCTCTCGTCCGTAATAAACCGCATGCAATGATACGGCTTGAAATAATCCATCCACGCAGGATCCTGCGTCGCAGAGAACATCTCCAGCGCATAAGTCAGCGACTCCATCAGCCCCTGCGCTCGCGCACTTTCCAGCGCCTTACTCAACCTGCCCAAATACTTCACCTCCGGAGCAGCAATCTTCAGCCCCTTGCCATCCGGGCCGGTCGCCTCGAACAAATCCCGCGGCTGCCCCACCGTCGGGTACTTGCCCATGCGGTACAGCAGACAAAACACACGCTCCATCAGCGGTCTAAAATCGGCCGTGAACTGCGTGAACGTCTGGCTGAACGTCATCAGCTTCTCATTTTCGCGCAGCTGCGCCTCCGTAGCGGACATCTGGCGCGTCACCTGCGACACCGCCTGCAGCTGGTTCACAAACAGCGCATCGTCAATCGCCGCGTTAAACATCTCCATCTGATTAATGCTCACCGCAAACTGAGCACTGCTGGCCCATTCTTTCGGTAGCCCGGAGCGTACCGCCTCGGGCGAAAGCACCGTCACACCACCGGCCCTCATGTCAATCTGTCCCACCATGTCAGCAGTGGCCAACACTCTCGGGAACGCTGCCGCCTTCGCCGCCTCGGTCATAGCGTCCTCCAGCTCAATGAGCCTCTCGATATCTCGCTGCACCGGTGCCAGCGCACTCTCCCCATACACCTGATTCCCGTATTTCAGGAAACGCGTGGCCATGTACGGGAACTCCTGGTACCCACCCTCATGCAAAATCTCCTTCGTGCCTCGCGCAATGTACACACTGGCGTACGGCATCCTTTTAGGCGCCGTCAGCTCATCACCATTGCCGCGCGACGCCACGTTACGCGGCGTCACCAAATGCCATATACGGAACTCCGTTTTGTACCTCTCCTCCGGCTTGTCGTATGCCGCCTTCATATCCTTGTCCAGCGCATCCTCACCAAAAGCCTGAGCAGCTTGGTGAGCAGTGAAGGTAAACTCTCGGCATACAGTATCAATCTCATGGTACTTATTCTCGCTCATGCGGTAAGTACCGATGGGAACGTGCGTGAAAAGCAGTCTCTTGTTGCGGTCATCCGTCTCAGTCAGCATCAGCCCGGTCCCTGCAGCACAGCGGTCAATAATCAACGATATGCACGCTGCATAGAAATTACTGCTCTCCAGCTCATTCTGCGCTATCTGCGTCACGCGCTGATACCAATCCTGCTCATCATTGCTGATATCCTCCGCGCGCTTGCTACTCTTGAACTTAAACCAATTAATACCACGCGGCGTAATCATTACACTGTGCGCACTGGCCAACTTCAGAATGCCGGTAGCCGCACGCTGACACACACCCTCCGGCAGACCATCATCCGGCATCTGCTGCAGGTCGCCGGCGCTAATGAGTCTCGGCATGACATGCCGCACATGGTGGCGCCAGCGCCCATCCTGCGTCCCCATCAGCGCCTCGGCTGTTCTCACATAGCTATCGTTCATTGCCCTCCTAATTTAGAATTATTCCCAAGTAGACTACTCGTCAGCTGCGCGTTGCTAATCACTGTCTTAGCCACGCTGCGCCGGCGCTTGGCTGCATTCTGCCGTGCCAGCTCGCTCTGGTCCTGCATGCTCGTGTCGGCTGCCACCGGCTCCGCGCTCCGGCTCTGCACAGTGATGTTATTCTTCGCCGCCTCAGCCGCCTGAGCAGCTGCCTTCTTCTGCGCCTTCGCCTGCTTGTGGCTACTATACGCGCTCGCGCCCACTGCCAGCGCAGTCCCTACAATTGCTGCCGTTACGCCCATACCATCTACTCCTTTCCGAAAACCTCTTCTATAGTCTCTGCCACGATGCGCGCCACGCGCCTCTGCCACTCTCCCGTCTTTATAAGCGTTCCAAATGCCCGAGCCTCCCCCGGATTGGAACCGGCAAAACACGGTTCTACCATGAAAAACCTCATGTCGCTCTTCTTAAAAGCATTCCACCCACGGTCAGCCTCACTACGGATAGGCTTCGCTCCCCTGTCGCGCACACCCAGCAACAACGCCAGGCGATTGCTCAGCACCTGTGCAAACTCCCTCCCAAGCGGATTCTCCACCTCGGCATAGTACAGCACCTCGCAGCCCTCAGCCCCCTCACAGGAATTGAAATGAAACTCCAGCGCAAGGTCTGCCCCGGTCGCATTCGCAGCCTTGGCCGAATAGCTCGGCGTCGTACCACCGGCCGCCTCACGCTCCGTCTGCACAACGTCATAACCGCGCGCCTCCAGCGCAACACACAGCCCCGGCAGATAATGACTCGCCAGCGCGTGCTCACCGAAACCCTCATAATACCCGGCACATACCGTCGCGCCCTCCTTCTTCCGGGCATGCCCCGGTAGCATAGCAATCTTCATGTCAATTTCGCTCGTTGATATGTTCCCTACCGGCGTCCGCCAGCAATTCATTCGCCGCCTTCGCCAGCTCGCAGTTCCTGCACTTCTTGCCCAGCTCACGGCTCAGCTCGTGGTTCTCCGTACGCAATCGCTCGCAATCCCGCTCCTTGCGCACGATAATCCACACCAGCAGCGCCGTGCCCACCAGACTACCACCCAGCTGCACAATATCGGCAGCTTGCGGTATACTCAATACCGCAAGCGTCGCCGCCCCGACAGTCTGAATATAATTAGTCATGGCTGACCTCAGCTGCCGGAACCTCCACCTCGGGCTGCACCTGCTGCTCACCGCTGCAGAACCAGGCCACCGCTGCAGCCACAGCTGCCCCGATACCCCACAGCCAGCGCTTCCAACCGGTAGCCTCCTTGGCCTTGTCCGCTGCCGTCGTGGCCACCTTCGCAGCCACGCCCCCAACAATCTCTTTCTTAGTCGTTTTCATAGTCATAAAATCTTTTCGCAGCAGCGGACGTCAGTCCGCAATTTCCTCCATTTCAGGTTCAACGTACGGCACCAGCCCCCACTGGCTCAGAGCAGATTCCAAACTCTCAAACTCCTCCCATGGGTCTACTATGCGACCACAGACTGCACGAGCAGTATGCACCGCCCAGCGCACGTTGTTTGCGTCTACGTAGCTGCCATGTTCTGCCGTTTCTTTAAATGCGTAAATCATAATGCGAAAGTGATTTGCCAGTTTTTTAAATCTCCTGCAAGAGCCGCAATGCGCTCAGCTTCGGCCATGTTCGCACCATCGGGCAGGCGGACGTGCAGTTTTGAGCCAGCCGCTTCTTTATGAGGCAGTGCAAGCAATATGTTAGCTAACACGCCAACGTCGGCAACGCCCGCAGTAAACTGCCCTGAACCGTTATTTGGGTATGCCTGTTTGCTGACGAGATCGAACATGCAGGGTGCGCCTGTTGGGTCGAGGGCTGGAACATATTGGTGTACAAGTTGCTTGCCGAGAGTAAAACGAGCCTCATAAAGAGAGTAATGGGCTGCGCTTGGATTGTAGACACCTAAATTCAATCCACTGTCCCAAGCCATGAGATACACAGGCGTGACTGACTCTCCAACGGCGGGTCTGTGAGGAATGTCTGTTTCCGTCTCTTCGCCCTGCGTGGCAACCTTTATTTTGTTGCTTTCGTACTCATTCCATGCCGCAAAAATCTTCCCGTTGTTCGCGACAAGCGTAAAGGTGGTCGGTGATGTAGTTGTCACGCCCGTTTTTTCGTCTGTTGCGATTCGGCCAACTTCCAAGGTTTTGCCGCTGTAACGAATCACTGACAAGTAATCATAAGATGAATGCCGTTTCACCTTGTAGCTCACCGCGAAGCCGCTAGTGTCCTTAAACTTTACAGGCAGAACCAGATACTGCGTGCCCGTATTCTCAAGGTATTCAAGCCTCGTGTAGCCCGGGAGCAATTCGGAAGAGCCGCCCCCGCTCGGCTGGCCGAGCAGAGCGAGGGCAGCGTTAAAAACCTTTGTTACACGGCAATCTTCCGGCACAAACCACACCGGCTCCTGCGCAGTCATGTGCTCCTGCTGAGCAGCGACTAAATGTTTCAGCACGTTACCCTCAGCGTCCTGCACCGCGCCTCCGCCTTGCGATCGCAAAGCGTACGTCTTACCAATTTCTACGTAGATTTCCTTCATGATATCTGCTTGTTTCCCATATTTTACACTTAACTTAGAAAAATAAAATCGTGACGGTGTAGGAACTACGAACTCATCGCCTCCACGGTACCCCGCGCGCCACACCCACCTGCCAGCCACGCTCCTCCCTCACCGTCCTCTGCAGCAGATTCCGGTCCACCAGCCCCGCGTCAAATGCCTCGCAGAAATAACGGAACGCGTCAGACGCATGGCTCGCATTGTCATGCAAGGGCACCGGCCTCTCTACCCCGTGATTCCCCGCAGGAGCCGTCCGGTAGTTCTCCAGCGCATTCAGCCCCGCCATGTAGCTGATGCCGTCCACCAGCCTCGGCTCGCTGCACCTCGCATGGAACACACACTTGCGCAGCACACGCTTCGTCATGTCAATGCCGAGCCACACATCCCTCACCCTCTGCAACACGATAGCCGGCAGCCCCTGCCTCTGCACCTTCTGCACATAGCGCGCCTCATCACTCTCACGCCTCGCACCGTCGTGTGGCAGGAAAACCATGCGCACACTTTGCCCGTGTATCGCCTCCCAGCTGCGGATAACACCCACCAAATGCTCCACCCCCTTGCCATTCACCGTGTGGCAGTCCAGCACATAGAACATACCATCCCCCCTAGGCTGTATCAGCCACATGCTCGAATAGTCACTCATGCCGATGTCCACGCTCACATACAGCGGCCAGTCATCGTCCGCCGTGAACTCCTGCTGCACGCGCCCCTCCGCCCGCAAGCTCGAAATCATCAGGCCATAGATGGCACCCTCCACCTGCGTCTCGAATGCCTCCTCCGGCGTGCTCGGAAACTCCTGGCGCATACTATAGCCATAGATGCCGAACTGCGCTGCATACCACCGCTTCTGCGCCTCATCCAGCACAATACCGCGCCCCTCCAGCTCCGCGAAATAATCCCTCAGCTCCTTGCTTAAACTCAGCGTCTCGCCACTCTCCACCCGATAGTCCGGCTGCCCATGCCAGCTAAAGAAAAAGAACCGGAAATCCAGCGGAGTGAGCTTGCTGCCCACCTTCTCCATCGCCGCCTTCGTCATCTCATAGTTGAGCCCTGCCTTGCCACCCTCGTGCGTCGACTCCATCACAATCACGCCACCTTGTCCAACCGTCGGCAGCGAACCGTCTCGAATCTCCTTCGCCTTCTTCGGAGCCGTAGCCGCCACGTGCCCAAGCTCAGAGACATGAAGAAACTGCAGCGTCATGGAACGCAGAGCCGTGCCAATCACCACCGTACTACCCGTCGACCACTTGCCCGCCGTAGCAGTCAAATGATGCTCACCCGGCTTCGTCAGCGTATAGATCTCCCGGCTGAACGCGGCAATCCGCTCCCGGTCACCCGCGTCCGCTACATGGTCAATACCGTCTGCCGGAGGCGTCCGCAAGGCCTCATACGCAAACCGAATTTTCTCCAGCTTCTCCTGAGCTGCAGCCATCGTCTTATCATTGATGCCGGCATGCCAGTTGCTCCGGAACAAACACCCGTCCAGAATCATCAGGCTGATAAGCGTGCTCATCCCCAGCTGACGCGCCTTCAGGATATTATTCCGGTACCACATATTCCTATAAAACTCCCGCTGCGCCCAATTCATACGGAACCGAATAGGAGGCCCATTCTTCACCTCAATCCAGTAAAGGTGATTCAGCCTCCACTCCTGGCTCTCCCAGCAGTTATCACTCTCCCAGTCAGCACCCATGATTCAGTCTTGAACACAGTTTCGCCCACCGGCCCAGCGCATGCTTCTGCCAGCCCTTATCCCCCGCCCTAAAGCCCCGGCACCAGCAAACATGCGTGTACCCACGCGCCGCCCACTGTGCGCCATACTCAGCCAGCAGCTCCGGGGCACCTCCGCAATAGAGCACAGCCATAGTTGTACTGTGCTCCCCGCCCACCGGGTCATACGGCACAGCAATCAGCACAAGCTCTGGTAGCCACACCGCAAAGCCCCCATTCCGGATGGCCGTGCTCGTGTGATCCTCCGGCAGCCACTCAGCCTTGTCATCCATCAGCCGGATAGCCTCCTCAATCGCATTCATCCCTGTAGCGCTAGTATCGTGCATGACTCCCCCGTATACCGAATTCCCACCGCATTAGTCTCCTCCCACCGGTTCACCACCAGCAACTCATGCCACCCCGCCGAAAAACTCGCAGCACAGTACGCAGCCCTCTTCCAACTACCGCCGTCCGCGCACACCTCCAAGTGCCGCGTCTCACAAGCCTCCCCGAACAGCACCTTCACCGGCTGCTTCGGCTGTTTCTCCACCCGTTGCTCCAGCGGATTGTACAGCGGCGTCGTTACCAACGTCGACGCATACCCCCTGCCACCACGGTCAACATACGGAGAATCCTCATCAACCACCTCAATCCACACGCCATCCTCGCGCTCCACCAGCAGATAAAGCCTATCGGCCCGGTTCCCATCCGGCAGCGCCGCCACACTCAGCACACGCCCATCCGTCACCCACCTATGCCACGCATGCACATTATGCATGGTATTGTACGTACACAGCGCCACCTGCCCATCTGCCAAGGCGAACACCGCCACCGTGTCCGGAGTCTCCAGCAACGTAGCGCTCACAGCACCGCCATGGCTCTGCAGCACATGCGGCGCAAACACTGTCAAATCCTCGCTCCGGCACCCATCCACCTCGAAAGAGTAGCCATACGCCCACAGCCTCCCTCCACCACGCTGCACAAACAGCGCCTTATCATCCACCGGCAAACACAGCCCCTCAGCACATCCCACACGCCCATGCCTCGTCACCCACAGGTTCGTCGGCGTCACCGCCTGCCCACTCGGCACCGATATCGTCCACTCGGCATCAGCCGTACCCAGCAGCAGCCTACCATTGCTCTCCACCATCCAGCCGATTGGATTCTGCGTCGTTGTGTACATCGTCCTATCGACTGCCGAATCGTCCGAGTCTCCCAGCGCGAAATTCGCAATATCATCCGTCCTACTCATCCAGAGCGTCTGCGGCTGCGCCATGGTTGAGGCAAACACCAGCCTCTGAGAATACACCTCGCAAGCAGCCGGGTACCCATACCTCTCAGACCATGCCGCCCAGCTCCAATCATGCGTCACCACAGAGCAATTAATCGCCGGCTGAACCGCACCCAACACCTCCCAGCCGCCATCCTTGCACCTCAGCTGATAATGATGACGGTACGCCTCCACCAGCAGCTGATTGCCGCACGCGTCTGGAGGCCAGCCGTCCACAAAAGCATCGCCGCACCACTTAGTCCGCAGCACCAGCAGCCTCAGCCAACATGCCTCGTCCGCCTCATCCCCTGCCAACTGCGTGTTAGCCGGCGAATCCAAGTACGAAACCGACCGGCCCGCGCTCTCCCACTCCGCACTCAGCGCAGTCAGAGCATCTCGGGCGAAACTCCGCTGCACCTCGTACTCACCATACCAGAGTCCCGAGCACAAAAATTTCCATTTCCCCCGGCATGGCTGCACCTGTCCCACAGCAATACCCGGCCGGAAAAACTCCGGATAATCAGCATACGAATCACGCCCGCTCACAATATCATCCGACGTAAACGCCTTAACGCACGTGTAATAAACCCAATACCCCGTCTTAAACCAGAATACAGTATCAGCCTTCACCTCATCAGCCAGCTCACCCACACTCCTCACCACCTTGGCATTAGTCAACGTCAACTGCGTAGCCATTTCCACCCGGTCAAAATTGTCAGGATAACATGCCGGAGAATCAAGCCCCGCCACCTTAGCCGTCTGCGGAAAATCCTTCTTGCATACCCACGCCTCCGTCACAGTCTCCGCAATACCCACCTTATCGCCGGCACGGCAAGCCTGCAAACCCGTCACCTTCGTGATGCCCGCCACCATCGCAGAGCCCGAAGCTTTAGCCACACCGGCCGGCACCTGAACAGTAGCCCTCAGCGTATCGCCGGCTCTCACCAGCCTCTCCTCCTCCGGAATACTCAAACTGAACTCCACCTGCACCGCCGTAGCACCCGCAGCAGATGCCAGCTTCACAGTAATCGGCTCATCCCTCAGCTCATGATGTCGCCACGGGTACTGCGTCAGCTCCATCCGCTTGAGGATCCAGCTGATGCCATCATCCTGGAGCCTCAACTCCATCGGCCAGCTTGTTCGGGATGTAATTATGAGCAGTGCATTCAGCTGCCTCACCTGCACATGCTCATCAAACGCAAACACCGGGCAGCCACCCTCACCGGATATGAAAAACGCCTGCAGCTCACCCTCCGGAGAAAACACTCTCACAATAGAATTATTCAGCTCTACAATATAATTCCCGGCTACTGAGCTATACCGATAAGCCACCAGCCGACTACCGGTCCCAAGAGCCTGCACCACTCCGCGCATGCCCTTCCGGCGCGTCACCCCACCCATCTGGCCAAAGCACCAGTTCTCGCCCACCTTCAACCCGCGCATATACGCGTCCAAATCACACCTCGCCGCCATCTCCGGCGCAAGCTCACCACCATTAAAACACGTCCTAGTCTGCATACTCAATCTCCGTAATCGTAAAACTCAAATTAAGCGAATAATCATTCCACCCCCACTCCATCGTTATGGATCCCCCGTCCGTAGCCGATTTGAACGCCTCCATCAACCCGGTCGGATTCAAATAAGCTCGCACATACGGATAGCCTGTGTTCAACCCGCTCGCGCAGAACGTATTAATCTGATCCCTCGAAAAATTAACATAAAACGCCTTCACCGTCTTGTTGCGCGTGAGCGACACAATCCGCGAGATATTCACCTCGGAGTTAGCGCTAGTGCTCCCCGGCAGCACCTTTGCTGTACCTGCCAGCGTCTGCGACCCGTTAGCGCACCCCCAAAACTGAATCTCCGTCACAATTCTATTGTCCACAAGCGGACAGTAAAATTGACCGAAAATATACCCATTGCTCTCATGGCACTGAATCGCGTTCGAGTCGTGATTCCCAGCCTGCTCAGCCGTCACGGTGATGGTATCACCCACCGCGAGATCTCCCTCACGCAACACCGTACCCGCATCCAACAGCAATGACGCTGACTGGCATTTACTGATGCTCAGAGTTGACGTCCTCAGCGGAGCCGCCTCACCGCTCAGAGAATGTGCCTCCCCGCCAATGTTCGCCCGGATAGAGCCCTTCGAGCCTCGCCCGATATAATGCCGCGTGTACTCCACCACAGCAAAATCAGCCTTATTCGCCGCCGTCAGCGTCAGCTTCGCAATCCGCCGCTTCGGTTCCTCCGGCTCTCCGCCACCGCCCTCCTTCTGCCACAGCACCCGCCCACCTCTGTGTAGCTCGGTAAACTCCCGGCTACCCCGCCAGATGCCCAAAAACTCCCGCCCATTTCGGTTAATGCTCATCTCAATACACCAGATAATACGTATTGTTATCCTTATTCGTCAGCGCCGCAAAATCCGCCTGACTGATCTCCACGAACCGCGTCGCATTATTCGCCGTCAGCACATTAGCATGCAGCTCCGCCATGCGCGCCTCAACATCCTCCGTGCGCGCCAGCGGCACCAGCGCATCCACCGTCACATAGCCTGCACCACTCTGCACATAGTCACGCACCTGCTTAGCAGTCGGCACACCATTGTCATCGTCCATGTCACCCGCCAGCCGCACCGCGCCGGATGTCACCGTATCGGCCTGCAGCAGTGTGATGTCAGCCTCAGTCCCCACCTTAAACCACCCGCCATAAGAACCTATAATCGTCGCCCAGACATAAACGTCCCACCCCCCCTGCCCGTTGGACACTAGGTATTGCGCATTACCATGGCCTTTATCGGGTAACGCGTCAATCGAGTTTGCTATGTACCTATGTAGAATAGCATCCTTCGCCCCGGCTAAAATATCCCGCGCCTGCTCATGCAGCTGGTTAGCCTTGCCCAGCACCTCCTGCGTCTCGGTGAGCTTGCCCAGCACCTCCTGCGCAGCATGCAGCGCAGCATTAGTAGCCACCCAGCCAATCTCAATGCGCCCACCGGCCACCTCCGGTAGCTGCACACTCATGCGCCGCACACTCTGCGGCAGCGCCTCCATCTTGGCCGAAACCATAGCCGTTGTCAGCACACCCAGCCGACCATGCATCAGCCGGTAGCGAGACCCATCACTAGTCGCATAACCCAGCTCATAAATGTAATCCCCCGTCTCCTCCAGCACCGGAAACTGCACCAACAACACATTACTGCTAGCCGTATGCTGCACACTGATAGTTTGGTGAGCAGTCCCATCCGGCCACGTGATCACCCCGAAAAACGTCACATTCTCCACGCTCACCCTATCCTGCCCACGCTTAAACTCAAGCTCATACTCCGGCCGAGAGCCGGCCAGTACCGTCATATTATGCTCAACCCCTAAAAATTCCTGGTTCATATCTGCATTCTACCCCTTTCCTCAAAAATTAAAATCGTGACGGTGTAGGCTCATCGCGCACCATCGGCTCCGCATTCGTCCGGCTCAGAATCGCCCGCAACATATCCGCATCGGTCGACACCTCCAACTTCTGCGGCTCATACGCCCCATCCATCTTATTGAGCACATCCACGCAGCGAACCGCAGCATTAATCTCACCCGCCTCAGCAGACCGCTCCGCCCACTCCTGCAACCTCTCCATCCTCTCCGCCTTACTCCACACCCCCGCCGCCTCAGCCACCTGTTGAGCCCGTGTTGATAAACGTTGAATTTCACGCTGCACCTCAACCTTCTTCAACAAACGCCCCGCCAACGTCCCCGCACTATTCCCCTTGCAGCCAAACGCTTGCGCATAAGCAGGCCCCTGTTTCATACCCTCAACAGCAATCAACCGGCAGAATAGTTTCTGTTGAGATGTCAATCCTCCTTTCTTGCTCATTGTACTTTCTTTATTTCGTTGTTTAATGCCTGTAACAATTGCTCCCTAGTCATCACCCACATATCCATCAGCCGGAGCCCATCAGCAGTGAGCGCGTATATTGCCACAGCCGTGCACCCCCGCTGCTGAATGGTTATTCTCTCCACCAGCCCCTGGTCCATCAGCCTGCGCAGCTGCTGTCTCGTAGTCTCAATATCACAGGGCAGCAGTCCCGTAAAGACACTGAAGGGCACCACCCGTAGCACACACAGCAACCTAAGCACCGCCGCCGTAGTAGGGTGAATCGGTGGACGCTGAGCACACGCCACCAAATCCCACGCAAGCGCCTCGATAACCCCCTTCCGTTCCTCATTCGTCATGGCCTCAACTCCTTTCTCATCGCCGCAAATTCCTCCGCAGCATCCTCCGCGCTGATAGCATTCTCCACCTCCTGCACCGCATTCGCCCTTTCCTGAGCTCTGGCGCGCTCCGTAGCAGCCTTTTTGCGCTGCCGAGAGTCATCTACCGCACACCAGCTGCAAGCGTGCTCTACGATATCGTGGAGAGCCTCGAACATAAACCGCAGCGCCGTCGGCCTGTACGTCTTCACAGAATCCGGTGCCGCCGCGTAATATCGGCCCACTTGCTCGGCATATTGAGCAGCATCCGGACAAGCCCTGTACGCCTCACGACTCGCCATAGCCACATCATGCGGCAAAGTACGCAAACGCCTCAGAGCTGGCAAGTGCTCACAGAAAGCCCCCATCCACGCCACATACCCCTCATCCACCTCAACCAATGGAGCGCGCGCCTGTTTCGCCTGCGCCTCACTATCCACCGTTGAACATACACATCCCTTATTCTTTTTATCTTTACCTTTACTTTTACCTTGTATAACCATCGTATCTACGTTCGTATTACCATCGTAGTACGTAGGTAATACGTTTGTATCAGCACGCTCATTTTCAAGCTTTTGAGCATTTCTCCACCGAGTTTCAATCGCCACACGACCGGCTTTTCGGCGAGCAATCGTCCGCTTCTCATACTCCACCGAATAGAGCAACACATGCAAATCATCTCCGTGCCATTCCCATAATCCCGCCTCATCCTCCAGCGGAATCCTGGCCAACCCCACGCGAATCAGCGTCTGCCTGCTGGACCACAAGCGAGCACCCGCAATCACCCCACCATTGCACTGCAAACCGCAATACAACGCCAGCATGAGAGCCATACCCACCTTCTCCATCGGCGCATCAGCCAATCCCTCACGCAGAGCCATCGGCACTGCAACAAACTCCAATGCACTCTTTTCTTCAGCCATAATCATTCATCCTTCCTATCGGAGCCGCAGGCTTCAGTCTGCATCGGCGCAACCGTGTCCCGCCAGAACCTCAGCAACACCGTACCATCCTGCTCCCGGTTCTTCACACGGTGAATCCCCGCGCAATCCAGCACACGGTCATTCACCCCCAAAGCATCACAGCAGCCATCCAGATACGCCTTGCAACTAGCCAGCGCATTATCCGCATCAGGCCCCGACCCACCCCAGAAAAACCACGTCACATCATACCGGTTCGGCTTCCAGCCCTCCGGCAGCAAACACATAAGCTCCGCATCACGCCTGGACTTCAGCATCAGCAACCGCGCACGGCCACGCGCCTCACGCACCACACGCTGCTTCGCCGTCCAATGTGACCGACTATTCGGGCTCAACACCCGCCCCGGCCGCGCCAGCGCCACCGTCAACACAAAAACATCACTTCTCATCCCTGCTCCTTTCTATACTCACGCTCTCGCGCTTTTTTAAAAGCTTTTTCCGCTTCCTGAATCGCGGCGATAATAACACCTCTAATTGCTCGGAGCTTGTAAATGTAATTCTCCCAGCTCAGAGAATCTGCGTCCTTGTTCGGTTTTTTGAGTCTCTGGAGCCAGCGGTAAGCAAGATATAGGTCGTATTGATCATCTAGCATGGTCCCATTCTTGTACCTGTGCAGGCTGCGCTTAAGCTGCGCTGTGCGATTTTTGCGCGTCCAGCGGGCATGCTCGAATGCGGTCTGGGTGGGGCCTTCAAAAGGGCAATATGCTGCCCCATAGCCGTTCCCTTTATTCCGTTTGGGCGCTTTCATTCCTGCTCCTTTCTCCATTTTTCATTAAGTTCTCGGGCTGCTTTTGAGGCTTCTTTTTTAGAGAAGAAAATCCCGTTGCCTACTCCGTTCTCATTTGTGCAATTAAAGAGCGTGTAAAGGCGTTTTCCGTCTTTGTGTTTCCGTGGTACTTCTACAACGTAATATGGGAACGCAAAGCTCATTTTTCCTCCTTTCTCCGCTCAAAAAGCTCCATCACCTTCTCCTTGGCAATCACCATCGTATCCACCTCCTCGCCATCCTCCGCGCGGAGACACAGCGTCTCCATCGCATCATCCAGCAGATACACCAACTGCAGAGCCGTCAGCTCCACCTTATCACCCATATTAAGTGTTTTCATTCCTGCTCCTTCCTATCGCGTGAAAATAACAACAGAATTTCTCTCTTTATCTCTGCGTCATTGCTTCGATACAGCGGATGCATAGACTCCAGTTCCCACCCTTCTTGCACGAGAGCATTGATTGTTGTATTTAGAGCGTAAGTTACACTGAGATATGTTGATATTAGCTCGGCTCGGTATTCTTTCATTCCTGCTCCTTTCCTTTGTTGAATAAATAATTCAGCTTGTCACGCAGCTTTACCGCTTTCTTCTGAGCGTCAGGCAAAGCGTGGGTGAAAAAGGTTGCGACCCTTCCACCATAAACGTGCTCGACTGCCCAGAAAGTGCCATGCTCACCAGTATAGCAGCAAACGCCGTATGGCTCTTCTTGCACGGAGCAAGCTTCTGGCGTTATCGAGCAGGCTTCACAGTAGGCAAAAAACGCCGAGCCTATTATATGCCCATCTTCGGGGTGAACGGTTGCCACGTCAAGTCCACAGCCTTTCGGGTCATGCCGCAATACTTCCACATGAATGAGAAGTCTATCGCCGGGCTTTACTTCCTTGAGTTGTTTCTCAGTCATTGCCCTGCTCCTTTCTATGCTTAGCATTAAAGCGGTCGCAAACTTGTTGAGCGTGCTCTTCAAAATTAAAAAATGTTCTGTATGTGAGCTGTGTTTTAGTGTCCAGTATCATATACAAATCACAGTCTTTGCAAGTGAGTTTTTTAACCACATAACGTTCGTTCATGGCAGGCTTTACCGCCTTGAGTTGGTTCTCAGCCATTGCTCTGCTCCTTTCCATCATCATCGACCAAATCTACCAGCTTCTTTGCCTTCAACTCGCTCCACAGACCATCCGTCTCGTCCTGCAGCGCTTTCTCATTGGTCACATCCTTAGCCCGCACCTTATAGCTGAGCAAAGCTTTAGAATCTCCACAAGCATAAACCTTGCAACTCACAACATAATCACCGCTCCGCGTAATAGTCATGCACAGACCGCCACGCAGAAACGACTCCATATATTGCAGCACCTTAAACAAACGCGAACACACCGACATCTTATCCCAGGACTTACCGTTATCCATTGTCATATCCTTTCTGCTAAACTTGTCTATCATAATTTGTAACTCGTCTATTCACATTGTACTCCAGCGACTCCGCCAGACTCCGCACCTGCCCCAGTAGAGCATGAGCCTCCACCAGCATCGCACACTTGTTGCCCTCATTGGCCGCAGCCAGCAGGCGAGTAGCAGCACCACTCACCCGTCTGGCCTCATCCAAATACAGCACCTCGATATTAGAACCCGAGCTCTTCACCACCTTCATAGCGTTCTCCCTTCCGTTGCACAGTCAACCCCTTCAAGCGCAGGCGAACCGCATAGCGCTGCCGACCATACCGGTCCACATAACTACGCCCGCTCACCCAACCGCTCGCGCTCACCACATCACCGGTGCCCAACTTCGTAGCCTCCCCAGCCATCTTCATCCAAGCCTCCACCTCCACGATACTCAACTGCGAATTGCCCGCACGATCCGCAGGCAACCTCACCTCCAGCAGCACGTCCGCGTACGGCTTCTCCGAACCGGCTACAAACTTGTAGCAAAGCTCCGGAGCCTGCACCACCCGCGCCCCCTCAAAATGAAACGTCGAACTCATAACTTAAAATTCATAACTCGCCTGTCTCGGCGTAGAAAGCAGCCCGCCAGGGCTGACTCGAAGCCGGATAACTCGTACTTTCTTACTGCTTCTCCTTGATGGTTCCCGCCGTGCACTTCACTGAGCCGAACTCCGCCAGCGCCTCACGCAGCCACTCCTTACTCGCCTTCGTCGTCTGCTTAACACCCTCCGGCGCATGAGCAGTCAGCTTCGCATGCACCAGCGTATCCAATTTCGAGATACTCACCGAGCAGCACTTCGTAAACTCCTCACCGGAGATACCCAGCAGCGCATTCAACTGCGAGAAAGCACCGCCGGCATCACCAATCGTAAAGCTCGCCTTACCCGCCCCCAGCTCCAGCCCGGGAATCTCCACCCCCGCCTCAAGGTCAGCCCTCACCTTCCGCTCAATCGCATCCACATACTTCTTCGCCAGCCTCGCAGCATCCCACGCTCGGCGCCGGTCCTCCAAGGACCACGCCTCCCAGCGCGTCAGCTCCATACCGGCAGCCTTCTGCACCTGCAAGCCCAGCGCAGGGCAACTCGCCGCTGCCCGGCAATACTTACACTGCACCTCACCAGGGCACAACTTAGCCCCCGGCTTCGCTGCCTCATCAAGCTTCGCATAAATCCACTGCCTCAGAGCCTTCACATCAGCCCGCGTAAACCGCGCCAACTTCGGCAGCTTCCTGCACACAAACGGCTGAAGAATCCCCGCATAAACCGTCTGAACCTCAGCAAACTTATCAAACACAGTCAGCGCCTGAGCATACAACTGGCAATTCTGCTCAGCACTCACAACATCCCCTCTCCCGAACTTATAGTCCAGCACCAGAGCCGTATCGCTCCCCACAAACACCACGTCCTCCTGCGCACTGAACCGCTGGCAAGCATCCCATAAGCGCTCCTCCCTGTACACATCAAAAATCGGCCCAACATACTCCCCAGCCAAATCCACCTCCAACGTCCGGCACCAAGCCACAGCCTCCGCCTCCTCAGCATCCTCCGGCAGCGTCCCCTCCTCCATGTGCTTATGCAAGCGCGTACCCATCGCAGCAGCCTCACTCTGCTCACCCTCCGGACACGCCTTTTCTGCAAGCCAACTACCAGGACACAGCACCAACCGCTGCAACCCACTCGCACTCGGCAAACCCTTGCGCACATCCTCCTCAGTAATAATCTCAGACATAAACATACTTTCAGAAAAATATCAAAAATCGTAAATCGCTCGTCACGCCAAAGCTCCGATGGAGCGGCGGCGGATAACTTCGTAAATCGTACCTCACACCAGTTGCCCGAACGCAGGCACCGCCTCGCCGCCCACCGGTTCCAGCCCCGGAATATGATCCTGCTGCACCGGCTCCAAGAAAGCCGGCTTCACCACAGCTTCACGCGGCGTCACATTGCGCATAGCCGGCTCCTCGGCCACCTCCGCCTCGCCATCGGAAATCGCCTGATCCGTCAGGTAATTGTACAGCCAAGCCTTCGCCTTGCGCTCCGCCTTACCCAGCACAGCATCCTGACTCATCCCCTTATTCACCCGGATAACAAACTCCAACTGCTCACTGATAGCCTTGCCCTGATACACACAACTCACCTCCACCATCACACGCCCCTCACGCTCCACCTTCTGGTACTGCTCACCATTGCGAGCCGTCCCCATCGTAGAACTCTCCGAAATCTCCGCCGGATGGTAAATAAACTTCATATCACGCAGCGCACCCTGCGCACTCAACTGACGAAGCAGGAACGTAAACCCCTCCTTCGTCACATACATATTCCCCCCGATAATGTTGAACTGATTACCCACACACTGCAAGCCCAGCGTAGCAGCATCGATAATGCAATCCCTCACCAACTGCATCGGGTACGGCTGATTCACCGTCTCATCCGTACGGAAACCCAGCTTACTGTTCTTTAACTTCAGCAGAGCCTTCATCACCTTCTCGTCCAGCGCCTCGCGCAAATTAGCCACAGCCATACCATAGGCAATCGCCCTGGTAAAATTACCCTGCACCATCCAAGCGCGCTGAATCTCCGTGCTCAGAGCCTCAAGGTTATTGCCCAGCTCCGCATTCTTCTGGCTCTTAGTCAGAGTCCCCTGCATATTATTAGTGTCTGTCATAGTCTTGAATCAGTTTAATTGTTAAATCAGAGAACCCACAAATTCGTAAATCGCTTGTCACGCCGCAGCCCTGCGGGCGCAGGCGGATACTTCGTAACTCGTAAATCCCCCTAATCCCTGCCGGTGGCACCGACCCACCGCACGCGACCATTACCACTAGCTCTCTCATCGCGTAGCCCAGGCACAGGGCAAATAATGCACCACTTTTTCCCTCCGGGCAGGTGCGCCATCCCGGCTTCAACTATGACAGGAAACTACCTCATGCACAGCACCTCAAACGGCGACTTACGCACCGTACCCTCATAAACATCGCAGTCCGGCAACTTCTCACGCAGATGGTCAGCCACATCCTTCACAGCATTATTCTGCGGCACATCCGGGCGAATCAGCTCATAGCGCAGCTTCAGCGACTTCTCCTCCTTATCAATACGCACCTTCAAGCGAGCCTTCACCTCATACGTCGTCATCGCCTCAGCACCCCTAAGCACCGGCAAATGCAGCACAAACTCCTTCGGCAGAGCCATATCCCGGTTCGCACCCGTCTTCTGCTCCTGGTAACTCACACAAGTCTGACCATCCGCCCCTCTGTAACTACGGCTGAACTCCACCGAACTCTTCTGACGGAAATTCGCCACCAAATCCAGCAACTCCACACCGCACGGCTCCTGAATCACCGCCTCCTGCTCCTCCAGGAAATCACAGAACTCCTCCTGCGACATCCAGCTGCGATCCTTTCTATCCCACTCCGACCACTCAGGCGTATGGAAAAACACAAACCTAGCCACATCATCACCCCAACTATCCGGGTTAAAAATCGCCTCAGCCTTCCCCTTGTCAACAAACACCAACCCGCTCACACCACGGCTCTGCACATAATCAACAAACGTCGGCAGCATCAGCAACTCCACAGACCCCGCAGCACGATACGGCCTGTCAGCATAACGCGCCAAATCAATCACATTGCAGGAATCGTGGCGAATAGCAGCACGCCCCGGCACCATCTCCTTCGTCATCCCCGGCGTCAGCAAATTCATGCTCATATCACCGGCCATCTTAACAGTATTATTATCTTCCATAGTCGTAAATAAAAATTCGTAAATCGTAAATCCAAAATCGTAAATCAGCTCACCGTCACCTTACGCGGAGCGTCAAAATCAAACACCCCCTGCGCAGGATCATCCACACAGAACCGCCCCTGTTCATCCGCATACAGCAACCGCAAGCGCGTCTCCTCCTGAGGAATCGAGCGACTCAGCGTCGGCTTCACACCCACCTGGCGCTCCTTACCCAGCTTGCTCACAGCAACCTTCAGCGTCAAGTGCCCCTTGCCACCCGTCTCCATCACCGCAGCAGTCAACTCAGTAATACCCACATCCAACTGCCGCAGCAACTCCGCATCATGCAAATCGCGCAGCGCCTGAAAAAAGCGCTCACCCGCAGGCGCATCCGTCGGATTAAGCTTCTTATTCGTAACCATAACTAGCCCTCCATTAAGCATTCTCAATCTCAAACGCCTTCATCATTGCTTTTCGTGCGGCACTCTCCTGCATATTCTTCGCCGCCCATTCACCTACCGTACCCCACGCATCCGGATTCAAATTAAACATCCCACGCACCAGCTTGCTGATAGCGCTTGCGCTTAAGCGGAAAATAGTCGTCACATGCTTATCTGCACCCTCATCCTCATGCCAGCTTAAACAGACCTCCTCATCTGCGACAAATAGAATACCGGGTTTATCCATATCTATCTCACCTTTGAGCATTAGCTGCATAATCTCGCTGAACTTCAGCTTCTTGCTATCGCAAGCCACAATGGCCTGCCCGTCATTATTTTGTGTTTCTGTCATAGTCTTACTTATTTGTTTATTAATTGCGCCGGGCATTTAAAGCCCGCCCGGCAAGGCTACGGACACTACCTTATGAAGTCCACGCCACTCAGCGTAGAAGCCTGTGAGCAGGAATCGAACCTGCGACCTCCGGCTACTAACTTCACCGGCAACTCAACCAACAGAGCATCCACAGACATATTGCCCATTCCTTTCAAACGCCCGGGCCAGGCGGAATCGGGTACTATCTCACAAAAAGCACACAAATCATGCCTAAAAGAAAAACCAGCGCAGCGCTCGCACACCACAGAGAAAACCTCGCAGCCCTGTGCGCCGCCTCACACCACAGCCCCGCATCATTGCACGCCCGGTTAGCCTCAACCGTATGCCCCGCACAGCGCGTCGCCCAGTCGGCACACTCTCGCGCATCAGCTTTCACATCGCCGGCTAACTGCTCCATCTTCTCGCACTTAACATCCATCTCCCGGTTAATAATACCGGCCTTCTGGCACAGCATCTCAAAGCCCGCCCTCTGTTGTTTAATTGTCTGTTTCATGATTCAATAAATGAGAAAATATTTTTAAGTACACCCCAGCCCGAACACAGTCCGGCGTCGCACCCGTCGGCTCCACCAGCCCCGGCGTCGGCTCCGGCACCACCCGAGACTCCCCGAACCTCCGGAAAGCCTCAGCCTGCTCCACCAGCACCCCCGGCAGAACCATCAGACCTACCGCACACGTCACAAACGTCAAAATCAATTTCATAACCATTCGTAGCTTGTAAATCAAAACGTCAGAACACTCTGCAACAACACAGCACGCCGAAACTGCTTATAATTCACCCGCCGCTGCCCATTCCACACCAGCACCTCCACCTGATGACTCTCAGCCAGCTTATCCAGCAAGCGCTCCATCGTCTTCCGGTCGCAATCGAACAACCGGCACAAATTCAGCACCCGCACATACTCCGTCTCTTCACTCGTATTCATACTCTCAGCTCTCCTTACTTGTTATCGTAAATATATTGGCGTCACCTGCTTTCGCTTTGAGCCTCACGGGCGGGAAAATGGACAAACAACCGCCCGTATCGGCACCGGTGACATAATAGAAACTTGAACCCAGCTCCTGACCCTGCTACCTTTCTACCCTATGGACAAACAACAACACACAGAACTCATCAGCGCATTGAACAACATCTGCTCCGTCCTCAACGAAATAAAGAACCAACTCCACGCAGGCATCCGCGTAACCAACCCATCACTCTGTGAAAGCGCAGACAAACTCGGCGCCCTCGTAAAAGCCGTAGAGCAACAGCAGAAGTAACACACAGCAGCCGCTGCTCGTGTCCCCCCACCACCCACAAATCCGTCCCCGCCACCGGGTACGGACCCATGGCGTATTGAAACGACCCATCCGCCATATAAACCCTCACATAGCGCAACAGCGCCACAGCCTCCTGCTCAGAAATAATCTTCTTCTCCATAAAACTACTCCTTTCGTACTTCGTAAATCGTAAATCGTACTTTCCATTAGCTCTCCTTCTTCAGCTGCTCTGCCTTCACATACAGCAAACGCGTACCATCAGGGCTCAGCACCAGCTCCGGCACCTCCATACCCACCGGCTCCACCGCAAGGTACTCGCGCTCCATATTCACATTCCGGCTCGTCACCCTCACCGGCAGCAAATATACCTCGCCCACCTTAACCTCGTTCTGCTCAGCCATCACTTCTGCCCTCCTTTCTGCGTGTTTTCTACAGGCTTCACTATTGGCCGCAACAGAGCCTCATCCAACTTCATACCAAGCATCGTGGCCCCCACTGTGGCCAAGGCTAGTAACTTCGGGTTTATCTGTAATTCGTAGGTCATCGACATTTTATCTATCCGTTGGCGGTATATTATAGGAAATTTTGCGACACGTCAAGAAATTTATCGATATTTTTTCTTTTTTTTTATTTTGTTTATCGACTTTTTATCTACACAATGCTTGACGCATAGTTAATTTGTCTATATAATACGCGCATGACACTAGACGAAATCAAAACCGCCATGGCAGAGCAAGGGCTCACCCAAGTAGCACTGGCCGAGCAATTAGGTATCTCGAAGGACTCTCTCAACAAAATCCTTTCCGGCAAAAACCCCATGACGGATGCCATGCACAACCACATCCGGCTACTGCTCACCCAACCCAGAGAAGCCGTTTTAGTCTACCGGGTCAACATCAGCGAGGCCAAAGCCACAGAACTCCTTGGCGAAAAAAGCTGCGCAGTAGCGGCAGACCGAGCCATCGCCATAGAAGCCATCATCCACCACAACTTAGCTGAACTCATTGAACTCGGCAAGACATGCACATGGTCAGCCGAAGAACAAGAATTCCTCGGCATAACCAAGTCCCCGCACCCCGCCACCTACAGCAAAGCCCTCGACCCCTACGCCTGATTTTATGTTTTTCATCACTCTCATCCTAGTGTTAACATTCTGGAGCTACCTATACGAAAAGGAAGAAATCGACTGTAGAGAGGAGCTCTTCTCCTTTCTTTACTATCACGGCATGTGTGCAGCGCTGGTCGCCGCCTTTATTAGTGCCACCCTACTCGGCATTGCGAAGATTTACACCGACGTCACAGACGAAGCCCCAATCCCAACCTGGGTCTTCGTGCCATTCAATCTCGAGGATTAAAATCTGCCACCATGCACCCCTACAAAACAATTTCCAGCGTAGCCTCCATCCCACACACCGCCGCCGGCCCCAAGCAAGACTAACCGCAAACCATATAAACATGCCATGAGCCAGAAAAAGAAACCCTTATACGAACTTAAACGCGTCACCCGCCCCTACCGCTTCTACAAATACATGGAGTCCCGGTGGCTGGCAGACCTCCTCCTGCACGACCAAATCAAAGTCACCTACCTCTCCACCATCAACGACCCTCTCGAATGGCTGCCCCAATTTGAAAACCGGCAGAGCGAACAGGCCTGGCAACAGCAAAGGCAGCAACACCCCATCCCCGTCCTCTGCCTCAGCAGCCGCATCAGCACCACCGCCATGTGGGGGCATTATGCAGACGCCCACAAAGGCATAGCCCTAGCCTTCGACCTCCCCCTCAACTTCCACGAGCCCGACTTCAACACCCGCCATCATCTATCGGCCGAATCCCACGCCTACCCCATTGGTGCACTAGGCAAAAGCTGCCACTGGCTCATGAAAGTCACCTACACCTCCACTCGCCCCACCTTCGACACTGCCAGCCCCATCACCACCCTCTACAACCTCATCAGCACCAAGGGCCCCGACTGGGCAAGCGAAAGCGAATACCGCGTCCGCCTCACCGGCAACATACACCACAAGACAGATGGCACCCCCATCTGCCGAGGCATGAGAAAATACCTCAGCGGCATCATCCTAGGCATCCACACCCCCACCGAAACAGAGCAGGAAATCCGAGCACTCGTAACACAAGCCAAACTCGACCTCCCCATCATCCGCGCCAAAAAACACCTCACCGACTACAGCATCATCGCCCCACCATTTGTCGATACCGACACACACGAGCTAGACAACTGGACACTCGACAACCACCTCAAAGCTCAGACCCCCTAAACGCAAAAAGCCCCGCCGAAGCGGGGCCTTTTTTTATGCCAAAACAACATCGCCGCCACGTCCCACCCCTTGACACCGCCCCAAACCACCCTATAATCCGCATTCAAAAGCAACATTTATTTCTGTCATACCAATATGTCGCCTACCTCCACCCCCATACAACATCTTGTGAAAACAGCGCAAATATTTCAATTTTCGCCACCTATCCCCCAAGATACCTTAAGAGATACGCCTTGAAAAAAGCAAAAAGCATGGTAAAATGACGGTGAACCCGCATAAGTAACACATGCCCCCCACCACAGACAAAAACGCAGTAGTGCTCGCATTTGTATACGGAATCCTCTCCGTATGCACACTGGGATTGTGGCAGGGGTATCTGAGCCAGAGCAAAGCGGCACAAGTGCAGCCCCCGCGGTCACGGACGGTAGCAATGGGGGCAAGCGGTATACTGACAGATTTTCAGAACGTCACGCAGGACATCTTCCGCGCAGTACGCAAAATCGCAAGCACCCACAAAGCATGAGCAAACAAAAGCCCCGCCGCAAACGCAACATCGCCCAAAATCCACTCGCCCCTGAGCAGACAGGAGCATCGGTAGCCACACAAACCGGCGGAGCAACAGCAGCCCCCTCAGACGTGCATTTCAATTTTCAGCTCAACCAGCTCAACATGTCGGGGGATGCAGCAGGATTACTGCAGCTTGTGCGGATGATGCCGGAACCGTTGCAAGAGCGAGCAATGCGCATGGCAGAAAAAGAACAGGAAGCGAGACTGGAAGAAATACGCAAAGAGGGCGACAGGCACCATGAACTCGAAATGAGCAAGCAGGGGGCAGATTTCCAGCTACAGGAACAGAGACAGAGCAACATATACCACTCAGAGCTAAGTGGAAAGATATTCGGGTTACTGTTTTTCGGCGGATTTCTGTTCAGCCTGATGTATAGCTGCATAACAGGAAACTGGGAAGGAGTGGCAGCAATTTTGGGATGCGCTACGGTTTTAGGCATACTGATAAAAGGATTTGTGTGGTTGATGGGACAAAACAAAAACACACCACCAACCATCCCCCCCACCCACTAACACCGTCCCCACAACTCCCTAGACATCCCCACAACTCCCTAGACATCCCCGCAACTCCCTAGACATCCCCGCAACTCCCTAGACATCCCCGCGGGCAACGCCCGCCACTCTTCCCCAATTCGTAATTCGTAACTCGTACTTCTCACACCTCCGGCAACACCTCCGCAGCCTGACGCAACAACTCCACGTCCGGCTTCACATACACCTCATGAATCGACTCCGAATCATGCCCCACCAACTTCATCGCCATCCCCTGCGCCACCCCGGCAGATTGCAGGAACGTCGCCGCCGTAGCCCGGATAGAATGAAACGACTTACTGTGTAAACTCTGCCTCTTCCCCTCCAGCCGCCCCTGCTGCACACCAATACCGTGAGCCCGCAGCAACTGCGTAAACTCATACGAAACCGAACTACTGCACCCAGCCAACCGAGGGTGCAGCAAAGCCCCATCATCACACCCTGCAGCCTCATACCGAGCACGCGCCCACGCATAAAACCCATCCCGCATCGGCTGCTCCAGCTCGCGCCCCGTCTTCCCCGTAGTAAAACGCACCACACGCCGCTCCCAATCAAACTGCCCCCACCTCAGCCCCAGCACATCACCCAACCGCTGCCCGAACGTCTCATAAGAACACCTCACAGCACTACTCCACTCCGGCGGAAACTTATCAATAATATAGCGCAGCTCCTCCAGCGTAAACGCCTCCCGCCTATGCTTCTCCGCCCCCACATCCTGCGGCACACGTAAATTCCTCCACGGATTCCTATCAATCATCTCACTATCCACCGCATCCTCAAAAGCCGTCTTCAGACACCCCAGCTCCCGCGTCACAGAACTGCACCGAATCTGCTCCCGCCTGAACTCCATATACTCCTTAGCATCCTTGCGTGAAATCAACCGCAACGGCTCATCAGCACGCCGCCCCAGCCACTCACAGAAACGGTCACGCGCCGAGCGGATATTAGCCACCGACTGCAGCCTCAACCGCCGCCCCGCCCGCGCAATATACCCATCAAGAAACGCCCGCACCGGAGTATTATCATGCGCCACATACTCCTGCGCCGCCTCCTGAGCAATCTGCGCCCCCACAATCAGCGCCCTCTTCTTCGCCTGAGCACGCGTCAACCGTTCCCCCATAAACATACCACCCTCCACCGGCACCTTTGTACTCCTTCGCTTCATCTTACCATCCGCCCCTCGAAACGTAGCCATCCAATAAGGCGACTTCGCATCCTCATTAACAGAAACCGAACTCAATGTTTTCATACTCTCGAATTACTCGTAAAAAATTTCGTAACGAATTCGTAAACAACTTTCCCTTGGAATCACGGGCATACTAGCAAAAATCCTGCGTAAAGTCAATACTTTACGCAGGATTCCGCACTATTCTAACACTGGAGGCGAGGGGAGTCGAACCCCTGTCCTGGACACTGTTGACGCAAGCATCTCCATGTTCAGACGCAGATTGCTGCTCTCACCGGTGGTCCGCTCTGCGTCAGCCTTCCACCAAGCCAGGAACCTGTGGATGTCATGCCGTACGCGGTTCCCCCGCACGGCACCTGCCTACTGAGCTAGGATTCGCGGCCTTAGTAGGCGTCAGGCGTTGAATCGGGCGCGTATGTTACGCAGCCATTGCGTATTCGTTCTTGGAATAGGCATTTAATGTTTTGAGCGGCTTTTAAGGAGGCCAGCCGATCAACCTCCACATGCAGCCGGCGCCTCGAATGTTCAGTCGAAACCGGGACGCCCCCATGCTGAGCACAGCGTGATAACCATGCCTCTGAAAACTTTGAGTCAAAAAAAACCGGTTACGTTCAAAACGACCGGCATTTTTCTGAGCCCGAAGGCTTTCTGTTAAGGAAGCACGCCCGCAGGGATTCGAACCCCAAACCTTCTGATCCGTAGTCAGATGCTCTATCCAATTGAGCTACGGGCGCTTTGCCTTTCTTTGTTTGGTTACCGCTGTTGCGGTGCGCATATTATAGCAACATCACAACGAAAGTCAAGAACAATTTTTCATTTTTTTTGAAAAAATGCATTTTTTTTACCATTTTTAGCCGAGGCGACGCTCAAAATCAGCATAATCCAAGCGACAAACGGTGGAAATGCTACCATCCGGCTGCAAAATTTGCAGTGCGGGGTGCGGAACGCCGTTGAAATGGGTGGTCTTGACGATGGTGTAGTGGGTCATGTCGTCCAGCACGATTTCATCATCCGGCTGCAGAGGGGCGGCGAAGGAGAAATCACCGATGACATCACCTGCCAAGCAAGTGGGAGCCCCGAGGCGGTAGGTGTACGGCAGCTCACCAGCCTCACCGGCCGGGGCATAGCTCTCACCGGGAAGCTGCACGGCGGGGGTGCCGCCTGCCTGCTCTTCCGCAGGGCGCACGGCATAAACATCCGGCCGATAGGGCATTTCCAGCACATCAGGCATGTGCGCGCTGGCACTGACATCCAGAATGGCATGCCGGTACCCGAGGGATTCAAATACGTCCAGCACGCGCGCGCGCAACACGCCCGTGTGCACGCACCAAGCCTCGCCGGGCTCCAGATAGACTTCCACCCCATAGCACTCACGCACCTCACGCACGAGGGAGATGAGGGCCTCGCGGTCATAATTCGGCTTAGTAATCCAGTGGCCGCCACCCATATTCAGATAGCGAATCTGCGGAGAGGCGAGGAGAGTGCCGAAGTTTTTCTCAAAAGCGCGAAAGGTATCCACGAGCTCCTGAGCCCCCTGCTCACAGAGGGTGTGGAAGTGCAGGCCCGAGATGCCGGTGAGGTCGGCACCCACGAGCTGCTCCGGCGGTATACCGAGGCGAGAGCCGGGCACGCAGGGATCATACAGAGGGGTATGGCCCGTGGAGAAGCACGGGTTCACACGCAGGCCAAGCAGCAGCTCACCGCTCTGCACACGGGGGTGGCGGAGACACTGCTCCCGGTAGCGCTGCCACTGGGGGATGCTGTTGAAATCAATATGATGAGCAAAGCCCAGCAGCTCCTCCAGCTCAGCCGGCCGGTAAGCCGGAGAATACACGGCTACATGTCCTCCCATGTGCTGCGCTGCCAGCCGGGCTTCATACAGCCCGGAGGCACAGCACCCCGCTGCAAACGGGCGCAGCGTAGAGAAGCAAGAAGTGGTAGAGAATGCCTTCAGTGCCAGCAGCATGTGAGCACCGCTCTTCTGTGCCACTTGCGCCAGCACTCGGGCATTCTGCTCCAGCGCAGGCTGAGAAATGAGGAATGAAGCCATCAGCTGTCGACCGGAGGTAAGCTGTTATTCCTGCGGAAGCGAGGGCAGTTCAGCAGCCTCGCCTGCACCTTCAGGCTGGGCCTCTCCCTGCTGAGCAGCGGAAGCTTGCTGCATGGCTCTGAGCTGCGGCACGATAATCTGCAGAATCTGGCTTGCCTTGCTACGGATGATGAGAGAGGAAGCCCGCTGGGTAAGCAGTTCACAAATCTGTGCAGCCTTCAGCCAGTTGTTAAATGCCTCCTGAGCATTACCACAGGAACTCTCCAGATTCCCCAGCACAACCAGCAGGCGCACATACTGCAGAGAAGCATCCTGAGAAAGACCCCACAAGGGTGCACGCTGCGTGGTTGCACCCGCGGCGGGTATCGTCACAACCTGCTCAGCGAGGGCCACACCGCTCTTATACGTCTCTCGAGCTTCCTCTACATCCTGAGCGACGGACTGACACTCACCCAAGCAGCGAATGGAGAACAGCATATCTGCAGTGGCCTGCATATAACGATCGCGCACCTCCCCCTCTGCAAGAGGCTCGCCCTCAGCCGGAGTCGCATGAGCTATGCCTGCGGCGTCAACATCTTTGGCTTTGGTATAAAAATCAATAGCCTCAGTCGTCATGCCCCGCCTCAGAGAACAGAATCCCATGCCGCTGTAGATGGAGCTGAGAAGGCGGCGGCTCTCCGGCTTCTGGCGCAGCTCCTCCGGCATGGCTTCGTAATCAGCCAGTGCGCGCTGGTAGGAATTATTAGCGCGTTCCCAAGCACCGAGGTTCTTGATGGTATCAGCAATGCGCAAAGCAAGCTTCACTTTGCGCTCACTACCGGCCAGCTCATCGGCGAGTGCCAGATAGTAATTCTCAAGCTTCTCCAGCATGTTGCGCACAGAAGCATTCAGCTCAGGGTGAGAAGAAAGCTCACTGGCACGCATGCCAAGATCAAAAATAAATATATCAAGCAAATCCTCCTCAATCTCCTCTACAGACGCAGCAGGAGCCTCAGCAGGAGCTGCACTTAAAGCATTATCCAGAGTGGGCTGATCAGCTGCTGCCTCTGCCGGGGCTGCAGCGTTATTCTCTCCTTCTTTTTCATTACAGGAGCATAATCCACACACGGCTACACCGAGGGCAGCCAAAGCCACGCCGCGTACAGCGGCATCTTTCATCAGCATCTTCATAACGTCCTCCATTCTGTACTGAATCCATTCTTCCGTCAAGCCAATTCTGAGTTAGTACACAAAATCCACCCCCTCATTTACCCCTTCAACCCACTTTTGAGCATAAAAATGATAAAAAAAATCATTTTCTGTAAGTTTTTGCTTGTCTTTCCCCTCACTTATTGGCTAGAATGAGGAACACCGAAACGTCATGAAACATCTTTCCCTCCTCAAGAATCTCGCTCTGGCCTGCTGCACCGTGGCCACAATCACCGCCGTAAGCTCCTGCCACGGCCCCATCGATCCCGCTGATGCTGCCGCCAAGCTTCGCAGCGGTACGGTTACCGTGTACAGCTATGATGATGCAGCCTCCCCCCAATACCGCGATGTACTCCCTGCCGGCCCCCTGCCCGCCCGTACCGAGCGCGCTCTGCAAGGTTGGCTGCGAGACTCCGTAGCTAAGGAGTTCTCTTACGCATACCCGCAGTACTACATTTCCATCGTCCAGCCCGGCACCAAGGAAACAGTGTGGGCCATTTGCTCCGATGGCCACGGCAACATGGTGGGTGTACTCATCCCCAAGAACGGCCGTGCCGCATGGGATGCCCCCTTCACCAGCGAGCACACCATGTATGTGTGCGAAGGTCCTGATGCCAAGGCCCTCGGTGACGCCATCATGGAGTCTCTGGCAGATGCCGGCTATGACCGCTTCCGCATCGATACCCGCCGCTCTCAGGGCCTGACTCAGCAGCGTTACCTCATCTCCAAGCCGCTCACGGATAACCAGCAGCGCCGTCTGGAACTTATCCGCCGCGCCGAAGATCAGGCCGCTGCCGCTCGTGAGGCTGCCGCAAATGCTGCCCAAGAGGCAGCTAACAGCGGCGAGAACGCTCCCGAAATCGACCTACTGGAAGGCACCGATGACGATGTGTCCGGCGAGGACGAACTCGACCTTGAGCTCTAATCCCCCCCCCAGTAACAGAACCTTGTTTTCCGAAAACCCGCAGTGCTCTCCCGCTGCGGGTTTTCTCATTTCCAAGCCCCTTCTTGCGAATGCCCCTAAGCTCGTGATTTCCTGAACCAGCGAAATCGTGTAGGGGGCTTTCGCCCCCTCACACACCACCGTACGTGCCATTTATGGCATACGGCGGTTTCCAATCAGCGTTTGAGGAGTTGATAAAACGAGATATATCCCTCTGCTCGCAGCCATGCGTTATCCATGCAGAT
>JAFWZG010000095.1 GCA_017517385.1 Akkermansia sp.
TGGTGTTTTGGTTTTGTTTTTTCACACCCCGATTATGAGTTGTAATCGGGCATTTCCAAAACACCATTTTTGTCATCCGGTATCTTTGTTTGCCATCCGGGATAATTCCTGTATTCGTTTTCTATGGGATGGCAATGATTTAGAATTACGAATTACGAAAGCGAGGCTAGGCTCGCTGCGCTCGCGGGACAGTTTTATTTGGACTTTGCTTGCACGCTCAATTGACGTATATCTGCGTGCAACTGTTCGCCTCATCCATAAAAGCGTGTATTAAATCGCTGCGTGTTTACTCGCAGGCCTTTGCTCGAGCCTCGCTTTCGTAATTCGTAACTCGTAATTCGTAATTCACTTCGCCGCGCGGAGGTAACGCTCAGTAATGCGCTGCAGGGCTTGCGTGGCTGAGGGCATGAGCACGCCCAGTGAAGTGAGTCGGGCATTATTCATGGCCGTGTGGCGCGGCCTGACCTCACGGAAGAAAGTTGCTTGGCTAAGCAGCTTACGCTGCACATCCGGCACGCACGGCAAGGCCCCCAGCGCCGCAGCATGCTGCAGCACAATCACCGCGCAATCATGCCAGCTGAGAGGCTCCCCGCCGGAACAGAGGTGCAGAACACCACTGACGGAAAGTGGCAGCAGCTCCAGCACGGCCCGGGCTATGTCCTCCGCGTCCGTGGGCATGGAGTATTTATCCGCAATGGCATCCAGCGGGGCACCAGCCAAAGCCTTGCTGAGAATACTCTCCGTAAAAGCAGGTTTATCCGGATTACCGCACACCCAAGAAACGCGCAGCACAAGGGACTCACGCAGCGCTTCAGCCACTTGGAGTTCCCCTTCTCGCTTGGAAGAGCCATACACATTCGCGGGCTTGCAATGGGTGGATTCATCCTTCAGGCCGGGGCGGTGCCCCTCCAGCACATAATCCGTGGAAAGGTGCACAAAGCGCGCCCCCGTATGGCGGCAGGCCAGCGCCATTGCCGCCGGCGCCACAGCATTCACCAAGTGCGCGGAAAGCGCATCATCCAAGCAGGCCTCCAGCCCGCTGATGGCAGCGCAATTCACCACCGCCGCCGCACCGGATTCCAACACACAGCGAGAGACTTCCTCCGCGCGTAAAAGATCACATTCAGCATGCGCCGGAGCACATACCTCCCAGCCGGCAGCGGCTGCTGCACGCTTCATCACCTGACCTGTGCGGCCACTGCCGCCGAATATGAGCATTTTCATTAGCTTAATTATTATTTCGGATTCACCTACTCTGCGTAGTATAATTTCAAGCCTGCTTTCAAGCAAGATTTATATGAGTCAACGAATAATTACCCTCATTTTATTCCAGATAGGGGTACCAAGTCTCCTCTCTCAGGGCAAATTCATGCCGTTTCACGCGACTCTCGAACAGCACCGGCATCCGCTTTTTAACTGTTTTTACAAAAAAAATGCCGATATAACACAGAAAACAGCAAAGAAATAATAATTATGCTTGCTAAAGTTATTAATAACGGCTAAAATCACAGCACCACACACATTGTTACAACATGAAGGAACGCGCTAGTTACACTCCTGAAGAAAAGTTAAAAATCATAATGGATGTGCTTTCCAAGAAGGTCTCCATTCAGAAAGTCGCAGAAGACAAGAAGATAGCGCCCACGCTCATCTCCCTGTGGAAGAAGCAGGCAGAGGACGCAATGATGGCACGCTTCCAGCCACAGCCCAAGGGCCGCCGCAAGAGCAAGCCCGAAGCGGCTCCGATGGACGCGGACTCCCGCGCCCTGAAGAACGAGGCCCGCAAGGCTAAGATTAAAGCCGCCCATCTTGAAGCCTCACTGAAGGAAATGAAGGCCCGCTATGCCAAACTTGAGAGCCAGATTAGTGACATCGTCGCTGCCATGGGCTCCCGAATGGTGAAGGTTCGTACCCCCAGAAAGCAGAAAAAAGCTGAATAAGTGCAGGCCACACCGGCTCTGAATGTTTCACGCACCCGGCCGCTGCGGGTTATAACCGTCGGCGCCGGGTGCGTTCTTTTGTGGAGTGCAGACTATCAGCTAAGGGTTTTAGGTATTCTGCATACGTGTCCCAAAGATTTGGGACACGTTGATTTACGAATTACAATTTACGATTTACGAAATTAAAAGTAAGCGGCTTACGCCAATGTTGGGATAAAAGAAAAATTGTGCCAATGAACGGGCTGTATGATACCCGGCCAAGGAGAATTCGGCAAAATACGCTGCTTTTGAGTACACAATGGCTATATTCCCCCAAACTTTGGGACACATGTGGGTATTCTGTGTCATTACCCCGTATTTAGTATAGACATTATTTATATCTGAAGTAGAATAGACCGAGTTACAGCAGACTGTGAAAATATGTCGAGAGACGAGCAGCTGCACCACCATCACAGTGTCTATTAAGCGATGAAAAATCCCATTAAAGAATGGGCACGCCGCCTGAGCGTGCTGGCATTGACGGCTACGGCAGCCATGATGTCCTGCACATCCGTCAGCACTGCGGCGCCCGACTATAATCAAATAGGTAAGCAGTTTTCTCTGGTTCTGCAGAACGCCCACTTCTCCCGTGCGCGCTTCTCCCGGAACATGTATGAGAAGTTCCTTGAGAGCTACCTGCAGCAGGTAGACCCCCAGCGCCTTTACTTCACACAGGAGGACGTGCAGCACCTCCGCAGCCGCTATGCAGATTCCTTCGGTGATTACCTGCTTGCCGGCGAGACCACCACACTGGCCACGGAGCTGTACTCTGAATTCTCCACACGCGCTCTGCGCCACATTGCACAGGCCGAGCAGATACTGCGCAGCTACAGCAAGGAAATGCCCACCTTTGACAGCGACCGCACCACTCCCCGTGTGCGCCGCAGACTTCCCCGCGCCGCTAACTCCGCCGCACTGGACCAGACATGGCGCGATATGGTGGATGACATGGTACTCACCGAGGTAATCCGCCGAGAGAACGTGGCTCGCTTGGCTGCTGAGCAGGGCAAGCCGGATCCGAATGCTGATGAGCTGCCCGTACCGGAGAAGCTGCAGGCCCGCATCCGCCGCCAGCGCAATGAGGTGCAGGAGGCAGACACCGAGCACATGGTTTCCGTGCTGTTGAATGCCGTGGCTCGCTCCTATGACCCCCATTCTGATTACATGAGTGCCCGCGAGGAGCAACGCTTCAAGGATGCAATCCGCGCTTCCATCGTGGGCATCGGCGCCCAGCTCAGGGAGGATGATGATGGCTCCACCCGCATTGAAGGCATTGTGAAGGGTGGCCCCGCAGCCCGCAACGGCCAGCTCAGCCTCGGTGACAGAATCGTAGCGGTGGATACGGATAACTCCGGCAACTGGGTGGACATCATGTACATGAGCATTGACAAGGTGGTGGACCTCATCCGCGGCCAGAAGGGTGTCTCCGTGAAGATGCGTGTTATCTCCTCCAGCGGCGAGCAGAAGGAAGTAACTATCGTGCGTGATGAGGTGCCCATGTCTGAGTCCCTTGCCAGCGCTAAGATTGTTGATATTCACCGCCCGGGGCAGGAGCCGTACCGCGTGGGAATTCTCACCCTGCCCTCCTTCTACATCGATTTGGATAATGGCGATGTGCGCTGTGCTGCAGATGTACGCAGGCTGCTGCGCCGCATGACAGCTGAAGGCGTACGCGGCCTCGTGGTGGACCTTCGCTTCAACGGCGGTGGCTCACTGGATGAAGTCCGCAAGATGGTAGGCTTCTTTACCGGTGCCGGCCCTGTGGTGCAGGTGCGTGATTACCGCGGCCACGTGGAGCGCCTTACGGTGAGCGGTCGTCAAATTTTCTCCGGCGACATGGTCGTCATCACAAACCGCCTGAGTGCCTCAGCCTCCGAGATTTTCGCCGGAGCGATGGCTGATTATGGCCGCGCCGTCATCGTGGGTGATGAAACCACCTACGGCAAGGGTACAGTACAGGTGCCCCGCAGCCTGTCCGACTTCATGCCCTTCATCTCCTCCCGCGAGGGTTGCGGTATGATTAAGATTACCGTGCAGAAGTTCTACCGCATTAACGGTGCCTCCACCCAGCTGCGTGGTGTTCCCAGCGACATCGTGTTGCCCATGGTGACAGCTGCGCTGCCCCTCGGTGAGTCCGAAATGGATAACGCCATGCCGTATGATGAAATCGCCCCGGCCGGCCGTTATGTGCGCAATCCCCGCATTGCCCGCATCATGCCCGAGCTGCTGCGCCGCAGCAATGTGCGCGTGGCTGAGGATGCAGACCTGCAGTACACCCGCTGGTATGTGGATTACCGCCGCAAGATTACTGAGGAAAACACGGATTCCCTGAACCGCGCGGTGCGCCAGGCCGAGAACGCCCGCCTGCGTGAGCGCGAGCGCGCCTACACGGATGAGCGCCGTGAGCGCTATGCCCGCATGGCTGAGGAGGATGCCCGTAACATCACCGTGTACCGCCTCACCCTGGAGGACGTGGACAAGGAAACCCTCCCGGAAGCCACAAATGATGATTCCGACAGCTACATGGAATCCGCCGAGGATCCTGAAGCCGCTCTGACAGATGATGTGGATTATCCCTCCACGCTGGATCCCATCCTCCGCGAGTCCATCAACATCGTCACGGATATGATGGAGCTGCCGTAAGAAACCGCTGTAACAATTAAAAACGAACGAAAGCCCATTCAGGTGCAACTGTCTCCGAGCAGTCCTTGAATGGGCTTTCTCGCGTCAAAAGCCACCACTCCCAGCCATGGAAACGCCTCCATCCTCTTCAGCCCTCCGCATGGCGGATTTACCGCCCGAAAGTCTTCCGCGCGAAAAGCTGCTGCGCGACGGGCGCGCCATGCTTACAGATGAGGAACTACTGGCGCTGTTTTTGCGCACCGGCATGCAGGGCTGCAACGTGCTGGAGCTTGCCGGGCGCCTGAAGCGAGCCGCCGGTTCACTGGCAGCGCTGGGCAGCATGGAAGCTGCCGAAATCCGGAAGCTACTGCCCAAAGGAATAGGTGAAGCAAAGGCGGCCACGCTGGCAGCCGTGTTTGAACTGGGGCAGCGCGCCGCCCGTGAGAATGTACAGCGGCAGGGCATTCACAACGCGCAGGATGTGTATGACCTGCTGGTGGGAGAGCTGCGCTATGAGCCCCAAGAAGTGATGGTGCTGCTCCTGCTGGATGCCCGCCGCACCCTGCTGAGAAAAGAGCGAATCGCCGTGGGAACCCTCACCCGCCTGCTGGTACACCCGCGCAATGTATTCGGCCCGGCCATACTCCATCATGCCGCGAAAATCATCATCGTGCATAACCACCCCAGCGGGAACTCCCGCCCCAGCTCACAGGATATAGAACTCACTAAAGCCCTGTACCGCGCCGCGGAAACCCTCTGCATTCCACTGCAGGACCACGTCATCATCGGCGCCTCCACCCCGGAGCGCCCCAAACCTTATTACAGTTTTGCCGAAGAAGGAACACTGACATGCTGAAAGACTACCACACTCACCACCCGAACCCCGCAGGGGGTACCATCTGCGCCGTCACCATGGATGACTGGGAGCGCGTTGCTACCACTCCCGGCATGCGCCCGGCCTTCGGCGTGCACCCCTGGCATGCCCATGAGGTGGACGCCGCGGAACTAGCCTTCGCGCTGGATGAATGGCTGAGCCGCCACCCCTCCGCTGAGGTGGGTGAAACCGGGCTGGACGCCGCGGACGCACATGCCGCCACCCTGGAACAGCAGCGCCTCCTGCTCCATATTCACTTGGGCGCCGCCTTCCGCCATGACCGCCTTGTGCACCTGCACGGCGTGCGTGCCTGGCCGGAGCTGCTCAGCATCCTGAAGGAACGCGCTCGCTGCAACACGCTGCCGCGCGTGCTCCTCCACGCGTGGAACGGCTCTCACGAGCTGGCACGCGAGTTCCTCGCCCTCGGCGCCATCTTCAGCGTCGGTGCACGGGAGCTCAGCCATTCCCGCGCCCAAGAACGCTACGCCAGAATCCCGGAAAACCGCCTCTTCCCAGAGAGCGATGACGCCCCCAAAGAGTGGCCCCGCACGCTAGCCCTTTTCCGCCTCCTCCGTTCAGGCCTGAAATAATAAATAACATTTTAACAAAGCCCCGGCCTCGCCGGGGCTTTTTATTCCCCCTCATAAGGATGCCACAATTCACTCCCGGAGGAAGGAATGAGTGTTGCGATTTGTCTTGACCTTCAGGGGTGATGGGGCTATATTGAGCGGCGACATGAGGAAACTACTGCTGATGATAAGTGCGCTGTGCGCGGTGCTGACGCTGGTAAACTGTGCCGGAGTGCCGCAAAGCACAGCCAAAGGGCCTGTGGTACTTGACATAGGGCATTACATCGGCGCGGGAGGTGCGGTATCCGCCCGGCCCGTGAATGGGCAGCGCATCAGCGAGGTAGAGTGGTGGTACCGCTACGTGTATTACACCAAGCGAGTCATTCAGCAAGCCGGTTATGATGTGCGCGTGATTAACCGCGGCAATCCCCCCGAACCCGGCACTGAATTGGCGGCCTTGGCCCGCAGAGCCAGAGTGCTACACATGAGAAAACCGGATAATGGTGAGCGCTATCCTTCCCGCTATGTGCGTGACCGCGTGGCCAGCGGCATCATCTCCGCAGATTACGCCATCTATTCCCGCGCTTCCTGTGCCGTATTCCTTCACCATAACAGCGGCAGAGGCTGGACTCGCGGCGCCTCGCCCAGCCTCATCATTTGCAACCGCCACAATGGCCGCCGCTTGGGCGCCTGCTTGGCCGCCTCTCTGGAAAACAGGGTACTGAATCACGGCATGCCCAATGGTGGCCGTGGCTGCAGCGTGGTACCCCGTTATGTGGATGCTGACCGCTCCGCCGGCTGGATGAACGCCTGCGATGACGCCGGTATACCTGCCGCAGTTATTGAAGCCGCGTTCCTGAATAATGCCGGACATGTGGCTTATCTGGCGGATGAAGCTAGTGCGCGCAAATATGCGGAGGCCGTGGGGCATGGCATCGTAGATTACCTGAGGCGCTATGGGCATGAGCCCCGCCACTACCGCAGAGACCTCAGCAAACCGGATGAAGGCTCCTTTGGCTATGCGGCGGAATCACGTCGATTGGATGTCCCCGGCGCTAGGCATCTGCTGTAAGCGCGGCTGTCGGAGGTGCATCTCTGCGTCATATTCCCCGCTCCGGTGAGGCCGGAGCTACATTCTACGATTGCAAGCGGCTACCGCTTGTGATAAACTCACGCAATATGAGGCCTGTCATTTACCAGCTCTTTGTACGCCACTTTTCGAATTTCACGGAAGGCGGGCAGCCCGGAGGCACCCGCGAACAGAACGGCTGCGGCACCTTCGCCGCTGTGAATGAGGCCGCGCTAAGCGCCCTTGCGCGCATGGGTGTCACCCACCTGTGGCTCACCGGCGTGCTGCGCCACGCCACTCAAAGCGCATTTCCCGGCGTACCCGCAGACCCCGCCTGTGTGGTGAAAGGCTTGGCCGGCAGCCCTTATGCCGTGACAGATTATTTTGACGTGGCCCCGGAACTGGCAGAGGAGCCTGCTGCAAGGCTGGAGGAGTTCCGAGCTCTGCTACAACGCGTGCGAAAGTACGGCATGGTGCCGCTGATAGATTTCATCCCGAACCACGTCTCGCGCTGCTATGCCTCCACCGTGCGACCGGAGCTCAGCTTCGGCTGCGGGGACGATACCGGCTGCTTCTTCTCGCGAGACAATGCTTTCTTTTACCTTGCCCCCCACCACAGTGATACCCGCCTGCAGCTGCCGGAGGGTGAGTTCGAGCCCGAGCGAGGGCGCGGACGCGTGACGGGGAATAACGCCGCCACGTGGACCCCTTCCCCGTATGACTGGTACGAAACGGTGAAACTAAACTATGGAGCGGATTACCGCTACGGCCCGGCAGCGGCTGATGCCCTGCCGCGCGAGTTCACCCCCGCACAGATGGTACCCCGCACTTGGAAGCTCATGGATGAGGTGCTGGCATGGTGGCAGGAGATGGGCGTGGGCGGCTTCCGCTGTGATATGGCGCACATGGTGCCCATGCCCTTCTGGCACTGGGCTCTTGCCAATGCCCGCATGAGAGATGAAAGCGTGTACTTCATGGCAGAGGCTTACAATGACCACATGAAGCTTACGGAGCGAGATGCTCACGCGGAGCTCCTGACGGCAGGCTTCAACGCCGTATATGACAGTGCCTCTTACCGCGCCCTGAAAGAACTTTACGAGGGCTCAGCTTGGGCAAATGATTTGGACTCACAGAACCGCGCTGAGGCCATCCTCACCCACCGCGGTGTGCGCTATCTGGAGAACCATGATGAGCCCCGCCTTGCAGCCCCGGCGCACTGGGGAGGCAAGGGAGAAGCCGCAGCCCGCGCGCTTCTTGTGGCTCAGTTTGCCACCACCTGCAGCCCGGTGCTCTTCTACAATGGGCAGGAAGTGGGCGAGCGTGCCGATGGACCCGGCGGCTACGGCGGTGACAATGGGCGCACCTCCATCTTTGATTACACGACACTTCCCCGCCTCCAGCACTGGACAAACGGAGGCCGCTATGATGGCGCCCTGCTCACCCCGGAAGAGGCCTCACTGAGAGATTTCTGCACAGCGTTCCTGCCCCTCATGCAGCACCCGGCCCTCAGCAAAGGCGGCTTCTACGGCCTGAACTGGGCCAATAACGAGACGCCCGATTATGGCCGCGCAGAGGGAGAAAGCACCTCCGGCCATTTCCTCTACGCCTTCCTGCGCCACAACAGAAAAGCCCGCAGCACGGTGCTGGCCGTGTGCAACTTCTCCACCACCGCAACATTCAGCACCCACATCCACATACCGGAGGACGCCAGCTCTTGGGCCGGCAAAAAAGCGGAGGCCTGCATCTTCCGCAATCTTCTGGAGCCGACCGCTCCGGAGCTGCACATCACACGCGCTCAACTCAGCGCACCGGGGCTCCCGGTCATCCTTCCCCCCGGCGGCGCGCTCCTGTTGGAATGGACATAAACCGCTCAAAGAATAAGTATCTTAACCCGATAAAATATGATATTCTCCCGCACACATAATACAGCCTCCTCCGGAAAACGCGGCGGACTTCTATCCACGCTTTGCCTTCTTCTTTTCACGGCTTCCGGGCTGCTCAACGCGCAGACAATAGAATCCCCCACTGAAACGGCTTACCCTCGCGAGCTTATCTGCTGCACGGAGGATGAGGACGGCACGCTGCGCCTCCTTATTCCCGTGGCGCGCTACATGGATAACTGCGGCCGCATTGTGGATCTTGTGGGCGCTGTACACTTGGCAGATGAAGCTTATTACCGGAACCTGAACCGCGCCTTCCCGGGATATGATTATGTGCTCTATGAACTGGTGGATGGAGAGGACGTACCGGAGCTTTCCCGCCTCTCCAAAAAAATAGAAAACGGCACCGCCACCCCGGAAGAGCGCCGCAGGTTCAACCAACTTGTACGTGAGAACTTAAGCAGAGGTAACTCCGCGTTCAGTCAGCTACTCGGCCAATATTACGCCACCATGGCAGAGAAACTCGAGCTCAGTCTCCAGACGGAATGCATTGATTACAGCCTCAACAATATGGTGTATGCGGACATGAGCACCGAGGAGCTCGACAGAGCCATGGAAGAGCGTGGAGAAACATGGATGCAGCTCATCCTCGCCTCGCTTATGGAGAACGGCAGCGGCGGTAGCCTCTTCGCCTTCTCTGCGGAAGCGCTCCGCCGTGAAATGATTGAATTCCTCGCCGAGAGTGATTCCAGAGATGTCACCATGGAGAACAGCGCCATCGTCATCTCACGCAATATACGCTGCATGGAAGTGCTGGACCGCGTGGTACGAAAGGCTAGCCCTGACACTCGGATAGCTATCTTCTACGGAGCCATGCACCTGCGAGACATGCACCAACGCATGCTGGAGCGAGGCTTCACCCTTCAGGGCGTGCAATGGATGACGGCCATCCGCTCCTGATACAGCAAAATAATTCCCCCGGCATTCACCGGGGGTAATAGTTTATTTCACCCGCTCGGCCGCCTTCCGGCCATACACGGTGCCGGGGTATTTGGCAGCCGCCTCAGCATACCATCTGGCGGCCTCAGCCTCATTCTTCAGGCGCTTTTCACAAAGATGCGCCGCCCGGCAAAGGAACAATGCTTTGTCCTCCTTGCGGCTAACATGCTCTGCCCCACTCAGCAAAGCCTTCAGGGCATCCTCGGGCCTGTCCAACTCATCCGTGAGCAGAGAGGCCAACTCAGCCCATGCGCGGGGCCTTCGGGCCTCTTTACGCACAAGCTGCTCAAACTCGGGCATCAGCTCAGCTGCATGCTCGCGGCGAATGCGCTCCGCCATTGCCACAAGCGGATCCTCATCCGGCGAATAGGAAGCAGAGTACACACGCTCGCTGAGTGCTTGGCTACAGGCCGGCAGTATCCACAGCTTCAGCAGCAGCCCCTCCCAGACCGCCATGATAGCCAGCGTACCCAGCACGATTCCTACGCCGGTCAATGCCTCGCCATTATCAAAAAAACGCCGTACTTCCGGCAGCACCAGTACAAACAGTGCTACCGGAAGCAACAGATTCAGCAGCTTAAAAATAAGCTTCATTCCATACGGCGAAGATTACCCGCGCGTCAGTTCTGACGGTTGGGGAGGTCTTCCATCTCAAGGTAATTCAGTGAGCTGGTACGGTTCGGGTTCTGCGGATTGCGCACCTCAAGGCGCATCTGCTTGAAGAACCAAGTGCCATCCGAAAGACGCTGTACGGAGGTGATGGAGAAGCGCTTCTTCAGGCGGCCATCAGCACCGTAGCCATCAATCTGCCACGTGGTACCGTTCTCCTTATCCACCCACATACGCACCCATGCGAACTGGCCTTCACCCGGATTCGGATTACGCACCTCCACGATATAGCAATCACGGCCCTTGATGCGGGAATTCTCCGGGTCCTCAATAAGGCGACCGCCTCTCCAGTACAGGAAACGCAGAGAGAGATCCTCGTAGCACACATCCGTACCGGCAATCGTGCGGGAATAGTTGGCAGGAGCCATGACCTGAGCGCGGCCATTATTCACCAGCACAAGCTCCGCATTGCGCTCGCCGATTCGCACGTCGAAACGCTGCCATGCCTCCCCCTGCTTGTACTGGAACACAATCGTACCGCCACGGGCACTCAGGCTGAAGGGCACGCGGTTGCGGCCCTTGCGGATGGTGCCCATCACGTCACGATTTCCCTGGCTGACGGTCATATCACGCATGGCACGCAGAAGTTCATCCACATCCACGGCCTCCTCAGCATACCCCGGCAGAGCGCAAAGCAGAGCAGCGCCCGCCACAAAAAGATTTCGAATTATTGCCTTCATAGCCGCATTATATACCCATTTCCCCATCTCTGTACAGCTTTTTTTTCAGCATGAAAGTTCCGCCGTGTCATCATAACAAGGAGGACAACGAAGAAAAAAAGCCGCCGGGGCATATTTTGCACCGGCGGCGATAAGTTTTCTAGAGGATGTTATCAGGAGTATACACCCACAGCCTCAGCTGCACAAGCGATCATGTAGTCGCGGTTCAGCTTGGCGATGTTGTCTACGCTGATACCCTTGGGGCAAGCGGCCTCGCACTCGTAAAGGTTGGTGCAGTTACCGAAGCCGAGGGCGTCCATCTGGCGCACCATGGCGAGCACGCGCTTGTTCTTCTCAGGCTGGCCCTGGGGCAGCAGATTGAGATGAGCAGCCTTAGCGGAGGTGAAGAGCATGGCGGCGCTGTTCTTGCAGCTGGCCACGCAAGCACCACAGCCGATGCAGGCGGCGGCGTCGAAAGCGGCATCAGCCGTCTTCTTGCGCACGGGCATGTTGTTAGCGTTCGGAGCAGCACCGGTACGCACGTCCACAAAACCGCCGGCGGCGATAATCTTGTCCAGAGCGGTACGGTCCACCACGAGGTCACGCAGCAGCGGGAAAGCAGCAGCGCGGAAGGGCTCAATCCAGATGGTGTCACCATCCTTGAACTGGCGCATGTGCAGCTGGCAGGTGGTCACCTTCTTGCCGCCGTGGGGCACGCCGTTAATGGTGAGGGAGCACATACCGCAAATGCCTTCGCGGCAGTCGTGGTCGAAGTGGATGGGCTCCTTGCCCTCGTGCACGAGTTCTTCGTTCACGATGTCGAGCATCTCGAGGAAGGAGGCTTCATCCGGGATGTTCTTGGCCTTGTAGGTTTCGATACGGCCCTGAGCCTGAGCGTTCTCCTGGCGCCAGACCTTGAGCGTAAGATTAAGATTAGCCATAATAATGTAGGAAATTCTGGTGGTTTAATTCTTTACTTGTAGGAACGGATTGCCAGGTGTACGGTGTCGAAGGTAAGCGGCTCCTTGTGCAGAACCGGCAGTTCGCCCGTGCCCTTGTACTCCCAGCAGGCTACGTATGCGAAGTTAGCGTCATCACGCTTAGCTTCGCCATCAGCCAGCTGGTGCTCCAAACGGAAGTGAGCACCGCAGGACTCTTCGCGGTTCAGAGCGTCATAGCAAAGTACCTCTGCGAAGTCCAGGAATGCGGCCACGCGCCAGGCTTTCTCAAGCTCCTGGTTCATACCCTCAGTGCTGCCTACTACCTTCACGTTGGCCCAGAAATCCTCACGAATGGCGGGAATCTTCTCGATGGCGTCCATGAGGCTCTCCTTCGTGCGGCCCATGCCAACGTCCTCCCACACGAGCTTACCGAGCTCACGGTGGATTTCATCGGGGGTCTTGGTGCCCTTCACGTCCATTATCTTCTGGATGCGAGCCTTCACAGCCTCCTCAGCCTCGATGAACTCGGGAGCGGCGGTCGTGATGGTGCCGGGCTTCTGAGTGGTAAGGTAGGTGGGCAGAGTGGCGGGGATGACGAAGTAACCGTCGGAAAGGCCCTGCATGAGAGCGGAAGCGCCGAGGCGGTTAGCACCGTGGTCAGAGAAGTTAGCCTCACCGAGCACGTGGAGACCGGGGATGGAGGACATGAGGTTGTAGTCCACCCAGAGGCCACCCATGGTGTAGTGAGAAGCGGGATAAATCATCATCGGCTGCTCGTGGGGATCCACGTCAGTAATCTCCTCGTACATCTCGAAGAGGTTGCCGTACTGGCCGTCAATCCATTCCTTGCCCATGCGGTCGATAGCGTCCTTGAAGTCGAGGAACACGCCACGGCCGGTGTTGGCCACGCCACGCTCGTCATCACATGCTTCCTTAGCAGCACGGGAGGAGATATCACGGGGAGCCAGATTACCGAAGGAGGGGTACTTACGCTCCAAGTAGTAGTCACGATCATTCTCGGCTACTTCGGAGGGCTTCATCTCGCCGCGGCGAATCTTGGCAGCCACCTCACGGCTCTTGGGCACCCAGATACGGCCGTCGTTACGCAGAGACTCGGACATGAGGGTGAGCTTGCTCTGGTAATCGCCCTTCACGGGGATGCAGGTGGGGTGAATCTGAGTGAAGCAGGGGTTGGCGAAGTAGGCACCCTTCTTCCAGCAAGCGCAGGCAGCACCGACGTTGCAGCCCATAGCGTTGGTGGAAAGGAAGAACACGCGGCCATAACCACCGGTGGCGAGCAGCACGGTATCACCGGCATAGCTCTTAATCTCACCTGTCACCATGTCACGCACCACGATACCCTTAGCATGGCCGTCCACGACCACAAGGTCCATCATTTCGGTGCGGGGGAACATCTCGATGTGGCCCTTGCCGATTTCCTTCTCCATGGCCTGATAGCAACCAAGCAGCAGCTGCTGACCGGTCTGACCACGGCTGTAGAAGGTACGCTTAAGCTGGGAACCACCGAAGGAGCGGTTATCAAGGAGACCACCGTATTCACGGCCGAAGGGCACGCCCTGAGCCACGCACTGGTTAATGATGTTGCAGCTCACCTCAGCGAGGCGGTACACGTTTGCCTCACGGGCACGGAAGTCACCACCCTTCACGGTGTCGTAGAACAGACGGTATACGGAGTCACCATCGTTCTGATAGTTGTGAGCGGCGTTCACACCACCCTGAGCGGCGATGGAGTGGGCGCGGCGGGGGCTGTCCTGATAGCAGAAGCACTTCACGTTGTAACCGAGCTCGGCGAGAGTAGCAGCAGCAGAGCCACCGGCAAGACCCGTACCCACGATAAGCACGGTATACTTACGGCGGTTGTTGGGGTTAATGAGCTTGGCCTCGCGCTTGTACTTGGTCCACTTTTCAGCGATAGGGCCTTCCGGAATGCAGGAATCCGGCATGTAATCACTTACGGGAAACTTAATTTCTTTCATAATTGAAGAGGCGTTTGTAAGGGGTTATTTGAGGATACCGAGCATCACGCACACGGGGATAGAAGCCAGGCAGCCACACACGGCCAGACCAAAGAGGATGCCGACGATGTTGTAAAGCGGGCGCACCTTGCGGGTGGAAAGACCCAAGGTCTGCAGCACAGACTGAACGCCGTGGCGCACGTGCATGAAGAGGCAGCAGAGGGCCACAAGATAAACGATGGAGCACCAGGGCTGCTGGAATGCAGTTACGATAACCTGGTAGCAGTTGTGCGGATCACCGCACACGGCAAATGTCCAAATGTGGAACACCATGAAGCAGAGAATCATGATACCGGTTACCACCATGGTACGGGAAGAAAGAGTAGCCTTCAGCGTACCTTCCTTCTGGTAGTGGGTGCGGGCATTGTAGTTCTCATACTTGAGCACCAGAGCGAGCACGATGTGCACCAGACCCACGGCCAGCAAGCCCAGACGAATGGACCAGAGCAGCCAGCCGGGCATGGAGTGCAGCCCTGTAGCGTAATAGTCAATCCAGGAGGTACCGCCTGCAGCCACATCACCACCGTAGATGGTCATGTTACCGGCCAGGTGCCCCACCAGGAAGAGGAGGAGACACGCACCTGTAAGGGCCACAAGAATCTTGCGGCCGATAGAGGACGTGACGAATTTGCATGCTGTCGTGATAATGTCGTTCATAAGAGCAATAACGTCTTTGCGCCCCATACTCTACAATAAAAAGCACGAAAAGGCAAGCACCAATCCACTTCACAACGTTAAAAAATACCACCCGGCAGCAGAAGAGCCACGGCAAACACCGCTAAAAGTACGGCAAACACCGCATCTATCGCCTTTGTATGGCGTACATAACAAGTGCGAATCGGCCCCCATTGCAGTAAGGCGGACCACAGCACCCACCCCACCAAACCGGCCAACGTGAGCGCCACCATAAGTGCAGGAGCATACCAGCTGAGCCCCGTGTGCGCATTCAAGGGGCCGGCACTGAGCGTAAGGATGAAAAGCATGCACTTGGGGTTCAGGATATTGCAGAGGAACCCTTGCCAGAGGAGCACGTAGACACTCTGAAGCCCCCTGCCCTGAGCGGATAAATCCACATCTCCAACCGCTGCGCGGAAGGGGAAAATTTTGTACGCAAGATAGAGCAACCACAGCGCAGCCGCCCAGAGCATATAACAACTCCAGCTTTGCTGCATAACATAGGCACCGGCTGTGCAGGCCACAACCGCTTGAATAAAGAAACCGGCGCTTATCCCGGCCCCTACAGCCACCCCGCGGCGAAAGCCCTGCGCCAATGCCGTGCGGAATACAAAAAACACATCAGGCCCGGGGCTAAGCTGGGATATTACCAGCAGCCCACATACCACAGCTATGCTCCACAGAGCCTCCGTCATAACCCCTCCTCGGCCTCAAAATGAGCCAGCGGCAGCACGGCATTCCCTCCCAGCCCATACTTTTTCTCACGAATAGTGGGTGCCAGCACAGCGGAGCTTTCATAGGCACTGCGGAACATTTCCATCTTAGCATCAATATTATCCGCATGGTGCAGCACGAGAGCCTCGGGAGTCTTAGGCACCACAGGAGAGCCGTATTCCAGCACTCCATGATGGGAGGCAATAAGGTGCAGCAAGTGCAGCCTCACCTGCTCCGTGCCGGGTGTAAGACCTTTCCAAGCGGCCTTCTGCTCAGGTGTGCAGATATTTTTCCAAAGGCTGTTCACGATTTCGATACCGAGGGAGATATGCCCGAGCAGTTCGCCCATTTCGTTATATTCCACCCCAAAGCCCTGCTCAGCACAACCTGTTTCCCACATCTTTCCGCAATCATGGAAAAGCGCACCAGCCAGCACCAAATCCCGATTCACCTGAGGATAGGCAGAGCAAATAGCAGATGCCGCACGCATCACGCCGGCTGTATGCTCCACCAGCCCACCGCGGCGAGCGTGATGCATCCCCCTAGCCGCAGCCGCCCGACGAAAACGGCCTTCGTGCACTTCAGTCAACGCCCGGCAAAGTGCAGCAAGGCGCGGATCTTTCATACTGCTGATGAATTCAAGGATACGCTTCCAATCCTCAGCGCGGCGCTCCGCCAGCTCGGCACCACCGCTGAACAATGCCTCCTCTTCTTCCGGAGACAACTCGCGAAAATCCATCTGCCCGGCTTCCATACCATACTGCGAGCTCTGCCAATCAGCCGTCACCGCCATAACACTCCCTTCATGCATAGCCTGACACACGGCATTCCACGGAGCATTATCCCATACTTTTATCACGAGACTATCCGAGGCGTCCGCAAAGGTCAGCTCCAGATACGGCTTACCGGCCTTAGTCGTTTTCGTCAGTTTATGAGCGAGCTGCGCGCACACAGTCCCCTGCGTGATGGATTCTGCAGCGGCCTTCTTAAGCTGAGATATGGAATCGTATTGCACGATTCGTATTCTAACGCGCTGCTGCGAACTTGTCAAGAGCAGCAAAACAAAGGCAGCGCGTATCTCCGCTTGGCTGACAGAAGAAAATCCCCCGAGGAACACTAAATGCTTGCAGTGTGCCAGTGTATATGATAGCTTGTAATGAGTTATGACATGGTGGAGAGATATACTGTTTTTCGGCACATTTGGCAGCATGTTTATGCTGTCAGCCATGCAGCATGCCTCAGCTGAGCTTAATGTGAGAGCCATGCAGGCCATCACAAGAAAACTACCTCCGGCCATAACACAAATGGAAGATGAGCTCAGAGATCTCCGCGACGAACTCGGTTCTGATGCGGTCTCCCGGAATCATTTACGCACCATGCAGCGGGAGCTCAACCTGCGAAAGGATGAATATGAAGACCTCAGAGAGCTTTTTTACCAGCACCTAGAGCAGGTAAAACGGGAGGGAAATATCAACTTGGCGGATGCTCAGGGGCGCACGCTACTCATGCTGGCAGCAGCCATGGGGCATGACAACATCACCCGCATGGTGCTGAATGAAAATCCCGCCATGGACGCAGCGGATAACATCGGCCAGACAGCTTGCGACTACGAACAGAAAAACAACGGCACAGCCGTGCGTAATATACTGATAAACCGCTGGATTACTGCCGTAGAAAACCGGGATTCAGACGCGGTACAAGTGTTATTGAACTGCGGGGCTGACCCCGATTGGCCTATCGCAAATGCAGCTCCTATTGTCCGCGCGTTCGACATGAATGATTACAATTTGTTCTCCATGCTGGCAAACAGTGGGGCAAATGTAGAAGCTCGCCTTCCGGACGGCAGAAGGCTGGTAGAACTCGTCATCGAAAGACGCAATGCTGACGCCCTAGAGATTCTCCTCAGGCAAGGCTGTAAAACTGAAGGCTCATTTGCAAATGGTAGAACGGCCCTAGATATTCTTCTGGAAGAAGGCTCTGAAGATTGTCTAGAGGCATGGGTACGTCACGTACAGGAAGCGGATAAAGCAGCTCTTCTTTGCCGAGTGGTACGGTTGGGCACACCGAAAGCCGTCAGGATGATATTTTCCACCCAGAAGGATAGTCTGGATACAGAAGACCCCCAAGGTAACCTACCGCTCCATGAGGCAGCTAGGAGGGGCGACCTCACCATTTACCGCACCCTCATTGAACTGGGCGCTTCCATCACCACCCGCAATGAACGAGAAGAAACAGTCCTCATGCATGCCGCACTGAGTGGCAACTATGAGCTCATCTCTGAGGTACTCTCAAGACTACCGGCAGAGCTCCGCAACGCGAGAGACAAGAGTGGACGAACCGCCGCCGGCTACGCTTCACTTGCTAAGGACACTAGAGCGCAGAGAATTATAGAAGCTAATACCCATTAAAGCAACGAGATAAGATTCACCTTCCACCCCAGCAGTCATGGCCATTCACGTCAAACCCGTCAGTCGTGCCCGGTACATTCTTCTGCACCGACTGCGCAAGACTCTTCTGCTCGCCGGAAGTGCTGCTGTACTTGTTCTCTTCATTGGTGCTATCATCCTTTATTTCCAATTCATTCTCATCGAACAAGAAGGTCCGACCACCTTTACCAACGTATTCTTTCCGCAGGAGCCAAAACAACAGGAACCTCCACAAGAGAGAGTAAGTGGTCTCTCAGGTGGCGGATCTCCGCCAATCTCAGCCAGCATTACGCCGAACGTCATCGTTAGCACCAGCCCCTCAAACACCTTCGAAATCCAACCCATCCCCGATTCTCTCGGAGACGGATTAGGCATGGCTGAGCTGGGAGGCTTTGACTTCGGCTTCGGGTTGAGCGGCAGTGGTACCGGCTCCGGTACCGGCACAGGCTCCGGAGGAGGTAGCGGTAATGGTAGGGGAAGAGGTAGCGGCAGCGGCGGCGGCGGAAGAGGCCTCAACGATGATATTCAGGTAGTGCTTGCACTGGATGCTTCAGGCAGTATGGACGAGCTTTTCACAGCGGTGGCAGGTGCTCTGCAGAATGTACTCACCACCTTGGGCAATGCCAGCTTGAACGGCAGGCCTGTAAAAGTGAATCTGGGAATTGTGGTATATGGCCAGAGTGAGAATAACGGCGCACCATTTGTACTCTCCCGTTTTACCACGAAAGTGAACACCCTGAGGGAGCTAGTTAGCGAGACGGCGTGTGATGGCAGCATCGAAGAATGTGGAGCTGCTCTCATGGTAGCGCTGAAACGCTTCCCATGGAATATGCGAGAGCGTGATGACATGCTGAAGGTCATCTTCATCTGCGGGAATGAACCTTTCGACATGGGCAAAGTGGATTACCGCACAGCCATGGCCCAAGCCCGAGCAGCAAACATTATCGTAAACACAGTATACTGTGGGAATTCTGACGCTCAGTGGGAAGAAGCGGCAAAGCTAGGTAATGGAGTGGGCCTCAGCTACATAGCGCCCCCTACTACCGAAACGCAGCAGAACTCTGACCAGCTCGCATATGAGGCTCTGATTGGCCTGAACAAAATCCCCTTACTCCCCACCGGCCCTCCCGCTATTCAGAGAAGCCTTCAGAATGAGCACCGTCCCGGCACACCGCCCCGCAATTACAATTCCAGACAGGCTACTACTTGGCTGCGAGCCAACCGTAGGCTGCTCATCAATGGATTTGAATGGGACGCCGTGGAAATTTGCCGCCGCAGAGGCCCGGAAAACTTCTCACTTCGGCACATCGGTGGTCGAGGCAATCTCCCGCTTTCACTGAGAGGCAAATCTGATCACGAAGCTGAAGAGTATATCCGAGAACTAGCCGAAAAACGCGAAGAACTTCTCCAAGTCTATCGCTCATGTAGTAACCTCTTCGCTGAACAGATTTTGGAAACCCTGCAGGAACAGGCCCAGCAGAAAGGCATCATCATTGAACTCTAATTCCCCTCATGCCCTCCTTCTTCCTCACTGACAGTACCGGTAAAACCCGAGTCATCCCCCTCGCGGTACGAGCAGGAAGCTCCCTCTCCTTAGGGCGCTCCGAGGAATGCGATATCGCACTCCCAGACGAGGTTCACCTCTCCCGCACGCACTGTATTCTTACCATTGAAAAGGACGGGAAAGTTCTCATCAAGGACAACAATTCAGTAAACGGCATTTACTATAATGCACACCGCATTACCGCTGAACATATGGTACCCGGGTATGAATACATGCTCGGGCGATGCGTCCTAATACTTATCCCGGATGAAAACACCGTTGACGAACCCCCTGTTGACGAAAAGCTACCTAACGAGGTTAAGGTTACAATCCCCCGCCCTACCCCAAAGCAGCCTACCCCAAAGCAAACGCCGACAAAAGGAACAGCTTCAGGCAAGGGTAGTGTTGTTCTTAAACGTAAGTCATCACCGCGAAAGAAAGGAGCAGCTGTACACCGGCACCCCGGCGCAAGTGGGGCAAGCATTGGCCTGCCTTCAAACTTCTCCCTAAGCCTGCGCCTTCTGAATACATCTCCCGTACTAAATACCGGCACAGAACTACACTTCGCCCTACGCGCCGAGAAGGAGTGCTATGTGTACCTGATGCAGTATGACTGCATGGGCACCCCCACTCTGCTGGTTCCCGGAGTGGCCGGAGAAAACACCCGCCTGTTCGCAGAAACAGAAATGCAATTCCCGCGAGCCTTTAACAATGAATATAACCTCATCGTAGCGCCCCCCTGCGGAGATGAAATTGTCATCGCTATAGCCTGCACAGAAAATTGCCATTTTGACAAAATATGGCAAAAGCTCCGCGCGGCGATGCCCCCTAGCACGATTCCCGGAGAACTGGAACGCCAAGCCATAGACAAATACCACAGCACCAAGGCTGAATGGGCTTCTTGTATTCTCAAACTTCATACTGTCACCTGACACAAAAATACGCCTTCTTCTCACTATGAGCTTGATATATGGTTCATGCCGTGATATTCTGAAGTAAAGAACGGCGTCACCGCCGCAAAGCATCGTAATCTTTCCGTATTATGCTCGCCATCGTTATCACTGACAGTTCCGGCACCCCGAAATATCTCCCGATTATCCCCGAGAACGGGCGTTGTTACACGCTCGGCCGCGCAGAAACCTGCGATTTCAGCTTGCCATACGAACCGACGCTCTCAGAGATACACTGTACTCTCACAATCGTGGATGGATATGTGTACCTGCGTGACAATGCCTCAGTAAATGGCATTCAGGTAGGTGGTATGCCCATTGCGGAAGAATATATGACCTACGAGCGGGAATACACATTAGGCAGCTGCCGACTGATGCTGGTATATACTGAGGACACTCCCGCGCCCCGCCGCGCAGCAAAACTCAAGCCTAAGGTAACGACTGCGACTGCCCCCGCGCCAAAGCTCGCCCCCACACCCACGCCGGAAACAGCACCCGCGGTAGAACCTGTTTACCCCTCCGTTGAGGAAGCTCCGGCCGCTCAACCCGTGCGCCGTAGAGCTAAGCTGAAGCCCAAGGCGGTCTCGGCACCAGAACCGGCCCCTGTAGCAGAACCAGTTTACGCACCAGCCGAAGAAATCCCGGTAGCCATACCTGCGCCCGCACCTGTAGCGGAGCCCACATATACGCCAGCCGAGGAAGCGCCGTTGGAGCAGCCCGTACGCCGCAGAGCGAAATTGCAGCCCAAAGCACTCAATGAGCAGGCCCCGCAGCAAGACCATGCCCCTGCACCGCTTCCCGAGCAGGTCTATACCGAGCCTGCGCCTGAAGTAGTAACTGAAGCTCCGGCTCCGACCTCTCAGCCCGCTCTACCCGCTCCGGAAGCCGCTGGCAATGTACAAAAATCTAAAGGTGTACCAAAAGCAAAATCACAGGCGAGGAATGCCCCCCTCGGAGTGTCCGCGAGCCGCACCGCAAAAAAATACGCGCCGGAACCGGCTAGAACAGGAGCGCTGGCAAGCCTTCCCACGGCTTTCGGCCTGAAACTGCGCCTCGCAAATATAGTAAAAGAACTTACTGTAGGAACAGCTCTCAGATTTGCTCTGATGGCAGAGCAGCAGTGCCACATTTTCCTTCTTCAATACGACAGCGAAGGCAGCCCCGGCCTTCTTGTTCCGGGTGAAGACGGCATCGCTAGCACACTTTTCCGGAATGTGGAGACACAATTCCCCAGCATTAGTTCCAAGGATTATGACTTGATGGTCGAGCCTCCCGTCGGCAGAGAAACAATCATCGCCCTCGCCTGTGAGGAACCGAGCAACTTCGAAGCAGTCTGGAAGGAAATCACCTCCAAGGCAACTGGCCCCCTCGAACCCGGAGCCGCTGAGCTGGAAGCTATCGCTGCATGCAAGTCCTCTGCCCAGCCTTGGGCCTCCGCTATTCTCCACATCACAACCGTGGAAAAATAACATCGGGCAGGATTTTCTGATAACCGTAATCGTGTAGGGGGCTTTCGCCCCCTCACACACCACCGTACGTGCCTTTTATGGCATACGGCGGTTTTCTAACCATTACAGACGACGCTCTGCAATGAGACCAACCCCATTTTCCTGAACCACTCTTTCCCCATGGCTCGGTGACTTTCTCTCGTCTTGGAGAGTCGCCACCAGCCCTTCCCTGACCCTGCTACCATAAAGGCTTGGTCTTCTCTGCCCCCTTCATCTCGCAGGAAACAGGCTATGGTATAGACGTGTTTGCATTGTTTGAGTTTGATTACCCTTATCTTGCGTCTTATCCATTCATCCATCCTCTCCGCAGTCTTCTTCTTCGCTGCCAGTTTGTAATAATTTCCCCGGCCGCGTATGTAGGCGTTGAGTTCCTCTATCGTGACTCCGAGTCGACGGCTTCGATTTCGGCGGGTTAGTTCGCGGATTCGCTCCTTGAATTTTACCACCTTCTCTTTTGCCACTGTCGGCGGCTCATTGAGGACTTCCACCCCAGTTACGTGTCATGCCTGACGTACCCCTAAAAAAGCCCCCACTGCCAATCGGCTATGGGGGCTTTACCACACTTACATTGTGAAGCTTTATTTACGTCTGCGGCGGGCAGCCAGTGCGGCCAGCGCCAGCAGACTCAGCGTGGCTGTAGCAGGTTCGGGTACCACGTTGCTGACACCTTGCAGGTATACCGCGTTAGTAGTGCTGTCGTAGTGCAGCGTGGTGTTTTCGTTGATACCGGCACCGGCAAAAAAATCACTTGCCAACAGTGTGGTGGAGCTATCTACCTCCTCGCCATCCATGAGGAACTTCACGATATCTACATTGGAGAACAGCTGCACGAGGCTATCCTCGGTGTATTCAGTACCAAGGGTGAACACGAGATTGACTTTCTCTCCTTCACTGGTGGCCATGAAGGTCAGAACTGAGTCCTTTGTCATGCTGATGCCGGTGCCATCTGTTACTAGTGAAGAACCGGCGGCGAAGGTCAAATCAGCATCGATAATATTGAGGCTGGATAAACGATAAGCAGCCACCATCGTATCGCTTATTGTTGTTGTAATAGCTATATCGCCAAGAGCTAAAGTGGCGCCGGACTTGATGTTGATTTCATCAGCCGTAATGGAAGCGCCATTGCTCAGCTGTAGCGTGGCGGAGGACCCTATCTCTACCTTGGCTTTTTTTGCCACGAGTTCGGCATCGCTGATAGCGAGCGTGGCATCGCTTCCTTCTGCTATGCTTACTGTATCACCACCTACCTTTAGCACGGCTCCGTCCACAATCTGCACGCTACCGCTATTCACGTACACGTTCCCTCCGATTTCGTTGGTTTGCGAGTTCAGGATTTCTTCAGCTGTAGCCGAGCGGAATTCTTTGTAAGCAGCCATAATTTCGGTCAGATGCGCCTCAGCATACTTACCGCTGAAGATAATGTCACCCCCGGCTCTTTGTGTATTGCCATCAGTATCCGTGTAATCGCTGTTGAAGTATGAATCGCCCGACGAGTATACGGAATCGTAAAACGTGATATTACCACCGGTCTTGGCGGAAAGAATTATGTCACCGCCATATCTATTATAAATACTGCGTAGACGATAAATATTTTCTCTCGAACCATTGGAATGCCATATTCGTTCATAGTTCTTTTCAAATAATGCGCTATCATTACCTTGGATGCTTACCCCCTCATCTGTAAAGATAGCGCCACCGAGGGCTATGGAGGAGGAAGAGGAAGAGGAGTATAAGGAGGATGCGTAGTTCCCGCTAAAGGTAACGGCACCGTTATTGCTGATGGTCACTCTGTTCGCCTCAATAGCGCCACCGGAGGAGGTGGTGTGGAAGTAACATAAGGAGGATGCGTAGTTCCCACTAAAAGCAACGTCACCATTATTGCTGATGGTCACGTCGCTGGCATAGATAGCTCCGCCATAGGTGGAGGCGGAGGAAGAAGAGGATGCGTAGTTCCCACTAAAGGCAACGGCACCATTATTGCTGATGGTCACGAAGCCAGCATAAATAGCGCCACCGTAGGAGGAGGTGGAGGCGTTGTAAAAGGTGGTGGCGAAGTTCTCACTAAAGGCAACGTCTCTATTATTGCTGATGGTCACAACTCCTGAGTAAGCATAGATGGCACCGCCGTAGGTGGTGGGGGCGTAAGTGGAGGGGGAGGCGTAGGAGGAGTCGTAGGAAGAAGAAGCGTAATTTCCGCTAAAGGCGACGGCACCATTATTGCTGATGGTCACGTCGTACCTGGCATAGATTGCGCCGCCGAGGGAGGAAGAGCTGGCGTTGTGGGAAGAAGAGGCGTAATTTCCGCTAAAGGCAACGTCACCATTATTGCTGATGGTCACACCATAGTCAGCATAGATTGCGCCGCCGTAGGTGGAGTCATCTTCGACGTTGGAGGAGGCTACGTAGTTCCCACTAAAAGCGATGTCACCATTATTGCTGATGGACACGTCAATGGCATAGATAGAACCTCCTCTGGCGGAGGGGGAGACTACGTAATTCTCACTAAAAGCAACGTCACCATTATTGCTAATGGACACGTCGCTGGCACAGATAGCTCCGCCAAAGGTAGAGGCGGAGGAAGAAGAGGATGCGTAGTTCCCACTAAAGGTAACGTCGCCATTGTTGTTGATGGTCACATCGCGGGCATAGATTGCGCCGCCAGGGGCGGAGGTCTCGGAGGAGATGGAGTTATCAGAGAAAGAAACAGCGCTATTGTCGCTGATGGTCACATCATAGTCAGCATAGATCGCGCCGCCGCCAGAGGAGTAGTTGGAGGAGGCTTTGGCTGAGTTACCAGAGAAAGAAACATCGCCATTATCGCTGATGGTCACGAAGCCAGCATAGATAGCGCCGCCAGAGCTGTCAGCTGAGTTATCGGAGAAAGAAACAGCGCCATTATCGCTGATGGTCACTAAGCGAGCATAGATAGCGCCGCTAGAGCTGTCGGCTGAGTTACCGGAGAAAGAAACAGCGCTATTATGGCTGATGGTCACATCATAGTCAGCATAGATTGCGCCGCCGTAGCTGTCAGCTGAGTTACCGGAGAAAGAAACATCACCATTATCGCTGATGGTCAGGGAGTCAGCATAGATAGCACCTGCTTCGTAGGAGGAGTTACCGGAAAAAGTAACATCGCCATTCTTGCTGATGGTCACGTCGCCGTAGTAAGCACAGATAGCGCCGCCAGAGGAGTCGGTATTCTTTATATCCTCAAACAATACGTCCACTGTTTCACTCTGTCCATCATTCACATTCGAGATGGTTAAGGTGCCTCCGTAGCCTAAATCAATGGCAGCACTCTCTCCCTCTATCGTCGAGAAGGCTAGTTTGCTTAAGGTATCGAAGGTTAACGAGCTTTGATTGTAGAAAGCTGGGCCGTTGCCGCCTTTGAAACTCAGGGCAACGGGGGAGTAGGAATTCTCGGAGCCAAAGAATACATTACCACCGCTGACAAGCGGGGTGGATGAAGTCCAGTAGTCTGCACCGGTGGGGGTGATTTCATGAGAACTCTGCAGGATAAATGCCATGTAGTCTTCTGCTGTAAGCGAGGAATAGTTTTCCAGAGTACCAGGGCTATTCAGGTAAGTGGTAGTGTAACCTTTAGGGGCTTCTACAGCATGGGCAGGCAGGGCGATAAAGGTTGCCAGAACGGCAGTTAACAGCGTGATAGGTAGATGTAATTTCATAATGGAAAATTAAGAGCTTTTCATACTCTACGCTTTTCAAAACCGTACATTAGAATAACTAAACTTTTAACACTCTGGCAATATCAAAATGTAACTTCCTTTTGTTTGCGACATCGCGGCGAAGCTGTTTTCTTTTTGCATTAATACCTGCATTATGCTTGACTTACGGTTTTGAAAGGCGAGTTATCATGAACGTGACTGAAATAACAGAAGAAGAGCTGGCGGCGTTGGTAGTGCTGAAACAAACGGGGGTGAATGTATTGGAAGCCGCGCAAGTGGCGGGAGTGGCGCTGAGGGCGGGTCGTGGCAGGGTGAGGAGGGCGCTGCGGTGTATAACGGCGGGGGAGGAAGAACTGCGGCGGCAGGAGAAAACGGTGAGCTTTGAAAAAGCTGTAGCGGCGGCGCTGGAGGCAAGGCGCGAACGGAGGCGCCGCACACAGACGGATTTCCGCTATTTTACCCGCCGATTCATGAAGCGCTGCAAGGGCTTGGCCGCTCGGCGTGTGCGTGCTATCACCGCAACGGAATGTGCCCGGTACATCGAGCAAGCTTTCGATACCCCGCGGCAGCGGCAGAAGGCGCGCTTGATACTCAGCGGCGTATTTAGCACAGCGATGAAACGCGGCTGGTGCAGCGAAAATCCCGTGGCACAGGTGGATGCGGTCAAGGTGCGTGAAGAGCGTATCGAGATATTAAGCCCGCAGGAAATCAAAGCCTTACTGGCCGCCGCGAAGAAATATCGCGGCGGCATGTGCTTGGCAGCCGTGGGCATGATGCTCTATGCCGGTATCCGCCCGCACGAGGTGGCGCGATTGAGCCGCGAGCACATCAATCTGCAAGAGGGCACCATCAGCATACTGCCACAACACAGCAAAACCGGCGGCGCCAGACTGGTCACTATCCATCCGCCGCTGGCCCAACTTCTGCGCACCCATTGTCCCGTGGGACGCATCTGTCCGCCGCAATGGCCGCGCCATTGGCGTGCGCTGAGGCGCACGCCAATGGCGGGTTTTCGCCGCTGGGTGCCCGATGTGCTGCGGCACACCTTCGCCGGGTACCACCTGCGCCACTTTCGCAGCTATAGTGCTTTGCAGTATGAAATGGGGCACCGCGACAGCAATCTGCTGCGCACGCGCTATGTGAGCATGGGGCCGGTGATGAATGCCACGGCATTTTGGCAGGCGGTGAGTGATATCTGCTGATATTCGCGCTTTCTGTAGTTGTCTGAATAACGAAACCGAGCATAACCGACTTCCGCCTTTAGTTCTCAGAAGACTACTCGGGCCGCGGTAAATCTGCAACAACTTCGTTTTGTTTGGCGTCCGTTTGCACCCTAAACCGATGTATAGCAAGCAAAAAGCCCGCGAGCAGCCGGTCTCGGCGTTATCCTGAGAAGCCGGAACCGAGCCTTGCCCAGAGCCCCGGTGAGGGGCGGTATAAGGTAGCCCGGCGGTGGAGCCTCGCAAGAGGCGGAACCCCGGGAAGCGAACCAAAAAACAAACATGAACCCCGTCAGGGGTGGCATAAAGCGGGGCGATAAATTGTTGCGATTTTATTCACTAGCCCCGGCCCCGGTAGCCAAAAGCCCATTTTTTCAAGAAAAAGGAGGTACTCATCATAAGCAGATACTATTTTATAATGTTCCTTTTGATTCAAAATATAGTTTATGACCGTTTCTTTACATGACTCACTTACGGAGAAAGCTCCATAACCAGCTTGCCATGAAAAATTTTTATACCGGGGATGTATTGACTTTATCCATCTGCTTGTATTTGCTTTAATTCCGCGAACAAAGTCAGACAAGCTTATTGTGTGAGGAAGGGAGGTCAAAATGTGTATATGGTCAGATCTGCCGCCTACAACATAGGCTGTTCCGGAACTTGACCGTATAACCCCACCAATGTAGCGAAATACTTCCGGCAAATCGTTTTCCTCAATAGGAACCTCAATATTCTTGGTGTGAAAAATAATGTGCAGGTAAATATTTGAATATGTATCTCGCATATACGTTATAGCTACACTACGACTATATCATTCACTATAGATGACAGCAAGCTAAATCGAATGCTCATATCTATGTGTGCATACGTGTCCCAAAGATTTGGGACACGTTGATTTACGAATTACGAATTAAAAGTAAGCGGCTTACGCCGATGTTGGGATAAAAGAAAAATTGTGCCAATGAACGGGCTGTATGATACCCGGCCAAGGAGAATTCGGCAAAATACGCTGATTTTGAGTACACAATGGCTATATTCCCCCAA
>JAFWZG010000096.1 GCA_017517385.1 Akkermansia sp.
ACCCAGCCCGCAAGAGCGGAACATGATACGTTTAATAGCCGCGTTGGCCGACTCTATGCGCGCAGAGTTGACCCCATACCGTATAGCGTTCATGATGCCGTTGAACTTATCAGCAATCCCAATGGCAAAGCGTTTCAAAAGTGGAATCCCGGACACCACACTCATCTTAATCCATGAAATAAGTGATAATATAGCATTATATTCCTTGTTGCATCGAAAGATGCTACGGAATTGTTCCTTAAGTATATAAGCCTTATTAAGTGTTCGGTTGAATAAGAGAAGCGTATTGAGGCGCTCTTCACTGCTCCGATCTAGTTTTTCATTTGCTCTGAGCAGGATATATCGCATGCCTACAAGCCTTCTTCGCAAAGCTTCCGGGGGATGAGCCATTTCCTTACGCCTGATTTTATCAACCACTTCATTCATATTACTGACTAAGTGATAAGCATCATAACAGATTTCAACATGCGGAAGATGGGTTAACGCAGCGGCTTTATAGGCATTGGCTCTATCGATTCCAACATATCGGATAGCCTGCTTTTGTTCCTCAGTCAAAGAGGCAAAGAATGCATCTAAAGCCTTACCATCCTTACCCTGAGACATGTAGATAGGCTCTCCACCATGCGCATGAAGCACCATCGTTACAAAGCCAAGGGAGGGGCTCAGGTACTTTTCAACAATGAGTATGGCATCCAACTCGTCTCTGCGAGGAGGCGGTAGAGTCGTACTTAGTACCCATTTATCAATCCTGAGTACAGAAGCGATGGAAATGGCATAGAAATCAGCAATCGTCTGAGCCGGTTCATGAAGATGTCGTCTGGATATTTGTTCCATCATCCGGCGGGTAAAGCCCATGCTCGGATGCGCAAGAGGAGTGGCTGTTTCAAATCTGCTGGTAAAAATAGGTAAAATAGAGCATTCTTGGGGGTATACAGTTAGGAGGATTATGAAGCAGATATTTTCTATAACGCTAAGAAAATGAATAAATTAACAAGTGATTACATCTACTCCGAAACAGGCCTTACAAACGCTATTTAGAGTGTTTATAAATTTGTAAAAATGCGTTTTTTATGACACTGCGTATTCTTAGCCTGACATTCAATGACTTAACTTCATGGAACCGGATCGAACCGAGAATAATCACCAGCAAATCTGAAACAGACCCCAATGAAACAGAATGTAGTAGTTTAGTCTTGCATATTATCAAAAATATGATATGTTTTCTGTGTGTTTGCGACGACCTCGCGTATTCGTAATGGAGAATAGAGCTTGTGATTCTACATAAGTAATATATGGTGTTAAGTTATAGTATTCCATAATCCTTTTCTTTTATTTGCCATGCTTGTGATTTCAAATTGTTTTTTATTTGTAGCTAGGGGAAAAAATCTTACCCTTGAAGAATCATTTCTGCTGTTCATTTTCTGTGGGGTCTTGTATCTTATAGTGGACATATTGTATAAAAAACATCAAAAGAAGGAGGAGGAAGAAAAGCAGGTAGAAGAGCTGCTGAAAAGGGAAGTTGATAAGCCGGGCTCTGATTTGTATGTTGCCTCGCGGCGTAAGGCGGAAAAATTGCCGCAGCCGGTTACATCCCAGCCGACCGCGCCGCCTGCAGCACCGCAACAGAAAGAAGAGAAGCCCGCTCCTACGCCGAACCAACAGCTAGCCACCGCAATCATGGATGGCGATTTGGTGAAAGTGAAGGAAATCGCCACGAAGGAAGGTGTTGATATCAATGCAGTATCGTATTGTATGATGACCCCCTTGCTGTCTGCCATAGTTAATGGTCATCCGCACATCGTTGACTGGCTTTTGGAGCAGGACGACATTGACCCCAACGCAGGGAACAGTCTTAATTCGCCCTTGCTTGCCTGTGCATGTCAGCCGGGCTATGAGCCCCAAGTGCGCCGGTTAATTGAAATGGGGGCTAATGTGAACTTTGTGTCACGTGAGCACCTGATTACTCCTCTCATCGCGGCTGCGATTAAGGGACACTCAGAATATTTGCTCATGTTGCTGCAAGCCGGAGCCGACCCCATGCATGAGGATAAATACGGCTGGACTGCCTATGATAAGGCTGTGGAAAATGAGCATGATGCCTGCGCCCGGATTCTGAAAACACACATGACATTAATTCAGCATTTAGCTCAATCGGAATACTGATTCATGTCTCCAGGGGCCGTGGGCATAAAGCTAACGTGCCGTCGTCTCGGGCTATCCACGCCTTGTGGTATAAATATAGGTGCACACCGATTGCCACAATGGCCACCAGCACGAGCAGAAGAGCAGAGATACGTACTCGCTGCATAATTTGCTCTTTATTCATCATCATATGAGGATGAGTGGACGCTTTCGGTCCGGCTATTTATCAGGCCTTATCCGCTTGTGCTTTGGCGCTATACTTTTTAAGAACCAGTAGGGTGATGAAGAGGGACCCGAGCGCAAGCGGGAACACAATGAACCAGTTATGCACAAAGCCGGCCAGTAGGAAGGCGGCAAAGGACACAGCGGATATGGTTAGCACATACGGCAGCTGGGTGGATACATGGCTCAGGTGATCACACTGGGCACCGGCGCTGGACATGATGGTGGTATCAGAAATCGGGGAGCAGTGGTCACCGGCCACAGCACCGGCGAGGCAGGCAGACATGCCGATGAACATGAGGGGGCTGGACGGATCAAAGGTGCTCACGATAATGGGGATGAGGATTCCGAATGTAGCCCAAGATGTGCCCGTGGAAAACGCGAGAATGGCCGCCACTACAAAAATCACAGCGGGTAAGAAGTTCACCAGCCCGGCAGAGGCGTGCTCCATGTGGAAGGCGATGAACTCGCGGGCCTCCAGGGCAGAAGTCACATTCTTGAGCGCGGTGGCTAAGGTCAGGATGAGAATGGCGGGCACCATGGCGATGAAGCCCTGAGGAATGCAGCGCATGGCCGCGCGGAAGCTCAGGATGCCGCGCAGCCTGTAGAAGGCCACCGTCAGCACCAGCGCAATGATGGCACCCCATGGAAGTCCTACCGTGGCATCCGTGGCGCTCAGAGCATCCGCAAAGGACTTGCCCTCCAGTATGCCGCCCACGTACACCAGAGCGAAGGTTTCTATCCCGATGAGCAGTAGCACCGGCACAATGAGGTCACACAGCTTGCCGTGGCGTTCGAATTTCAGCTCCTGTTCCTGCACGGACTGCTCAGGCAGCACGGTGTGGACATCGCCGTTTTGGATAGCATTGCGTTCATAGCGCCGCATGGGGCCGTAGTCAAAGCGCATGAGCACCAGCATGACCACAAAACAGAGTGTCAGCAGCGAGTAGAAGTTATACGGAATGGCCTGAATGAAAAGCTCCAGCCCATTGTAGCCCGTGCCGGTAGAGTATTGGGAAACTGCAGCAGCCCAGCTTGAAATAGGGGCAATCATGCAAATGGGCGCTGCCGTGGCATCAATGATAAATGCCAACTTCGCGCGGGAAACGCGCTTGGCATCCGTCACCGGGCGCATCACACTGCCCACGGCCAAGCAGTTGAAATAATCATCAATGAAAATGAGGATGCCGAGGATGAATGTGGCAAGCTGGCTGCCGATGCGGGATTTGATATTCCTTTGCGCCCATTGGCCAAAGGCCTGAGCGGCTCCTGTCTTGTTAATCATGCAGACAAAGGAACCGAGAATCACTAGGAAGATGAACACGCCCGTGGTGGCTTGCATGCCCTCGATGAGCCCTCTATTCACAACAAAGTCCACCGTATCCGTCAGGGCGAATTGGGTTATGAAGCAGGCTCCCAGCACTACACCCGCAAATAAAGCGGAATATACCTCTTTGAAAATAAGGGCCAGCACAATGGCCAGCAGAGCCGGCGCCAGAGACCATATGGTGCCGCAGAGGGGAGATTTTACCGGAGCCGTAGCTTCTTCAGCCACCGGAACTTCGGTGGCACCAAAACTTTGCATGGCAAACACAGCCACCACAAGCAGGAGAAGAAGAAGGAGTTTCTTCATGACGTTTCTTTTCTCGGTTTCAGTACGTTGCGCGTGGAACTTACCACAAAAGCCGCGCCGTGTCAATAGATTGAAGCGCTAGAAAAATCATATGGTGTTGGTTACTGTGGCCGCGGGGGCTGCCTTATCCGGAGCGCGGGCAGGGGGGGTGGGTGCTCCCTGAATATGGTTGTTAGAAGCATATGTCTAATACTCAGCAGCCTCACTCCGCTGTATGTTACCACGGAGTGAGGCCTTTTCCTTCTGGCGTTTATGGCTGATAGTGGGGCATTTACCCCTTATCATTTGGCCCAATTCATCTCCTTGAGCCTTTGCCACACTTCTGCCATGAAGCACACCTGAGCTTCCGTGCCTCTGCCTTCACCGTCGAAGTAGCGGCCATAGGAGTTTCCGTCTTCCGTTTTCATGGATTGAATGTTGCTCCGTTTAACGCGCCCGATTGTTAAATCATCCACGAAAACAAAATCAGAATCCGTGCAGCCTAAATCAATGGCTCTTTGGATGACTTCATGAACGATGGAATCCGTCGCTTCAAAAACGCCGGGCAAGCGAGACAGGGCCTTGGCGCAGGCCTCATCGTTTTCTCCTACTAGCCCTTTTTCTTTCACGGCGCGGGTACGAGACGTTGAGGCCACCCTCGGCAGCTCCAGCCACTCGGTCGGATAATTTTCAGGCTTGGTCGGCGCGTCCTTGTCGTCAGGCATCCAGCCGTATAATTCGTACGCCCTGTACTTCAGGCAGGCCTCCACGTGGGAATCAAAATCCGTTAGCGAATGAATGGCAGCCGGAATGCATACCAAATTGGCAAAACAGGTATGATAACGCTCATCATAACAGGTGTCAGGCCATACGTGGCAAACGGTAAAGTCTTTCAGGCTAACACCGTAGTATTTTTTTGCCACGGATTTCATCTGCGAGTTGGGACGGGTGTTATCATCATAGATGATACCATCCACCTCACCGCGGGGCTCGAAATGGCGCCTTCTTCTGCAGTTCGGTACACGAGCAAAGGTGCCTTGCTCATTCTGAGCTGCTAGATGTTCTTCCACTGGGGCCCATATTGAACTGAGAGCAATTAAAGATGCGAAGTCGATATTGAGTTTCTCTGCAGCGGCAGTCTGAATTTCCTCTCCGGTAAGTGTCTTCATAGTTGTTTTGATGGGTTGGAATGAGTGAATGGGTTAAAGATTAGGGGGGCTTACGCGTTGGTATAATTAAAAATCAAAAACTAAAATTCGTCATAAAGAAGAATTGTGATTGCATAACATGTTTATTTGCAGTACAATAAATGAGCTAAAACACGTACGTGCACAAACAAGCTATGCAACCACACAGACAGTGTGACAGAATTTTGGAGATATGCAAGTCTTTTTCTCTGGATTTTTTGAATTCTTACGGAAACTTGCAGCATTGCGGACGAAAGCCTCGTTGCGCTGATGTCGAAATTATTGCTCTTTCGCTTTTCCAGAAGTTCCTTTCCAT
>JAFWZG010000024.1 GCA_017517385.1 Akkermansia sp.
AGGGTATCCGGCGAGGAGAGATAAAAGAGTTGCGGCAGGAACATTAGCTCCGGGACCAATCACACGCCGAGAAACCGCCGTATGCCATAAATGGCACGTACGGTGGTGTGAGAGGGGGACGAAAGTCCCCCTACTCGATTTTAGGGGGGTGCACACGTGGCGCTTAGTTCTGCCACTGCCTCAGGCGTTCCAGCATGGCCGGCGTGATATCATCATCACAGAAGAGGCCGATGCCGGCGGGTGAGGTGTTGCGCAGGCGCTCCAGCTCGGCTGGGAGGCTTTCAGCAGTGGAGTCCGGCAAGTGAATGCCGGGGGCAAGGGGAATGCGCTGCTGAGTTTGTTCGGCGGCATCTGCTGCGCGGGCCGTGGCCCATTCTGAGGGCTCATTGTAGAAGGAGTGGTAAAGCATGGGCAGGGCAAGGTCCAGCCGGAACTGCTGCCAGTCTTGGCGTACGAGCCGGGAGGCTATCTGTGGGGTGGGGAATACAGCACAGGCCGCACGCAGGTTATGGCTGCGGATGCGCTCACAAAGCGCGTTCGCTACATGGGCCACGCTCTGCAGGCGGAACTCTCTCCAGTCCGCATCCTCATCCGCCGCTTCGGCCACATCTCGCCCGTAAGCGCGGCGGAAGGCATTGCGGCAGCGCTCGCAGTAGCAGTAGTCATACTCAGGCAGTTCCTGGCTCATGTCCAGCCCGTATTTTCTCCACAGGCCGCGGGGGAGGATGACATCCGGCATGCGGAGGTAATCCAGCTGGATGCCGGTGAGGCCCGGTATAGCGGCGAGCGCGTCCACCTGAGCGAGCAGATGGGAAAGCGCTTCTGCGTTATTCGGGCAGAGGAACTGGTAATACTCCACGAAGGGGCGGTCTTCCGGGGCATGGCAGGAGAGGCCGTGGCGGTTCACTGCGTACCAGTCCGGGTGCTGCAGGGCGGTAGTATCACCGGGGCGGTTCAGTGCCCAGAGCCAGGCGTACACCTGAAGGCCCTGAGCATGGGCAATGGGGGTGAGGTGGGCGAGCTGCTCCGTATTGCCGCCGATGATGACGGCGTATATGCCGGCCTCCGCCAGCTTGGCGAAGTGCTGCTGCCACCACGCTGTATCCCCCACATGCTTGCCACCTTGTACCCAGAGATAAAGCGGTGTGCGTTTTTCATCCGGCGGGGTGATGGTGAGGTGGGAGCTGCTGTCCAGCGTGAGTTTTGTGCCATCGCTTGCCGTGCTTGTGGCTGCGAAATACTGCTGAGAGGTGAAGAGGGGTGTGACTCCGCTGGTGTTCAGTGTGGAAGAGAAGTGCCCGTGCTCTGCGCGGTGAGCCAGCTGGGCGTTATAATAGGCGAAAAGACGGCGCTGAGCATTGTCCGGGGCCGGTACGGGCATGCTTTCAAACCCGCTGCCCGCCGGGCGCTCGCTCAGGCGCACATAGCCCCAGAATTCAGGGCAGTGGATGTTAATGACGCCTGTAGGAGCCCACACATGATTGCTTTCCGGCAGGGGGGAGCCGTCCTCAGCGGTGAGCTTGCTGTAGCCGCAGGGAGACGTGGCATCAGCCTGCACGCGCCAGTTCACGCGGGAGAAGTTCATGCGCAGGGTGGTACCGGCTGCGGGCGGTGAGCAGCGGCGGGGCTGGGCGGAATGCCCCGTGATGCTGCTCCATGGAATGGCGAACTCCACGCTCCAGCCTTCATCCGTATCCTCCGGGTTATTCAGGGTGCCACGCAGGTGTACAGCACTTTTCAGACCGGGTATGTTCCAGTCATGCAGGGCCTGATTAGCTGTGCGATAAGGGGCGGTGAGGAAGAGGTCCCACACGGTGTTCAGGGCGTTTATTTCAATCTCCTGATAATCACGCCCATCGCCGTCCGCATCTATGAATACCTCGAAATCCGGGTCGTGGTAAATGACGGAATCACGCTCGCGCAGCGTGGCCCACAGGTGCGACTCTTTCATGTCAGCCAGCACGTAAAGGTACTCGTCATCCCAGAGCATGCGCACCACTGTTTCATCCGCGATAGCCGGGCCCTCTATATCTCTGAGCGGGCTCAGGCGCATAGCTTGCTGCCAAGTGGATTCATCACCACGGCCATCAATCGTGAGGGGGGCAGCGGCTCTTTGGCACACGTAGGTGGGAGGGGCAGGGGGCGGCTCAGCCGCACAGAGACTACTTATCAGAAGAACGGGCAACAGGTATTTCCTCATGCCGCATTGATAACATATTTTTCCCGCCAAGAGAAGAAAAAATGCTCAGGCTGTCAGGGTGACTACGAGTTTGTGGAGGATATCGCGGTCATCCAGCTGGGTGGAGACGAGCTGGCGATCCGCCGTGGCGCAGGCCTGCAAATCCTTGCGGGCTTTTTTCAGGGTGAGCTTGCCACAGGTGCGGGCGGCATTGAAAAGAGCGTAGGCGTTCGGAGTGCCGTCTTTCTTCAGGGGAAGTATTTTGCGGTCCGAGGGCAGGAGCTTGCCGAGGGCTGTTTCAAAGCTGCGGTAGTTATTTGCGTCGATGCCGAAGGAATCCATGAGGAGGCGGGCGCAGAAGCGGTTCCTGACGGTGGGGACGATGGCGGCACGCATAATGGTGACAGCGGCTTCGCCATGCTCCAGCTGCTCATTGATGAGGCGCACGGCCAGTCGGCAGTCGCTCTGCTCAATGGCTCGAGAAATCTCGAAGATAACGCCGTTTCTCGATACGGCCACCATGAGGTCCACATCCTGCATGCTTACGCGGCGGCGATCCGGCCCGAGGTAGACATCTATCTTGGCTAACTCATTACCAATCTGGCGGGTGCTTTCGTTGACGCGGTGCACGAACAAATCCAGCGCATCATTATCGAAGGTAAGCCCGAGGGGCTTGGCCATACGCATGGTGAGGGCAGCTACCTCACTTTCCCAGCCGGGTTTGGTGATGTCAATCTTGGTGAATTCTTTCACCTGAGCCACTGTACCGAGCTTCTTGAAGAAGGAGCGGCGTTTATCCATCTCAGCACTGCTGAGGATGAAGTAGGTGTCAAAGGGCAGATTACTCAACACGTTCAGCAGGTCTTCCATGGCCTCCTGTACAGCCTCACTGCGGGCACCGGAGGGGGTGTCGGCCAGGAAGTTCACGCCTTTGAGCCAGATGACTTTCCGCCCGCCGAACATGTTCATCATCTGCAGGCCGGAGATGGCTCGGCGTATGAGCTCCACGGCTTCATCCGCTGTGGCGGCGGTGCCGTCTATCGTTTCATCACCCCAGCCGTCACCGCCGGCTGAGAGTTCTGCAGCGCATTTGGACGCCGCACTGCCTGCGGCTCCTTCATCACTGCCGAAAAAAACGAAACTGCTTGCCTCTGCCATATACGCCCTGCATTATGGCAGAAAATCAGCGTGAAGTCAAACTTTGACTGCGTCAGGAAGTAAAGCAAAGCCGGCGATTCTCTGAGGGGAGAGAATCGCCGGGCTTTGTTTAGGGGTGTGTTATCGCATGATGATACTGTCCCCTTCAGCATCCACGAGGATGGTGCTGCCCTCGGGGTATTTGCCACCGAGAATGGCGAGGCTGAGCGGGTCCAGAATATCACGCTGGATGGCTCGCTTGAGCGGACGGGCGCCGTATACGGGGTCATAGCCGTGGGCCGCTACGAGCTCCGTGGCAGCGGGGGTGAGCTCCAGCTTGAGGCCGCGGTCTGCGAGGCGCTTGCGGACGCGCTCCAGCTGGATATCCACGATGCGGGCGAGGTCTTCTTTCTGCAGGCGGTCGAAGATGATGATATCATCCACGCGGTTCAGGAACTCGGGGCGGAAGTGGCCGCGGAGGGCGTTCAACGCTTTTTCGTTGCGGGCGGTGGCATCACTTTCCGCAAGGATGAATTGGGAGCCGATGTTACTCGTCATGATGAGTACCGTGTTCGTGAAGTCCACCGTGCGCCCTTGACCATCCGTGATTCGGCCATCATCCAGCACTTGCAGCAGCACGTTGAAGACGTCCGGGTGAGCTTTTTCGATTTCATCGAAAAGTACCACGCTGTATGGTCTGCGGCGTACGGCTTCCGTCAGCTGACCGCCCTCATCATAGCCCACATATCCGGGAGGCGCTCCGATGAGGCGGGACACGCTGTGCTTTTCCATGTACTCCGACATGTCAATGCGTACCATGGCAGCTTCATCATCAAAGAGGAACTCCGCAAGAGCCTTAGCCAGCTCGGTTTTGCCCACACCGGTGGGGCCTAGGAAGATGAAGGAGCCCAGCGGGCGGTTTTCATCCTGCAGGCCGGCGCGAGAGCGGCGGACGGCATCTGCCACGGCCTTCACTGCATCCTGCTGGCCGATGAGGCGGGCGCCGAGGCGTTCCTCCATGTGCAGGAGCTTTTCTCGCTCACCTTCGGCAAGGCGGGCTGCGGGAATGCCGGTCCACGTGGAGACCACTTTAGCGATATCGCTTTCCGTGACCTCTTCCTTCAGCAGGCCTTCGCCGCTCTCCTGTAGGCGGAGCAGGGCGGTGCGTGCCTCGGCAGCGGCTTTTTCTACGGCGGGGATTTCACCGTAGAGAATCTCGGATGCTCGTGCGAGGTCGCCCCGGCGCTGGGCTTGTTCAGCCTCGGTGCGCAGGGTGTCTATCTTCTGCTGCGCATCGCGGGCGCTGCTTACCACCTCTTTCTCACTCTTCCACTGGGCTATCATGGCGTCCACTTTTTCCTTGGTGTCAGCCAGCTCGTGGGTGATTTTTTCGAGGCGCTGTTTGGAGTCTGCGTCTTTTTCTTTGGCGAGGGCCTGGCGTTCCATTTCCAGCTGCATGGCGGTGCGGTTCAGCTCATCAATTTCAGCGGGCATACTGTCCAGCTCTATTTTGAGGCGTGCAGCGGCTTCGTCCACGAGGTCTACGGCCTTGTCCGGCAGGAAGCGGTCCGAGATGTAGCGGTTGCTCAAGGTGGCGGCGGCCACGAGGGCGCTATCGGTGATATGCACGCCATGGTGCACTTCATAGCGCTCTTTCAGGCCGCGGAGAATGGCGATGGTATCCTCCACGCTTGGTTCTGCCACATACACGGGCTGGAAGCGGCGCTCCAGAGCGGCGTCCTTCTCGATGTATTTGCGGTATTCATCCAGCGTGGTGGCACCGATGGTGCGCAGCTCACCGCGGGCCAGCGCGGGTTTCAGGAGGTTGGCAGCGTCCATGCTACCTTCGCCGCCTGCACCGGCACCCACGAGGGTGTGCAGCTCATCAATGAAGAGGATGATTTCCCCGTTGGAGGAAGTGACCTCTTTAATGAAGGCTTTCAGACGCTCCTCGAACTCACCGCGGTACTTGGCACCGGCCAGCATGGAGCCGATGTTCAGGCTCACCAAGCGCTTGCCTTGCATGCTGTCAGGCACATCACCATCCACAATGCGGCGGGCCAGCCCTTCCGCAATGGCTGTTTTACCCACGCCGGGCTCACCGATGAGCACAGGGTTATTCTTGGTGCGGCGTGAGAGGATTTGCAGCACGCGGCGAATCTCGCTGTCTCGGCCGATGACGGGGTCAATCTTTCCCTGACGGGCGCGAGCTGTCAGGTCAGTGCCGTATTTTTCGAGCGTTTCGTATTTTTCTTCCGGGTTCTGGTCCGTGATACGCTGGTTGCCACGCACTTCCTTGAGGGCCTGCAGGTAGCGCTCCTGGGTGAGTCCGCACTTTTCCAGTACGCGACGGAGCTCCGGCTCTGCCTCCAGTATGCCGAGCACCACATGCTCTACGCTCAGGAAATCATCCTTCATGCGCTTGCGCTGCTCTTCGGCGGCGGTCAGGCACTTATCCAGCTCCGGGCCGATACCAGGTGCCGAGGCCACCGCTCCGTTCTGGCGGGGCTTGCGTGCTAACTCTTCTTGCAGAGCGCGTGTCAGTACGTCCGTATCTGTACCGGCTTTTTTCAGTACAGAGGAGAGCACACCGCCCTCCTGCTGCACAAGTGCCAGAAGCAGCTCTGCAGGGTATATCTGGGCGCGGCCGCCATTCGCAGCATTTTTCTGCGATGCCTGCAGCGCCTCCATCAGTTTTGTCGTCAGGTTGTTGTTCATCTTGGTGATTATGATACACCATTCCTTCGCTTTGTTCAAACAAAATTATGCGAAGTTGTAAAAAAATATTTTGTGAGGCGGAATAAAACTGCTAGACTGCGGGGGAGGGGATTATTGCTTTCTATTTGTGTAAAGGCAAACGTACCCCGGTGCGTAGGCTAAAAAAGGGCTAGGCATCTGCGGCATCATTTTTATGTGCTGCCTGCAGTGCCTAGCCAAAAACATATACGTGATAGTTCCTTCTCTGCGATTAACCAGCCGTTGGCATATAGCGTCTCAGCAGGCGCTTCATTAGCCGGTAGTTTTCTTTAGTACAGGCATTGAGCAGCTCCTCTTCCGTTTCGCTGGGGAGAATACCGCTTTCGAGCATGATTTGAACTAAGGGAAAATCGCCTTCTTGTATGGCCAATATCAGTGGTGTTTGACCGGATTTATCTTTCTTCGTAATATCTGCACCGTATGCTATCAAGCTGCGCACTGCGCTTCTTACTGCTTTGTTGCTCGTATGAAGCGGCGTTTGCCCGGCCTGATTAACAGCATTGGGGTCAGCTCCGGCTTGCAGTAATATTTCAGCCAAGGAATTATCATCACTGAAATCAGCGAAGCAAAGGTGCAGTGGTGTGTTTCCTTCTTCATCGCGGGTGTTGAGGTCTGCTCCATGGTCGATAAGCAATTGGCACATTTTATTTTGGGTGCCACAGTTCCATTTTGCTGCAATCATCAACAGGGAATTGAGTTGGCTGCTATTGAAGGGGGGATTGATATGCTCGAGCAATAACCGCATGGGGGTGTCTTCTTTGCATTTGGCGATTTCTTTTGCCAAAGTGTATGCCTCCTCAGGCGTGTCGAGTGGTTTGGCGCCGGCTTCAATCAGTAATTTTACGACATGTGGTACGTTCCACGAAAGGGCTAAGTGCAGCGGAGTGCTGTTGTTTGAATTGCATACATTTACCGGGGCGCCATGTGCTATCAGCAGCTCAATAAGCTCAAGGTTCTCGGTGTGGAGGGCGTGGAATAGTAAATCAGAATTATTAACCGTAGCTCCACCTTCGAGTAATATTCGGCTTTCCTCGGTTAAATTGTTTTTAACTGCCAGTTCGAGGGGTGTTTGTTGTTGTGAATCCACGGAGAGCAGCGTCTCGGGATTGAGTTGTATGATGTGGCGTACACATTGTTTGTTTTGGTGTTTAACTGCCAGGTGCAGGGGCGTGCCGTGCTCACTGTAATCCCCCCACGTCAAATTGGCCCCATGTTCCAGCAACAGGTCGATTAACTGTACAGAGGCGTTGGCCGCGGCATTGTGCAGGGCGGAGCGGGTGTCTTGGTCGTCTGCTATGTATGCACGCACAATTTGAGCGGCCGTAGTATTAATTAGGTCGGTGAGTGCTTCCGCTGAGTATGTTCTGCCCAAGGCGCTCAACAACAGGATGAAGTTTTCCTCATTGCCGGATTGGATGGCTTGGTAAATCAGCCGTCGGGTATTTTCCTCAGTTGAGGCTACATTAGCTCCAAAGTGGAGTAACAGCTTCAGTATATTGCTGTTGCAGTTTTCTTCGATGGCTGTCAACACGGATTCCGTCGCTAAGTAGGTATTGCGCTCGGTTTCGTGGTATTGCTTCATGATGTTATGTGCTAGTGTATAACAGTTGCCGCGAATGGCGGAAAATAACACATTCTTGACAACGCTGAAGGGCAGAGGAGTTAGCTTTTCCGCTTCCAACAGCCGCAGAGCACTCTCCCAATTCCCTTGTTCGGCGGCATATTCTATGGCTCGCATCCCGGCCTCGTCTTCAAAATCCGTTTCTGCTCCTGCGTCTATCAGTAGTTGTGTGATATCGGCACTTGTGGCATAGAAGAGCGGGGTTCTTCCCTCGGCGTCGGGCTCGTTCACCTTTGCCCCGCATTGCAACAATACCGGAACGAGTTGGTTATAAAAATGCGATTGCACGTACTCATGAAGTATTGTGGATGATTTTTCATTCTTTTCGTTTACATCTACCCCTGCTGCTATCAGAATCGGGATGGCCTTCGAAACAAAATCGGTATCATGATATCCCCTTAAGCAGTAGAACAGTGGATTTTGGTGGTCTTTCGCGATTATGTTCGGGTTTGAATTGAAGCGCAGTAAGATTTCCAGTGCAGTTATGTTGTCGTTGTCAATTGCTTCGGAAAGCGGGGTGGAATCGAATTCATCGTATGCATTCGGATTATAGCCGGCAGCCAGCAGCTGGCGCATTATTTCCCCGGAACACTGTTGTGTTGCCGGGAACAGAGCTTCTCCTTTCTCATCGAAAAGACGGGGGTCGCCATTGCTGAATGTCAGCAGCATCTTAGCTGCACCGGCTTGTCCGTCCTTAAGAACATCTACCAGTGTTCGGTTGGTGAGTTTTATGCCGAGTCCGTTCTCCAGCAGTTTGCGGATGGCTGAGCGCTCACCCTTCATTGCGTCATGAAGGACGTTCGCTTCCAATTCTGATTTGTAAGGCTCGGGGACTGCGGCCAGGAGTAGCTCTACAATGTCTGTATGACCGAGTAGTATCGCTTTATCTATAGCGTCATACCCATCATTATCGACTATATCGGTTCGGGCTCCGGCGGCCAGTAATTCCCTCACAACATCTGTGGCGCCATTAGCTATCGCGTACATAAGCGGAGAATTATTGGTGTAAGCCAGCGCGTTGACATCTGCCCCGGCTTCCAGTAGTAATTTCGCGCCTTGCGGATTGTTATACATGCAGATATGGTGCAGTGCCGCTGAACCAAAGTTTAGTTCTATTCGGTTAACGTCTTTGTCGGCACCATGCTCCAGTAGTTTTCGGAGGATGTGTAGCTTCTCCGGGCTATTAGCATCTTGTAAATAACTTCCTTCTGCGAACATTGGGACGCAGGCGGAGGCGCCGCTCTCCAGCAAGGCTTGTACTGTTTCCGGTTGATTATTGTTTATAGCTTTTCCTATTGGTGAGTTCCTGGCCCAGAGCTCTGCCGATTCGGGGTTGGGATTGGCGCCCGCAGCCAGCAGGGCTTTCGCAGCATCGGTGTTGTTGTTAGTAATGGCAACATCCAAGGGGGTGGGGGAATACTCTATCTCCGTTGTCCACTGGTTGATACCTTCAAAAATTCTGTGGTTGACATCTGAACCGGCTTCGACCAGCAGCGGAATGAGTTCTGCGCGATTCAGCGAGGCTGCTAAATGTAGTGCGGTGAAGTGAGTATCTTCTTCGTATTGGTTAGGATTGGCACCGTTGGCGAGTAAGTGGCGAAGGAGTTCCCCGTTGTTCAGGCGGACGGCTTCGTGCAATGAGCCTGAGCGGTAGTTTGTCTCAGTTGTGGCAGGCGTGAGAGCGGCCTGCACGAGTGCTGATGCTGCGGCGTGAAAGTTATTGCTATTGGCGGTGTTCATGATTGAGAGATGAAGAATGAATGAGAAAAATCTAAAATCCTAAAGTATATAGGATTTTAGACAAAGAAATCCTTATTTAGTGATAATTTTTTTGTGAAAAATTATCATCGTCACTGAAAGGTGGCGAAACATTATAAGTTAACAAACGTAATTGGGGGCTTTGCTTAGAGCGTCCAGTCCACATCCACGCGGACGGTTTCTCCCTTTTTGTCCACATAGTTTACAAAGCCGTTCATGGCTCCAAACTTGTGAACTTCCATGGTGACCTTCACGTCAAAACAGCAGTAGCGTGCAATATCGAGCATCTTTTGCGGATCACCGGTTTTTTCGTACTCGGCCCACCATTTGAGTGCATCCAGACCTTCGGCTGTTTTGGAGTTACCGAGGGTGACGGACGCGACGGAGTCCAGCTTGAGGCGGTGGCCGATGCGAGAAGTGAGATCCGTGCAGATGTCCAGATTATTGGAAACATCCGCAAGGGTCCAGAAGGTGAAAGGCTGGATGACCTGATAATCGAAGCCGATGTGGTTATAGCCCACTACGAGGTCAGCTGTGCGGAGCTCTTCGATAAGCTCCTGTACTTGGTCCTGCGTGTAGATGTGATAAGCGTTATCGCGCGTGGAGAATGTGACGGCCACGGAGATGCCCATTTTACCGGCCTCATGCCAGCCACCTACCTGAGCAGCGGAGAAGCGGGTTTCTAAATCGAAGTAGACGATGTTTTTCATAACTGCTGGGCGGGGAGGGTGCGGCGGAGGCCTTCATACAGCATGATGGCCACGGAGGTGGAGAGATTCAGCGAGCGGGCGTGTTCACCCGGCATGGGGATGCGCAGGGCGGTTTCCGGGTGAGCAGAAATCCAGCGCTCAGGCAGGCCTTTGGATTCCGGGCCGAAGACGAAGTAATCGCCGTCCTTCAGGGGGATTTCCGGTGCCCAGATGGAGTGTGTGGCCTTAGTGGAAAGGTACCAGAAGCGGGCGGAGGGCTCAGCGGCGGCTTCGAGCTGCTCGATGGAGTCCCAGAGGTGGAGGTTTACGTGAGGCCAGTAGTCCAGCCCGGTACGGCGCACGTGCTTTTCATCCAAGCTGAAGCCGAGGGGCTTAATGAGGTGCAGCGCGGAATTAGTCGCGACGGCCAAGCGGCCGGCAGCGCCGGTGTTGTGGGGGATTTCTGGGTGAAAGAGGACGATGTGGAACATGCCCGGCTTTTACTTGGCTCCCTTGCCGAAGATGGCTACGGGGATGGTACGCAGGATGAGCACCAAATCCGTCAGGAGGCTCCAGTTATCGATGTATTTGAGGTCCTTGGCAATGAGGCGGTCAAAGTCCTTGCAGTCACTGCGATCTTCAATCTGCCAGTAGCAGGTGAGGCCGGGCTTTACACTCATGCGGCGGCGCTGAGAAATCTCCGGGAATTCGGCGGTCTCATATGTGGGCAGGGGGCGCGGGCCAACGAGGCTCATATCGCCTGTGAGCACATTAATGAGCTGGGGAAGTTCGTCTATGGAGTATTTGCGGATGAAGTGGCCGAAGGGGAAGATGCGCGGGTCATTCGTGAGCTTGAAGATGGGGCCATCCATTTCATTGCCGAATTTGGCCTTGATTTCATCCAGCCTCTTATCAGCATCAGAGTACATGGAGCGGAATTTCCACATACCGAAGGGTTTGCCATACAGGCCAGAGCGTTGCTGGCGGTAAAAGATTTTACCATTCGGGTCGCTGATTTTGATGCCGATGGCGGCAATAAGCCAGATGGGGGAAGTGGCGATGATACCAAAGAATGCCATAATGCGGTCAAAAACGCCCTTGAACATGCGGCTCCAAGAGTAAACTGGCGTGGAGGTGAGGATAAGCACACGCTGGTCACCTATCTCAGTGACGTCTGCGCGCATGCTCACGGGGTGATCGTTTTTCAGGTGAACGTAAATGTCAATCCCCTGAAGCTCACAGCGCATGATGGTTTCTGACATGTTTTGGTATGCATCCAAGCCACCGAAAAGCATGAGTTGCTGTACGTGGTTTTGCTCGATGAGCTGCTGAACTTCTTCCTGAGAGGTTTTTCCCTCTACCACTTTACCGACTACATTCATGTTGTTACGCCAGTAAGGAGAGAGCTGCTCCCATTCCTGTGCGATGGCTTCCTCCTTGCCAGCCAGTATGACCTGACGGAGATGGTATCGCCCATGTGGTGTGTGGAACTGCAGCAGGCGCAGCAACAGGTAACGCAGGTAAAGCCCCAGAGTGATGAGAATCAGGGTAACCAGAATAACGTGGTTCATGTACACCGAGCCTGTGTCTGGACGTGCAATTTCATACAATCCGAAGGCAACGAGATAATAGGTAAGGAACAAGGCCAGCTGGCGTATAGCGGAGGCATGGCGCTGCATGTTATTGCGGTGGTAGAAACCTACCATGCGAAGAATTACAGGCACGGCCGCAATCGCTACACCTGCAAGAAAGGGGGAGGCTGCGAACGCATTGAAACCGGGATTGCTTTCCCAGTTAAGAAAGGGGGCTATAAAATTGGTGCACACCGGGGCAATCGCGACGCAACCGAGCGTCAGCAGAAGGTCCGTAGCAGGTAAAACACACGAGATGATAGGTTTGGTACGCGTCACGGCGCCATTCTACCATCTACCCCCTCCCTTTTCAAGTGAAATATGTTTTATGACGCTTCGCTCCTCAGGCCCGAGCTCGTATGCGCGCTCGCTCAAAATCTGCCGGGCAGACGGTGCAAAGCACTTTGTCTCCGGGCTGAAGCTCATCCAGCAGCCAAGCTTCTTTCTTTTGTACGAAAGCTACGGTGGGTTTGCCATTCGGCAGGGTGGCGCGGAAGGCTGTGTTGGCGAAACGTTCTACGATGGTGCAAGTGCAGTCCACGTACTGGGAAGGGTATGAGGATGTTTGGGCGCTCATAAATAAAAAAATATCAGAAGATGATGTCAAGGATGCCAGAGGCGGAGGGAAGGGGGGCGGGCGGAGTTTCTTCGGTGGAGTCCGAGTCGTTTTCCGGTTCTTTTTCTTGATTGGGGGTGGAGAACAGAGTTCCCAGCAAGCCGGTAGCAGTGCGGGCAACTCCGGCTGTGGTGTTCGCGGCGGCCTCCGGTACCGAAGCGATTAACAGGGCCCGTACCCGGGCGGAGAGGTCTTCCTGAGGATTATCTGTGGTGCCGCTGAGATTAATGTTTACCCAGCGGTAGCCCGCCTCTCCCTGAGCAGTGAAAAGATTCTCGATGAACTGTGGCGGAATGGATGAGATGGAAGCAAGGGTGCTCTCGCGGATGCCGACGGTGAGAGTGCCACGCAGAGAGCGGTCTTGGCCGATGATGACATGACCGCGCACGCGGATGGTGTCTTCTGCGGCCCGAACGTCAATGCGGTCAAAAAGCCATGCGCGGTCGATATTATGGGCGGTGTTGGAATAAGGGAAGCTGAAGTTGCATTCTGCTTTCTCCATCGCGATGGTTCTATACGGACGCGTGTCCGCAATAGTAAGCTCGGAGAGGATGGGGAGCTCTTCAAGTTCACCCTTCTGTAGGGAGAGTGTTCCCCTGGCTTCGTGAAGATTGTCGCCTGTTCCGGTGAACTTGGCTTCACCGAAGAGCTCGCCGGAGATGTGACGGCGCCAGTCATTGTTCAGCAGGCGTTCCACATTTGCCTTATTGACGCGCAATTCTTGGTACCATTCGCGGTTTCTCATGAGGTATGAGCCTTTCAGTCTCATTTCTCCCGGGGTGAGCATGAAGCTGCAATCGGAAAGGATGATGGCTCGAGGATTGAAAAGCAGGGTGGCATTCTTGATGCTGCAGGTCTGAAGATAGCTGAGCGGAGTGTGCACCCTACCATTCTCTAGAGTGACTTGCCACTCAGACATGTTTCCTCGCGTGGTGGGGGCCGCTGTAATCTTGCAGCCAGTCAGGCTATACGAGCTGCCGGCGCGTATGAGCTCAATGTCAGCATCCGTGCATTCAAAATTATTCAGAATAAAACGCTCCGGAATAAAACGGCGCCAGATGCCATTTTCTATATCACGAACAGGGGGCAGGGGCGCGTCCAGCGCAGCGGTATCCAGCCGTACGGAGGCATCCTCCACTGTCAGTTTGTTAATGAGAAGCTCACGATGGAAGAGACGGCCGCGGGTGATGTCCGCCACGATGCGGCGGGCTGTGACTTGCTGTAGAATATCGGCGCGGCGTAGGGTGGCAGCAGGTAAGCTAAGGCGTTCGTTATTAATCTGGAGGTTTTCCGGGATGGCTACTTCTGCTGCCTGAGCCTTATTGGCTAGCGTGTCAGTGAGCCGCTCTCTGAATGAATCTCCTTGGAGCCAGCTGAGCAGATGATAACTTCCTATAATCGGCAGTAAAATGGCGATGAGTAGAAGTATTAGAAGCCAAGGCAGCAGCTTTCGCCACAGGCTTCGCCGGCGCCGCTTTCTCGGGCTTTTCTCAGTTTTTTTTCGCTTGCGTCTGGCCATGTCAACAGGCGCATTATGGCATAGCATGTAGAAGCGTGCAAGTATATTATGGGGCACATGAGCAGAAAAACGGCATTGCGAGGGGATAAAAATCCGTTTTGGGGTTGACTTTTGAGAGAAAATGTGCTGTACTGTACACCGATAACTTCATACGTCATTTTTTTCTTATGAAACTCACAACTCTGATGCTTGCCGTTGCTTGTGCAGTAGGTTTCAGCTCCTGCTGCTGCCAGACCCAGTCCGCGCCTGCTCTGCACCCCATGCCCAAGAACTGCACACCTCAGCCCGAGCTGCAGCCCGTTGAGCCCGTTCGCGTGCTGGATGTGAAGGGTAAATAAATTGCTTCCGCAGTAGTTTTTTTTCAGGGTCACTACCGATGGGTAGTGGCCTTTTTTCTTGCCTTGTGAGTGGAAAGTTGGTATAGCTGACGTGATGAAAAAGATGTTTATATCAGCTGCGCTGTTGCTGGGTGGTCTTCTTTCTGCCGCTGAGCAGCGCCCGCAGACAGTGGATGGACTGCCCTCGCATGAAGTGGTGGAATATAATTTGAGTGTGGCACCGGCTGCTTCACGCCCCAAAAATGTGATTCTCATGATTGGGGATGGCATGGGCAGTGAGCAACTCTGGGCGGCTTGGCTTTGTAACCGCGGTAAGCTTTTTATTCAAACATTGCCTCAGGCAGCCTTTCTGAGAACGCCTTCTGCTAATCGCACGGTTACGGACTCCGCTGCTGCCGGTACTGCTATTGCCTGCGGTCAGAAGACGAATAATGGCATGCTGGGGCTGCTGCCTGATGGTACGCCGTTAAAGTCGCTCTCTGCTGTGCTGAGGGAGCGGGGGATGCGAACCGGGCTGGTGGTGACGAAGGCGATAACAGATGCTACCCCTGCAGCTTTCTATGCTCATGTGGCCAGTCGCCGGAATACGCCTGCCATTGCCGCAGCGCTGACTACTGCGGGATTTGATGTGGTTCTGGGCGGTGGCGCGGCAGCCTTTAGTGAAGAACAACTGCAGACTATGAGTGCTCAGGGCGCAGACGTGGAGCTTTTCGCTCCCGGTGATTGCCCGCCTGCTTCACGCCGGGGCGATTTGTTGCCGCGCTGCACTCAGCGTGCGCTGGAGCGCCTTGCTAATGCCGAAAATGGATTTTTCCTTATGATTGAGGGCTCACGTATTGATTCCTCTGCTCATGATAACAAGCTGGAGGAACTCGTGCGAGAAGTGCTGGATTTTGACCAAGCGGTTGGTGTGGTGTTGAGGTGGATTCAGCAGCACCCGGATACCCTGCTTATTGTTACAGCTGACCACCAGACCGGCGGGCTTATTATTCTGGATGGCTCGCGTGATTGCGGGCGAGTAACAGGTGTTTTTTGTTCAGAGAATCATACTGGTGTGGCGGTTCCGTTGTATGCCACGGGGCCCGGCTCCGGCTCATTTTCCGGGGTAATGGAGAATACAGAATTGTATCAAAAAATACTTGTTTTACTTGGCTTTAATATTTAGAATAGACAGCTATCCCTTGATTTTATGCGGAAAATTCCACTTTTGGGAAAAACTTTCTCGACAAGTCGAGAAAATTTGGTTAAATAGAAGGCGTCAATTCTGCATAAACAGCATTTTTACTATTATGAAAGACACAATTATACGCTACGGTGTACGTGCACTCTCTCTCGGAGTGATTGCAATGGGCTCTATGTCAATGGCTCTGGCTCAGGATGCCGCTGAAGGCGCTGAGGCTGCCGTGAAGGAGACAAACATGCTCGATAAGTGGGTGATTGCCGGTGGTTGGACGATGATTCCGCTCGTCATCCTTTTCGCTATCACGGTATTCCTCGTTGTATTCAGCATCATGGATTTGGCCAAGAAGAAGTTCTGCCCGGAAGAGCTGCGCGCTCAGCTTGTGGCTCTCATGACCGAGTGCCGCGTGCAGTCCGCCATTCAGCATGCTACAACCAGCCCCACCTATCTGGGCCGTCTGGTTGCATACGCTCTGCCGAACATTGACGCCAACCGTCCTGAGGATCTTGGTAAGGACGGCATTGAGGACGCCATCGCTGACTTCACTGCTAATGAGCGTCCGCGCCTGATGAAGTATGTGGACGTGCTGGCCCTCTGTGGTTCCATTGCTCCTTCCATCGGTCTGTTCGGTACGGTGCAGGGTATGATTGACGCCTTCGCCGTGCTCGCTGAAACCGGTCAGGCAGACCCCGCTCAGCTCGCAGGCTCCATCTCCGTGGCTCTGCTCACCACCTTCTGGGGTCTGATTATCTCCATTCTTGCTCTGCCGGCCTTCTTCTTCCTGAAGAAGAAAGCTCAGGCTCTGGAGGCTGAGTGCGTGAACGCTATCCAGGAGATGGTGAATACCTCCATCAACGTCATCAATGCCGAGGCTCAGCTCGCCCGCATCCCCGAGGGGCTGGGTGGTGATGATGAGGAAGGCATGGAAGAGGAAGTTGAGTATGCAGAAGAGGAACAGGCCTAAGCCTGTTCTATCCGGGCCTGCCCGCCGTGATTTATCGCCCCGGGCAGGCGTAAACCTTACAAACATTTTTCCGAATCCTGTAAATGGCTAAGAAAAACGCAAGACCGCAAGAGGAAGTCAAGAGCGAGATGGACATGTCGCCCATGATTGACTGCTGCTTCCTTCTGCTGATGTTCTTCATTGTGAACGCCGCGCAGATTACGGTATCTAAGGATCCGAGCGTGAACATGCCCAACGCTGTATCTGCATCGGAGATGAAGGATGCTAACGGCTGCATCGTGGTGAACGTGTTTGCTGATCCTGAGGTGATGGGTGGTAAGAATGCGAACGCTCTGGCTAAGTACAATGCTACATATGCTCCCGGTACAATCTGGGGCGTTGCAGATGCCAGCGGCGCCAGCATTGGCTACAACCGCAATCAGGCTCAGGAGCTCACTGACTTCATCAAGCGCCAGCGCGAGGCTATGGAGGCAAAAGGCTCCATCGAACCCCAGATGATTCGTCTCTACCTGCGTGGTGATGCGGATGCTCCTTGGGAGCGCACTTCCGGTGCCATTCGTGCAGCTGCTGCCGCCGGTGTGACCAACATCGTGTTCGGTACACTTCCTGCTAAATAATCAGAACAGCATTTAACATCTTTTCCGAATATGGCAAGACATAAGAAAATTCAGGCACCTGAGGAAGAAGAGATGACTTCCAACATCTCCTCGATGATTGACTGCTGCTTCCTGCTGCTCATCTACTTCCTTGTGGCTACCTCTCTCGTTAGTGAGAAGAAGCTTGATATTAGCATCCCTCCCCAATCTCAGTCCTCATCATCCCAGCGCCCCAAGGTGGATCCCGGCAATATCAACGTGTCGGCCTCCGGTGTGGTAACCTGGAATAATGACCTCACGGTGGGTGGTGCGTATGATCCGACGCTTGAACCCGGTACCGCCGCCTATCTGGAGCAGCGCCGTATGGAGCAGCTGGTGGAATCCCTCAAGATGCTCAAGGAGCAGGCTGAGGCCGTGGACACCCAGCCCGTAGTGATGCTTACCGGTGCCGGTCGTGCACCGCACCAGCGCATCGTGGACGTAATGGCCGCTCTGGCCGAAGCCGGCATTCACTCTGTGGGTCTGAGTACCGCTGCACAGGAATGATGAAGGCTTATAAATTCTAATCAAAACCCCTGAGGGGGGGGAGCTGAGCGGTGCGTGCCACCGCAGCTCCCCTCTCTTGTTCGCCTCCTGACCATGGAGGACGAGCCGCCCCCTTTCCTTCCCAGTCGTTTTTCTCTCTCTTCACAATTAACCATCTTAACAAAACACCTATTCTGTTTTATGATTAAGAACTCAACCGTAGCAGCCGTAATGGCAATTGCCGCCGCCATGCCCATGGTGTGTCACGCGCAGGATCCTGCCACCGCGGCCTCCCAAATCCAGCAGCTCATCTCGCAGAATAAGGCGGCAGAAGCCATTGCCCTCTGCGATCGCATGATTGCCACCTATGGTAATACCAGATCACGTATTGCCGCTCAGTTTGCTCACTATGAGCCCTTCTTCCATTGGCAGAAGGCCAACATCTATTTTGCTGCAAAGCAGTATGAGCAGGCTTTTGAGGCATTCAAGGTGCTGCGCACAGATCCTCGCTTCCAGGACCGTAAACTGCGTGACCGCGCTCTGGCCGAGCCGAACATGAACAACGGTAATGGTTATGAGCCCTTCCTGACGGCTTCTCTCTTCTACATGGCTTACAGCCGCTTCAATCAGGCTGCCGGTGATCCCCGCAATAACGTGGCCGGTGATCCTTCCAAGTTTGAGGAGTGCATTCAGCTCATGGAAGAATACTTGGAGATGTACCAGAACGGCCAGGTATCTGACATGGAAAAGGCCCAGAAGATGGACGGCAAGCTGTGCTTCATGCTCATGCAGGCATACCTGCTGAAGCCGCAGCCTGATTTCCAGAAGGCCGGTGAGTTTCTTGAGCGCAGCCGCACGGCCCGTGCTCCCCTGCCTGATGATATGGCCATGTCCGGCCTTGATACAATTATCCGCGTGGGTATTGAGCACCCGGAGCACATCGGCTGGATTTATAAGGTGATTCGCTCGAATCCCCAGAGCTTCTCCCTCGGTCCCATCCGCATGGCTCGTTATGGCTCCATGTTCTTCAACCCTGCTCTGCAGGGTGCCAAGATTGTGAGTGGTTCTCTTCGCCGCGGTGAGCAGGACGCTGCTAATGAAGGTGCCAAGACCACCTATGCTCTGCTCGGTCTCGTGCCCGAGGTGATGGAGACATGTCAGGCTCTGCGCACCATGCACCAGCAGCTGCGCAACTACAGCTCCAGCGTGCCGGATCCCGCAGCAGGCGCTTCCTACAATGCCAATAACTGTGCTACTCTTTTCAAAAACTACCAGAAGCTGCACCGCGCCAATACTCAGCTGGAGGCATACGCTCTCGTGACTGCTGCAAACGTTGCTCAGCAGTACGGCTCCATGCGTCTGGCTCGTGCCGGTTATCAGCTGCTGTTGGACCGTTACCCGAACCTTTCCCAGACTACGCCGGAGGGTCCCAAGTCCATGCGTGACCGCAACATCTTCCAGCTCTCCCAGCTCTGCCGCGCCACCGGTGATGAAGAAGTAGCTGTGGCTCTTGAAGGTAAGATTAACATGGATGAAATGGGCGAGGGTGGCCAGACTGCCTTGCTGGTGAATAAGATGGCTCGCCTTACCAGTGAAGGTAACTGGGCAGAGGCTTCCGCTGCTGCAGCTGAGGTAGTTGCTGCTCTGGGGAACGACAAGACGAACCAGAACTATGTGGCTGCTCGCTTTGTGCAGGTGGCTGCCGCCTACAAGCTTCAGAAGTGGGAGGACGTCATTACTCTGGGTGAGGCAGCTCTTAGTGAGAATCTTTTTACTGCTGCACTTGAGGCTGGTAAGCTGAAGGAAGCGAATGCTATCACGAATGAGACTCAGACTCGTTTCTTCATCATTGACGCCCACAGTAAGCTTGTGCGCCATGACGCTACTCACCGTGATAAGATTATGGCCTGCGTGGAGGATTTCATCAAGAAGTTCCCCAATGAGAACACCATGCAGCCCAACGTCGTCTTCATGGGTATCAACACTCTGTTGGAGCGTCAGGGTAATGGTGACGCGGAGGCTCAGACTCGCGATATCGAGGCCGCCCTTGCGTACTGCGTCACCTTCGAGGAGAAGTGGGGTGGTGAGCAGGCTCACAACCTGTATCCGCACGTGCTCCTGCTGCACGGTAACATCTTCATCAATGGTGAGGATGAAGCCCGCAAGCCCGAGGGTATCGACATTCTGGAACGCGCTGCTGATGCCGCCTTGGCTCAGGGTGAAAAGGGCAGGAGTGTAGCAGCTAATGCCTTCTACATGCTCTCCTCCTACGGCAGCGAGATTAAGAAGGAAGGCGAGAATGATGCTGCAATGGCAACTCGTGCCCGTAGTTACGTGGATCGCTACTGGAGCGAGGCTGACTACGAGGGTTGCGAATACTCTCTGAAGATGGTGAGCCGCTCTCTTGCTCTGTCTGAGGGCGTTGATAAGGCCTCATTTGATGCAGCTATTGAACTTGCTCAGCGCGTGATTGCCCGTGAGGCTAACTACGGCCTCGCTAACAACTCCGTGAACCCGGATATGGAAGCTACCATCAATGGTTATGCCGCTTCCTACTCCACCGGTTGGGAGAAGTACAATGGCTCCGCTCTTACACTGGAGCAGAAGAACGAGCACTTCACAAACTTCCCCGGCATCGTGGCTGAGGATAAGTATACCCGCGCTATTCTGCGCATGGCCATGCTTTCCTCCATGAGCGAGGCTCAGGCTAAGCTTGCTCGCTCTCAGGAACCCGGCGACAAGGCCAAGGCTGATGAAATGGCCGAGCAGATTACGCAGGCCTTCCGCCGCATGACTGCCGAGTTCCGCCCCGAGGACCTCACAAACTTCATCTGTGTGCAGGTAGGTAACTATCAGGTTAAGTATGCTAGCCGCATGGGTGATGTCTCCATTAAGGAGGAGGAAGCCCGCAATGCTCTGAAGTACTTCGAGCAGGCCGTTTCCCGCGGTGGTGAGTACCTTGATGAAGCTAAGCTTGGTAAGGCACAGGCACAGGCTCTCATCGCCTCCGAGCGCTCCAACGCCGTGGCTCTCTTCACCGAGCTTTCCAACTCTCAGAAGCAGGAAATCGCCGGTCCCGCCCTCTTCGGTTTGACCCAGCTGCACATGGACATGGGCAATGCTGCTGAGGCTGTGGCTTGCGCTAAGCGCTTTGATGATGCCGGCATCCGCGTGGGCCGTAAGGACATGCAGTTGCTGTATGGTCAGGCTCTGGCTGCCTCCGGTGATGTGGAGAATGCTCTCGTATCCTACACGAACCTCTATCAGGATATGGGTAACATCCGCTACTCTGCTCCCGCCTGTGTGGCTCTCATGAAGCTGCTCTGGGAGCGTAACCAGCCCAGCACCGGTGACCGTATGCAGGGTAACTACAAGGGCTCCGACCGCTGGCGCGCTTGGAATACCGGTCAGGTATACGTGAGACGTGTGCGTGAGTCCGGCCTAGTGGATAAGCTGACCCCGGATGATCGTGACCGCTGGAATGAAGTGGAAAGCCTGCTTAGCCAGTATGCCGCTGATCCCGCTGTTCAGAGAGAAGACAAGGAAAATCGTGACTTCCAGTCTCGTGTGCGTCGCAACAGGAACTAATTTGTAACACAGAAATACAGAAATGAAACTTTACAATGTACTCGTAGTAGGTCTTGCTGCACTGACCTGTTTCAGTGACGCTCAGCAGTCCCGCCGTGGCGGCCGCTCTCGGGGCCGCCAGGCGGCGGCACAGCCGGCACAGCAGGCTCAGCCTTCCCGTCAGCAGCAGGGCCTCACCGCGCTGATTCAGACAAACCGTGATAACAGGCCCCGCCGCTTGGTGATTAAGGGCGCTGGCGGTAAGGATACCGTGGTGTATTTTGACCGCAGCACGGAGCAGGACGTGAGTCTCAACGTGAGCCGTGTGAAGCTTTTCTTCATCCAGACTCCTGAGGATTTGGTCGCTGCTGAGCGTGCTCTTACTTCCGGTGATTTGGCTGCGGCCCGCACTCAGCTTGCTGCTGTGAAGGACAAGTACAAGGGCTATGTGGGTCTGGATCGCAATCCTTCCACCCGTGCGGCTATGCTCGAAATCGAGTGCGCCGTGCGCCAGCTGGACTTTGCTGGTCTGAACCAGCTTGTAAACAGCTTCCCTCACCCGGAGTGGCTCTCCACCACTGAGGTGGCCACATACATGGCAGCGAAGATTCTTGCCAAGGCTATGAATGGCGCCGCTCTGGCTGACATTGAGGCTGAGGTGAAGAAGCTTCTGGATTCTGAGCCCGGTAAGACGCTGAACAGCTCCTGCTATGGCTGGCTTCAGTTCGCCATCGCTCACGCCATGGCCTCTGCTGTGCCTGCTGAGGAAATCGCCGGTACTATCAGCGAGGGTAACCTCGCCGCTGCCAATAATGCCATTAATGCATACTGCCGTGCAGGCCTCTCCTCTCACGGTCGTGATATGGAGCTGCCCGTACAGGCTATGATTCGTGCTCAGGCTATGCTGTGGGCTATGCCCGGCGTGAAGGAGTATGCTGCCCGTGGTGCCGGAATGGATGCTGCCAAGTGGAATGGCGCTCCTGCGAACTTCCGTGATGCTGTGGCTTTGGCATACATGATTAAGAACGTGTTCGGCGGTACCAGTGAGACTGTTGAGGCAGCTGCTAAGCTGTACTTCAATTCTCAGGCCGGTCGCGGTGGTGAATAACGATTATTTAACGGGCGGGAGTGCCGGTAGGGCGCTCCCGCCCTTTTTTTTAACAAATCAGAATACCATTTGACTTATGCAAGATATGCTTGTAAGGCTTTATCATCTGCCGGATGGCGCGCCGCTGCGTGCTGCTTCCGCAGAGCAGGGCATTACTGTACGCCCGTGTATGCCGTTTGAAGCGCACATCCTAGAGGATTGGGTAGGGCGCCACTTCAGCCCCCGCTGGGTAAGCGAATGCCGAATAGCTATGAGCCACCAGCCTACCGGTTGCATCATTGCCACGCGTGAGCAGAAAATACTCGGATTCGCCTGTTATGACGCTACCGCCCGCGGCTTTATTGGCCCTATGGGAGTGAGTGAGGATGCCCGCGGGAGCGGGGTGGGGCGAGTGCTGCTGGTGACTGCTCTGGAGCATATGCGTACCCTTGGCTATGGGTACGCCATTATTGGCGGTGTGGGACCGGCTGATTTTTATGCACGCTGTGTGGGCGCAACTCCGATAGAGAACTCATCGCCCGGAATTTATGATGATATTCTTCCGAATCCCTCAGCTAACGCATTAAACTGATATTTTTTTTCTTATTCTGTACACTTTACCTTGACAGAAGACTAAAATCCTGCTAATTTCAGAAAGTAGCTTATCTTATTTCTCCATGAAACGTTTTCTTCTCATCCCCTCGTTCGCCTTTCTGGCATTGACTTCACTTACTTCCTGCCAGAAGGAAGAAAAGACAGCCCTTGAGCTCACCCGTGAGTTGACAGAAGAGCTTCAGAAAGTGACCGATTATCGTACTGCTGAAGCCGCCGCTCCCCGTGTGGCCGTGCTGCAGCAGCGTATGCAGAATGCCGGTGTACGTCCCTTCGCTTTGAATGAGACTGCACTTACTCGCAGTATGACTGATTCTGAAGGCAGTGAAGGTACCGAGTATGCCGAGGCTCTTATCAACCTTGCCGCTGAGGTGGGCCGTATTCAGGCCAGTATGCCTGTGGGTGATGATGGAGAGGTGAGCCGCGAGCGTCTTATTCTGGCTGTTGGTGCAGCTAATGGTGCCGGTGATTCCGGCCCTGCAGCTGAGCGTCAGCGCACCGGTATGGCTTACATTCGAGAGACTTCAACCACCCACGAGACTCCCGGCAATTTTGCTGAGTTCTACGGCTCTTCCGCGCTGCGCGAAGCTCTGGCATACCGTGCTGAAGCTAGCTCCGTGCCGTTCACTAAGATGGATTCCGATGAGGATGTACCTGCTATTCCCGAGCCCGCGGAGGTACCCGAGGAAGAGGAGGTGCCTGTAGCTGATGAGTCCGCGGAGGATTCTGCTGATGATAACAGCAGTGAGCCCGCCGTGGACGATGTGCCCGCTGACACCACGCCCGCCGCTGATGAGAGTGATTCCTCCTCTGATTTGGACGTAGATTTGGGCGGTGATGATTCCGACTCCGGCAGCGATGATGGCGGCTTGGATTTGGATATGGATAGTGGTGATGATTCCGGCAGTGACGACGGCGGCCTCGATATGGATATGGACGGCGGCGATGACTCCGGCAGTAGCGACGGTGGCATGGATTTGGACTTTGACCTGTAAAGACAGCGTTCCAATTCTGCTGCGGAAAATACATAGTCCGACTTTCGAAAGCCGTAATCACCCGCTGGGTGCTTGCGGCTTTCTTATCTTCTGAGAATATGCCCCGAATTTTATTCACTTGTGCATACGATGGAGTTCATTGGCATGGCTGGCAGAGCCAGGCTGGGGGCGATACCGTGCAGGACGTGCTGGAGACCGCCTTTAACGCCATTCTGCGAATGCCGCTGAGGATAGCAGCTTCCGGTCGTACGGACGCCGGTGTGCACGCCGTAGCGCAGCGTTTTCATGCGGATGTTCCGGAAAGTTGCCGCATGAGCCCGCAGAACTGGGTAGCTGCGTTAAATGCGCATCTGCCGGCTAGCATAAGAGTGCTCGCTGCTGAGCTAGTGGAGGCGGATTTTCATGCAAGGTTTAATGCTAGGGGGAAAATATACGAGTATCTCATCAATGTGGCGCCGGTGCTGAGCCCATTTTTGGCAGGTAGGGTATGGCATCGCCCCATGGGGGTGCCGGTTGCGGTACTTCGTGAGGCTTTGAGTGAATATGAAGGGCTGCATGACTTCCGGCGTTTTGCCGCCCGCAGAGGGAATGAGCCTGAGGTTCCTCCTGAGGATTATTACGTTCGAGCCATTTATGCTGCCACCGTGGAGGAAGAGCAGGGAGGCGAGATTCTCAGATTGCGCTTTCATGGAAATGGCTTCATGTACCGTATGGTCAGGATGCTCGTAGGTACCGCTCATCATGTGGCGGCAGGTAAGATGACCATTGATGAGCTCAGGAGTATGTTGCAGCAGCCTAGCGGGGCTAAGACTCGTCATTGTGCGCCGCCGGAAGGACTTTATCTGAAAGAGGTTATTTACCAGTGATGAAGATGCCAAACGCCTGCTCCGATATTAGCGGAGCAGGCGTGAACTCAATTAGGGGAGAAGGTTCCCTTAGAGCTTACATGGTGGTGGTAGCTGAGGGCGTGCTGGTCTCTGTATTGCTGGATGGCTGGGCCTCGCCTTCGGGCTGGCATTCGCCGCAGCAGTTGTTGCACCAGCTCATTACTTCACGGGCCTTGGCGGGGTCTTTCTCCACGCCCTTGCCGGTGGCATACATGTGTGCAAGGATGCGGCAAGCGGTTGGATTGCCTTCTCGTGCGGCTTTTTCAAGGCCGGGAAGTGCGTGGGAATACATCTCGTTAGCCTTAGCAGGGTCTGCTTCGGTATCACTGGTGCCATTCTCTGTAATCCAAGCGATGGCGTATTGAGCAATAGGGTCACCATTAGCTGCAAGCAGGGTGATGGTTTCCACGTTTGCCCAGCAGTTCTCGCCGCACTGGATGCCTTCCTCGGTTACCTCGCATGCGGCTACGGTGGGGGCGGCTTCGTTGGCCTGGGTTGTGTTCTCGGTTGTTTCGGCGCTAAAGGCAGCCATGCTGCCCAGCGTAACTGCGCTGATGAGTGCAATTGTCTTCATAGGGCTTCAAATTGCCTCTACCTTTGATTGTTTGCAAGAAAAAAATCTATCGTATATACTAGTTGATAGTAAAAGAATAAGAAAAATAAAATCAAAAAACAGAGCAGAAAATTCTAAAAAAATAAAAAAAAAGCATTTTTGTGATTGACATTCGAGGTGGAATGATGTAAAATGCCCTCGCTTTCACGTCCCTAGTGGGACAACAAGAGCCAACAACGCTTCTGTAGCTCAGGGGTAGAGCGCATCCTTGGTAAGGATGAGGTCGCGGGTTCAAATCCCGCCAGAAGCTTTTTTTAGGCTCATGCAAGAATAAGCAGCCCAAATTATCTTTATTTACAATTATGGCCAAAGAATCATTCCAGCGCACCAAGCCCCACGTGAACGTGGGTACGATCGGTCACGTTGACCATGGCAAGACTTCCCTTACTGCTGCAATTACCAAGGTTCTTGCAGAGCAGGGTAAGGCTGAGTTCAAAGCTTACGATCAGATTGACGGCGCTCCCGAGGAACGCGAGCGTGGTATTACCATTTCTACCGCTCACGTGGAGTACGAGACCGATAACCGCCACTATGCACACGTGGACTGCCCCGGTCACGCTGACTATGTGAAGAACATGATCACCGGTGCAGCCCAGATGGACGGCGCTATCCTCGTGGTTTCCGCTGCTGACGGCCCCATGCCGCAGACTCGTGAGCACATCCTGCTTGCTCGTCAGGTGGGTGTTCCTTACATTGTTGTGTTCATGAACAAGATGGATCTTGCTGATCCCGAGCTCGCTGAGCTTGTGGAGATGGAGATCCGTGAGCTTCTTTCTTCCTACGAGTTCCCCGGCGACGATCTGCCCATCATCATGGGTTCCGCTGTGAAGGCCCTCGAGGGTGATCCTGAGTACACCAGCAAGATTCTTGACCTCATGAATGCTGTGGATGAGTACATCCCCACTCCTGAGCGTCCCACTGAGAAGCCCTTCCTGATGCCCGTGGAGGACGTGTTCTCCATCTCCGGCCGTGGTACTGTGGCTACCGGTCGTATCGAGCGTGGTATCATCAACAAGATGGAGGAAGTTGAAATCGTGGGTATCAAGCCCACCGTGAAGACCTCCGTGACCGACATCGAAATGTTCCGCAAGCTTCTCGACAAGGGTGAGGCTGGTGATAACGTGGGCGTGCTGCTCCGCGGTATTAAGAAGGAAGATATCGTTCGTGGTCAGGTGATTGCCAAGCCCGGTTCCGTGACTCCTCACACCAACTTCGAGGCAGCTGTTTACGTGCTGACCAAGGAGGAAGGTGGCCGTCACACTCCCTTCTTCAACAACTATCGTCCCCAGTTCTACTTCCGTACGACGGACGTGACCGGTACCGTAACTCTTCCCGAGGGTACTGAAATGGTGATGCCCGGTGACAATGTCACCATCGGTGTAGAGCTCATCACTCCCGTAGCTATGGAGGAAGGTATGCGCTTCGCTATCCGTGAGGGTGGTCGCACCGTTGGCGCCGGTAAGGTTGCCAAGATCAAGGAGGCCTAAACAGCCCCGCTGAAAAACTTAACCATTGGGGGTTGGTGCTAAGTCACTAACTCCCGGCCGAAAGAAAGGGCGGTTGCCCACCCAAGTGTGGGTAACCCCTTTTCCCGGAAGGCCGAAAAACAGAGCAAGGTAAAAGGGTATTAGCTCAATTGGTAGAGCAGCGGTCTCCAAAACCGCGTGTTGGGAGTTCGAGTCTCTCATACCCTGCTGACCTTCCTCTTTTTTTTTCTCAATTTTTAAGCATAACTCACAAAAACCGACGATGTTCCGCAAGATTTCCCAGTATATATCCAACGTGAAAGGGGAGCTGAAGAAGTGCTCCTGGCCGTGGGAGAGTGACCCCAAGGTAAAAGGTTTTAAAAAGTTTCGTGAGTTGTCCGGTTCAACCATCATGGTGCTCATTGCCATGGTGCTTCTTGGCGCATATGTTGCCTTCTTTGATTATGTGATGGCCAGCGTGACCAACTGGCTGATTATGGCTCTTTCCTGATAGAGCGTGCAGTTGATAAGCTGAATACTGTATTCACCACTTAGATTTTCCAATATGTCTCGCCCGTACGATAGAAAGAACGGCTCTGCAGCACGTGTTGTCCCCGCTGCAAAAGACCAGTGGTATGTTCTGCATGTACTCTCCAACAAGGAACGCCGTGCAGTAGAAAACCTTAAGCGCCTCTTTAAGGAGGATGAAGAAATGGGTGCTCTCGTTCAGAGTGAGCCCCTCGTGCCCACCGAAAAGGTGGAGGAAGTTCGTAATGGTAAGAAATACGTTCAGGATCGGAAGTTGTACCCTGGCTATGTATACCTGAACTTCGCGCTGCGCCGCCCGGATGGCAGCCTCAACAATGATGCTTGGTATAAGATTCAGGCTGTTGATGGCGTCATCAGTTTTGCTTGCGGTCGCAATAAGGAACCCCTTCCCATGTCCCAGAAGGACGTGAACGACCTCATGAAGGAAATTGAGCGTCGTAGCGAAGGCGCCCGCCAGAAGATTGTCTTCAATGTGAAGGATGAAGTGGTGGTGCTCGAAGGTGCGTTCCAGGGTGAGCACGGTATCGTGGAGGAAGTGGATGCTGAGCACGGCAAGTTGCGCGTAGGCGTGACGATGTTCGGCCGCTCCAACCCGTTGGATTTGGATTACACCCAGGTACAGCTTGTGCCTGAAGAAGAGCGCGGTAAGGCTGACGCTCGCTAACTGAAAATCTTCTCGCTGTAGCAGCTGTGCGTGGAGCACAGCTGCTACAGTAACCCAAAACAAACACAACCATGGCAAAAGAAGTAGTAAAAACAATCAAACTGCAGATTCCTGCTGGTGCCGCGAATCCTTCGCCGCCCGTTGGTCCTGCACTTGGTCAGGCCGGTGTTAACATCATGGGCTTCTGCAAAGAGTTCAACGCAAGAACTCAGAAGCAGGCCGGCGATGTTCTCCCCGTCGTGATTACCGTTTACAAGGATAAGTCCTTCGACTTCATCACCAAGCAGCCCCCGGCAGCCAACCTTATTAAGAAGGCCGCTGGTATTAAGTCCGGCTCCGGCGAGCCGAACAAGAAGAAGGTTGCCAAGCTCTCCAAGGAGAAGCTGATGGAGATCGTTAACACCAAGATGCCCGACCTCAACACAACCGACCCTGAAGCCGCTGCCCGCATTATTGCCGGTCAGGCTCGTCAGATGGGTGTGGAGGTTGAGATGTAACCCCTTCTGCAGGAGGGAAAATTATTAACCCGAACGTACTGCTAAATAATATGTCCAAGAAACGCTCAAAGCGCTATAATGAGGCAGCCAAGCTGGTGGATTCCACTAAGGCTTATGCTGTCGATGAAGCCGTTGCGGTCATGAAGAGCTTCCCCGCTCCCAAGTTTGACCCCACGGTCACGGTGTCTTTCCGCCTTACGGTGGATCCCCGTAAGTCCGACCAGATGGTGCGTGGCTCCGTATCACTGCCCCACGGTACTGGTAAGAATGTTCGTGTAATCGTCTTCGCTCAGGGTGAGGCTGCTGCCGCTGCCCTCGAAGCCGGTGCAGAGAAGGTAGGCCTTGAGGATCTCATTAAGGAGATTCAGGGTGGTTACCTTGATTTCGACAGCGCAATCGCCACCCCGGACGCCATGGCCCAGGTGCGTAAGATTGCTCGTGTGCTCGGCCCGCGTGGTCTGATGCCCAACCCCAAGACCGGCACTGTGACGGATGACACCGCCAAGGCTGTTCGCGAGGTGAAGGCCGGCCGTGTGGACTTCAAGGTGGACAAGAATGCTAACATCTCCGCTGCTGTAGGCAAGCTCTCCTTCGATAACGAGAAGCTCGTGGAGAACGCCCGCGCTTTCATCTCCGCTGTGGTGAAGGCTCGCCCCTCCGGCGCAAAGGGTGCCTATATCTCCGGTGCTACCATGTCCAGCTCCATGAACCCGGGTCTCACCCTCAGTCAGGTTGAGTTCTCCAAGCTGTAACACTGAAACACAGATACGAACATGAGTACTGAAAAGAAAGTGAACGCTGATAAGACCATCATCATCGATGACCTGAAGGCTAAGGTGAATGCCTCTCCTTTCCTTCTCGTTATCGATTACACGGGTGTGACCGTTCCTGAGTTCACCACGCTTCGTGCCGCTCTGGCCGCTGCTGGTGCCTCCTGCGTGGTCGCTAAGAACACCTTCATGGCCAAGGCTGTTAAGGAGGCCGGTCTGCCCGACATCACCGCTGCCCTTAAGGGCCAGACGGCTTATGTCATGGGTGAGAGCGACGTCTGCGCCGCCGCTAAGGCTATCAATACCTTTGCTAAGACCAGCAAGAAGGCCGCTTACAAGGCTGGTATTCTTGACGGTGCTGAGCTTACCCCTGAGAAAATCAAGGCTCTCGGTGATCTGCCCAGCCGCGAAGTTCTGCTTGCCACCCTTCTTGGTACCATCAATGGTGCCGGTTCCGCCCTCGCACGTGTCATTCAGGCATACGTCGACAAGGAAAATGGTGGTGCAGAGCAGGAAAATGCGTCTGCAGAGTAAAAAAAGACTTGACCAGAGGGCGGCGGTGTGGTACACCCTCTCCGCCGCCTGAAAAAATTAGGTTCTCTGTCGGCTCTACGGCCGGTAAGAACTTAAATGGACGAGGAGCCCTCGTCCGCGACTTAGAACCAATTAAAACATATAGATACTACAATGGCTGATCTCAATACAATCGCTGAGGAACTTGGCAAGCTGACCATCCTGGAGGCTGCTGAACTTGTAAAGATGCTCGAAGAGAAGTGGGGCGTTTCCGCCGCTGCTCCCGTGGCTGCTGCTGGCCCCGTTGCCGCTGCTGAGCCCGTGGAAGAGAAGACTGACTTCGACGTAGAACTGACCGACGCCGGTGGCAACAAGATTGCCGTCATTAAGGCTGTTCGTACCGTTAAGACCGGTCTTGGTCTCGCTGATGCTAAGAAGCTCGTTGAGAGCGCTCCCGCCGTCATCCTCGAGGGTGCCTCTAAGGAGGACGCCGAGAAGGCTAAGGCCGAGCTCGAGAAGGCTGGCGCCAAGGTCACTATCAAGTAACCTTTTTAAATCTGCGACCGCAGGGGGGGATTGTAGTCCTCCCCTGCATTCGCGTCAAGTCATGCTGGGGGAATATTGGCTTCTGTTCCCTAATGCTTAAGAATTAGTAACTTATATGACGTAAAAAGTTACTGAAGCCATGATAGAAAACAGGCTGTAGGACCGACCCGGGAAGGTGACAACATCGCGAGCGCGAGCGTGTGCGCGTGTGCGCGCCAGTCCGGGTCGGTTTTACCAGACGTAAACCGATCCGCACCCGGACATGGGTGCAAAACATCATCTCAGCCAACTCCATGTCAAAGCCCAAGCAAGAGCGAATCAGTTTCGGCAAGATCAAAGAGGTTATCGAACCACCGAACCTCATCGAGATCCAGACAAAATCCTACGAGGAATTCCTGCAACGTTTCAGTGAGCCTGATAAGCGGCTCAGGATGGGCCTGCAGGCTGTACTTTCCGAGCATTTCCCGATCGAAAGCTACGACGGTCAAATCCGTCTGGAGTACGACTCCTACGAAATTTCTCCGCCCAAGACTTCGGACTTTTCGGCCATCCGCTCCGGTGATACTTACAGCGCCTCTCTGTATGTTAAGTTCCGCCTGAAGGTGGGTGACTACACAGCTGATGAGAACGTGTACATGGGCGAGATTCCCATGATTACGGATCGCGGCACCTTTGTTATTAACGGTGCTGAGCGTGTGATTGTGGCTCAGCTGCACCGCTCTCCCGGTATCTGCTTTGAGAAGACCCGCCATGCCAATGGTAAGGATATTTTCTCCTTCCGCATTATTCCGGACCGCGGTTCTTGGCTGGAAGTGCAGTTTGACACGAGCGATCTGATGTATGTGTTTCTGGATCGTCGCCGTCGCCGTCGCAAGTTCCTTGCCACCACGTTCCTCCGTTACCTCGGTTATGAGAGTGATCGTTCCATTGTGGAGCAGTTCTACACGATTCAGAACCTGAAGCTGGCTGATGTCACTGGTGAAGAACTCGAGTATCTCATTCCCTTCGAGGATGTGAAGCATGGTGATGATGCCTCCGGCCGTCGCTCTGCTATCATTGCAAAGGCCTATGAGCCCCTTAGTCTTGCTACCATCAAGAAGATGCTTGAGCTGGGTATTAAGGAGATTGAGGTAATTGACCAGCGTGAGGAAGAGACTCTCGTGAAGACTCTGAAGAAGGATCTTGCTCATGACCGTGAGAGCGCCCTTAAGGAGATTTTCCGCAAGTTCCGCCCCGGTGACCCGCCCGCTGTTCAGCAGGCTGCCACCGCACTGGATCGCCTCTTCAAGGAAGAGAAGAAGTATGACCTCACTCGCGTGGGCCGTTACAAGATTAACCAGAAGCTGGGTCTTGACGTTCCTGAGGATATTCGCCTCATTCAGCCTATCGACTTCCTTTCCGCTATTAAGTACCTGCTTCGCCTGAAGAATGGTGAAGGGCAGGTGGATGATATTGACCACCTTGGCAACCGCCGCGTGCGTGCTGTGGGTGAACTTATCGCTAACCAGTGCCGCGTGGGCCTTGCCCGCACGGAGCGCCTTGTGAAGGAGCGCATGACCCTGTGCGATACCACTCGTACCGATATCACTCCCAGTAAGCTCATCAATCCCAAGGCTCTGAGCGCCGTGGTGCGTGACTTCTTCGGCCGCAGCCAGCTTTCTCAGTTCATGGATCAGATTAACCCCTTGGCTGAGCTGACTCACAAGCGCCGTCTTTCCGCTCTTGGTCCGGGTGGTCTGAACCGCGATCGCGCCGGTTTCGAGGTGCGAGACGTTCATCCCTCCCACTATGGCCGAATCTGCCCCATTGAGACGCCTGAAGGTCCGAACATTGGTCTTATTAACTCTCTGTGCACATACGCTCGCATCGACGAGTACGGCTTTATCGAGACACCCTTCCGCCGCGTGAAGAAGGTGGAGAAGAAGGATGCTGCCGGTAACGTAATTGACACTGAGGTGATCGTAACCAATGAGGTGGAGTACCTCACTGCCAACAAGGAGGAATATCACCTCATTGCTCAGGCTAATAACCCGCTTGATAACGATAATGGTAGCGGCCACTTCATCCGCAACCGTGTCACCGCTCGTGAGCATGGTGAGTTCATCGAGGTGGATCCCCGCCGCGTGGAGTACATGGACGTATCTCCCAAGCAGATTATCTCCATCGCTGCCGGTCTTATTCCCTTCCTTGAGCATGACGACGCTAACCGTGCACTCATGGGTGCAAACATGCAGCGCCAGGGCGTGCCGCTTATGGTGAATCAGGCCCCGCTCGTGGGTACTGGTATTGAGGCTAAGTGTGCACGCGATAGTTGCGCTGTGGTAGTGGCTCAGGCTCCCGGTATTGTGGCTTCTGCTACGGCTGAGTACATCGTGACCACTCATGACGGCCAGCTTCCCGTGGCTCCTCAGCGCTGGCTGAGCGATCCTGAGAGCGTTCGTACGGATGCCGAGAAGGGTATCTACGTATACCAGCTGCGCAAGTTCATGCGTTCTAATGCTTCCACTTGCATCAACCAGAAGCCCATTGTTTCTCGCGGTGATGTGGTGAATGCCGGTGATGTGCTGGCTGATGGTCCCTGTACGGATGGTGGTGAGCTTGCTCTCGGCCGCAACGTGCTGGTGGCTTACATGTCCTGGTACGGTTACAACTTCGAAGACGCCATCATCATCTCCGAGCGTCTGGTACAGGAGGATGCATATACCTCCATCCACATCGAGGAGTTTGAGGAAAAGGCTCGCGATACCAAGCTTGGCCCGGAAGAAATCACTCGTGATATCCCCAACGTGGGTGACGAGGCTCTGAAGAACCTCGGTAGCGATGGCGTTATCCGCATCGGTGCTGAAGTGAAGCCCGGTGATATCCTTGTGGGTAAGATTACTCCTAAGAGCGAGACAGATCTTGCTCCGGAAGAGCGCTTGCTGCGCGCCATCTTCGGTGAGAAGGCTGCTGACGTGAAGGATACTTCCCTGCGCGTTCCTCCGGGCACCGTGGGTACTGTGATGGATGTTCGCATCGTGCGCTCCAGCGCTCCCGGCACTCCCCCTGTAGACATGGAGAAGGAGAGCCAGAAGCAGCGTAAGAAGGTTGATGCCGAGTACGACCGTGATAAGGATGCCCTCATTGAGCAGCTCACCAGTAAGCTCTCTGACCGCCTGCTGGGCGAGAAGATTCCGCTTGAGGTGACCCGTGTTGGCACGAATGAAATCGTTATCCCCGCGAACCGCAAGATTACTAAGACCCTGCTGCGCAAGCTCGCTGTCTATCATGACCAGATTGAGATGAGCGCCAGCCCGGTTAAGAATCAGATTTTCGAAATCATTAATGCCTACGCTCCTCGCTTCGAGGATCTGGATGAAGAGCGTGATCGCAAGCTCGATCAGATTGAAGCCGGTGCTGAGATGGACCCGGGCGTGGTGACTGAGGTGAAGGTTTACATCGCAGCCAAGCGCAAGCTGGGTGTGGGTGATAAGATGGCCGGTCGTCACGGTAACAAGGGTGTGTGCTCTCGCGTGCTGCCCATCGAGGATATGCCCTATCTGGAGGACGGTACTCCCGTGGACATCATTCTGAACCCGCTGGGCGTGCCTTCCCGAATGAACGTGGGTCAGGTGCTTGAGGCTCACTTGGGTGTAGCCGCCAAGGCCCTCGGCTTCAAGGTAGCCACTCCGGTGTTCGACGGTATCGAAGAGTCCAAGATTTGGGACTACATGAGCCAAGCCAAGCAGGTGCCCGGCTTCACATGGGTGGGTGACGGCAAGGATGGTTCCGTGGCCGGTAAGAGCCGCCTCATCGATGGTCTCACCGGTGAGTACTTCCACTATCCTGTGGTGGTGGGTTACACCTACATGCTGAAGCTGAATCACCTCGTGGCTGATAAGGTGCACGCACGTGCCGTTGGTACGTACTCCCTCGTTACCCAGCAGCCCCTCGGTGGTAAGGCCCAGCATGGTGGCCAGCGCTTCGGTGAAATGGAAGTGTGGGCTATGGAAGCTTACGGTGCTGCCTATACTCTTCAGGAGCTCCTTACGGTTAAGTCTGACGACGTTCAGGGCCGTACCCGAATCTACGAGAACATCGTTAAGGGTGACAACTCTCTGGCCGCCGGTACTCCCGAGTCCTTCAACGTGCTCATTAAGGAAATGCAGGCTCTCTGCTTGAATGTTCAGCCGCTGGAGAAGAAGGACCTCGAGAATGCACCGCAGACTACGGACGAACTCTTCGACTTGCTTGCTGACGGCGGCGATGATGAAGAGCTCTTCGGAGACGAGATGGACTTCGAAGGCGATTCTGACTTCGATGATGACGATGACGACGCCGATGACCTGGAGGCCGATGATGATGCCGAGGAGGCAGATGATGACGACTCCGACATGTAAACCTGTAACCGCTACCCGCCTTTGCGGGCGGGTAGCAATTCAACCTTTCACTCATTAACTTCTTTATATGTCTTACATTGACCTTAACAACGAGAAGCCTAAAAACTTCGACCAGGTTTGCATCACCGTTGCTAGCCCGGAGAACATTCTGAGCTGGTCCAGCGGCGAGGTCAAGAACCCTGAGACCATCAATTACCGTACGTTCAAGCCTGAGAAGGGAGGCCTTTTCTGTGAACGTATTTTCGGCCCGACTCGTGACATGGAGTGTTCCTGCGGCCGCTACAAGCGCGCCAAGAACAAGGGCATGGTGTGTGATCGCTGCGGCGTGGAGGTGACGTCCGCCCGCGTTCGCCGTGAGCGCATGGGCCACATTGAGCTGGCCGTGCCCGTCACTCACATCTGGTTCTACAAGTGCATGCCCAGCCGCATCGGCCTCATGCTGAACCTTACTGCCCGTGACTTGGAGCGTGTCATTTACTATGAGGATTACATTGTGACGGATCCTCACGGTGTGAATGGTATCGAGCGCGGTACTATCCTCTCTGAGGAGGAGTACGAAACTCTGCAGGAGGATTACGGTGATGAAGCTCCGGAGGCAGGCATGGGGGCCGCTGCAATTCAGCGCCTTCTGGCTACAATCGATTTGGATGCTCTCATTGATGAGCTTCGTCAGGAGATGGAGAAGACAAACTCTAAGCAGAACAAGCGCAAGCTTGCCAAGCGTCTCCAGCTCGCGCAGGGTTTCAAGAATAGTGGTGGTCATCCCGAGTGGATGGTCCTTACCATCCTTCCTGTGATTCCTCCGGATCTGCGTCCCCTTGTACCGCTGCCCGGTGGTCGCTTCGCTACGTCCGACCTGAATGACCTCTATCGCCGTGTTATCAACCGTAACAATCGTCTGAAGGAGCTCGCTGCTCTCCAGACTCCCGAGGTGATTAAGCGCAATGAAATGCGCATGCTTCAGGAAGCTGTGGACGCTCTGTTCGATAACGGCCGCCATGGCCGCCACGTGACCGGCGCCGGTAACCGCCCGCTGAAGTCCCTCTCTGACATGCTGAAGGGCAAGAGCGGCCGTTTCCGTCAGAACCTGCTTGGTAAGCGTGTGGACTACTCCGGCCGTTCCGTGATTGTGATTGGTCCGAACCTGAAGATGAACCAGTGCGGTCTTCCCAAGAAGATGGCTTTGGCTCTCTTTGAGCCGTTCATCATTCACCGCCTGAAGGAGCTTGGCTATGTGCACACCGTGCGCTCTGCTAAGAAGATGATTGACCGCAAGGAGTCTATCGTATGGGATATTCTTGAGGAAGTGACCAAGGGCCACCCTGTGTTCCTGAACCGTGCTCCTACGCTGCACCGCCTTTCCATTCAGGCCTTCGAGCCTGTGCTGATTGAGGGTAGCGCTATTCGTCTGCACCCGCTCGTATGTACCGGTTACAACGCTGACTTCGACGGTGACCAGATGGCTGTGCACGTACCGTTGAGCGTGGAGGCTCAGTTGGAGGCTCGCCTGCTTATGCTGGCTCCCAACAACATCTTCTCCCCTGCATCCGGTAAGCCCATCAGCACCCCGTCTCAGGATATCATTCTGGGTTCCTACTACCTCACTCACACCCGTGCCAAGGTGGTGAAGGAGAATCAGGACAACGCAAATCTGCTGCCTCTCTTCGAGTCCATCTCTGAAGTGGAGTTCGCTATTGCTGCCCGCAAGATTGGTTACCATGAGTGGATTCGCCTGAAGAACCCCGACTATGGCAAGACCGGTCGCGAGTTCGACCGCCTGTCCTTCAATCAGGAGAACGTGGGGCGCAAGACCATCGTGACCACCGCCGGTCGCGTGCGTTTCAACGAAATCTGGCCCAACGAAATCGGCTACATCAACCGCAACGTCGGCAAGAAGCAGCTGGGTGAAATCATCTGGCGCTGCTATCAGACCTGTGGTCAGGCTAAGACCGTTGAAACCCTCGACGCTCTTAAGTCTCTGGGCTATAAGGAAGCTACTCGCTCCGGTTGCTCCATCGGTATTGTTGACATGGTGGTGCCCGAGCACAAGAACGAGCTTATCTCTGCTGCATACGATGAGGTGACCAAGGTGACCGAGCAGTATGAGGAAGGTCTGATTACCAACGGTGAGCGCTACGAGAAGGTGGTTAACATCTGGTCCTCTACGACCGATGCCATCCAGAAGGAGCTCTACACCAAGCTGGAGTACAACGACGGTTCCGCCGTTGCCAACCCACTGTTCATGATGGTGGACTCCGGTGCTCGTGGTAACAAGGCTCAGATTAAGCAGCTCTCCGGTATGCGTGGTCTTATGGCTAAGCCCAGTGGTGAAATTATCGAGCGCCCCATTACCTCCAACTTCCGTGAGGGGCTGAGCGTGCTTGAGTACTTCATTTCCACTCACGGTGCCCGTAAGGGTCTGGCCGATACCGCTCTTAAGACGGCTGACTCCGGTTACATGACCCGTAAGCTCGTGGACGTGGCTCAGGACGTTATCGTACGCGATGAGGACTGCGGTACCGACAATGGTATCACCATGACCGCCATCTATGACGGTGATGATGAAATCGCCACCCTCGCTCAGCGTATCTATGGTCGTGTAACCTGCGATGACATCTATGATCCGACCACTCGCGAAATCATCGTTGCCAAGAACGAGATTATCACCGACGAGGCCGCCAAGCGCATCGAGACCGTGGGTATCGAGAAGGTGAAGGTTCGCTCCGTGCTTACCTGTGACCTGACTAAGGGCTGCTGCGCCAAGTGCTATGGTCTGAACCTGGCCACCGGCAAGAGCGTGAAGGTGGGTGAGGCCGTTGGTATCATTGCTGCTCAGTCCATCGGTGAGCCCGGTACTCAGCTGACCATGCGTACGTTCCACGTGGGTGGTACGGCATCTGCCTCCACCAGCCGTCCCGAGTACGTGGCCAAGACCGATGGTCGTGTGATTTACGACGAGAACCTGCGTGACCGTTGCGTTGTCGACGAGAACGGTAACAACGTGGTGCTCTGCAAGAACGGTAGCGTGAAGATTTACGACGCCGAGGGTAAGGAGCAGGAGTCCTACCAGCTCACCATGGGTGCTGTACTGCACGTGAAGGATGGTGAGGACATCACCGCCAAGACGCTCATCGCTGAGTGGGATCCCTTCGCCATTCCGGTTATCTCCGAAATCGGCGGTTATGTGGAGTTTGCTGACATGATTGAGGGTATTACCTGCCGCACCGAGTCCGGTCACACAGAGTCCGGTAAGGGTACGACCGTTATCATCGATCACCGTCAGGACCTCGCTCCCCGCATCATCGTGCACACCGTCAAACTCGGTAGCAAGGCCAAGAACAGCGCTAAGGATCAGCCCCGCGTGTACTCCATTCCCACCGGCGCTTACCTTGCCGTCAGCAACAAGCAGCAGATTTCTGCCGGTACCCCCATCGCCAAGACTCCCCGTAAGGTGCAGAAGACAAACGATATTACCGGTGGTCTTCCCCGCGTGGCTGAGCTCTTCGAAGCTCGCCGCCCGAAGGATACCTGCACGCTTGCTGAGATGGACGGTATCGTCGGTATTGATGACGCCATGATTCGTGGTAAGAAGGTAGTGACCATCTATCGTGATGCTGAGGCTAAGGAGGCAGCCGGCAAGTCCCGCCGCCGTTCTTCCAAGCTGGAGAATCATGATGAGAGCGAAGGCGCTATCTCCATTAAGCACCTTGTGCCCATGGATCGCCACATCATCGTGCATGATGGTGACTTCGTGCGCGCCGGTGAACCCCTCTCTGACGGCTCTGAGGCTTCTGATGAAATCCTCCGCATTTGCGGTAAGGAGGCCCTTCAGGAGCACCTCGTGAACAAGGTGCAGCAGGTGTACCGTGTGCAGGGTGTGGAGATTAATGACAAGCACGTTGAAATCATCGTTTCTCAGATGCTGCGCAAGGTGCGCGTGAAGGATCCGGGTGATACCGGCCTGCTCTGGGGTGACGAGGTTGATCGTACCACGCTCGCTCGCATTAACCGCGAGACCATGAACATGAATGGCCGCCCGGCTGACAGTGAGCCCATCCTTCTGGGTATTACCAAGGCCTCTCTGAAGACGGATTCCTTCATCTCTGCTGCTTCCTTCCAGGATACGACACGCGTGCTTACTGAGGCCGCTACTCTGGGTAAGGTTGATATGCTGGAGGGCTTCAAGGAGAACGTGATTCTCGGCCACCTCATTCCTGCCGGTACCGGTTTCGACAAGTACCGCAACATCGTGGTGGAGGCTGCACCCGGTGCTACCCCCATTCCCCGCGCTCGCTGGGAGGATGACGAGGATGAGTTCTCCGCTGCTGAGGAGTCCATCTCCGTGGGTATTGAAGAGTAATCCCGCCTGAGTTTGTAATCCCAATATTTTCCGGCCCGGCTGCTATCATAGCAGCCGGGCCGATTGATTTTTTGCATAGCTGGTAAAAATAATCTTGTCATTGAGAAAAGAAAGCGTTAAGATGAAGGAATGAGGAAATCTGATTATTTACTCCCGGCTGCTTGCAGTCTTCTATTTTCTGCTATGGTATATGCTGCAGAACTTCCGTCATCTGTTTACGAGGCGGCAGAAAGAGGAGATATACAGGCTTTGCGCGCTATTGTGGAGGATAAGGCTGATACTAATGCGCCGGACGAGCAGGGGCGTACTCCTCTTGATATTGCGGTGGCAGCCGGGCATGCAGAGGCCGTGGCTTTTCTGATAGCAAATGGTGCCTCCCCCACGATGCAAACGATGTCGCTTGTCACTACGCCGGCTGTTTTGGAAGTCTTACAGGCGGCTCTGGATGCCCGAAATTTGGAGTTGCAGCTCAGTGAGGCTGTGGCGGCCGGAAATCTTTCTGAGGCGCGCAGGCTGCTTGCACAAGGGGTGAGTGCGAATGCTCTGACGCCGGATAATCAGATGTCCGTTCTGATGCAGGCCGTGAAAGCACGCCGAATCTGGATGGTGCGGGTACTTTTGGAAAATGGCGCGGATCCGAACTATGTGAATCCGCAGTCAAAGAGCGTGCTTCATATCGCCGCTACGGATGCCGGTGGCCCCATTGTGCGCCGCCTGCTCGCAGCGGGGGCGAATCCCATGGCAGCCGGTAGTAATAGAGTCACGCCTTTGCATGATGCTGTCTGGGCGAATAATGCAGATGCGGTGCGAGCGCTTCTTCCTGCTTACCGAGCCCAAAATTTTAACCCGGATGGTTTGAATGGCCTACCTCTCATCATGGCTATCACTAAGGGTAATCGGAGTATGGTGCGTGATTTTATTGCCGCCGGTACTGATTTGCGTGGGGAATGTTTCAATGAGAACCCGCCGCTGGCCGTTGCCGTAAAAGCAGGGCGGGTGCATATTGCTCGTGATTTGCTGCGTGCCGGAGCGGATCCGGATGCAAAGGATTCCGAGGGGCGCTCGGCTCGTGATTATGCCGCCATGAGCGGGATGAACCTGTTTGATTAATAATGGCACTACCCGAGGTGTATACCCGGGGTGTAACGTAGGTGGAGGGGGGGCGTATGTGCTACTAGATTACAGGCTGTAAGTGTCAATAAACTTGTTTACAGCTTCTTCAAAGGGAACGTTCTTCACCATCTGTTCCACTGAAGGGTGCTGGTATCCTACCTTCGGAGGATAAGCCATGTAATCACCATAGAAGAACTGCAAGTACGCACGTGACCGGTTGGGTACATTCAGTTCGTGCCCCTCAAAGTTCTGCTTTCGCAGCGGGAAGATGGTGTCGTATGTAAGAGCTGTATTTTTTGTGAAAGTAATGGCGGGGGAAAGGAAGATGCCGGGGCAATCACTTTCCTTAGCGGGTGTCTTGTTATTTAGAATTTCCGTTGAAATTCTCTTTTGTACCTGTTCATCGGTGAAGTTCAGGTACGGGGGCTGGAAAACGGTGGTTTTCTTGAATTGGGTAAGTTTGCGTTCTACTGCTGCTTTATTGGCCTCTGTGATGGGCTCGAAATACAGGTGATAGGGGTATACGTCTATGTTGAGCGGGGTGCCTTCGTAGCCTATCTGGAGGAATGCATGTTTTTTCCATGTGAAACCTTCTTCTTTCGGAAAAAGCTGCGGGAGCTTTTCCTCCAGTTTTTCGTAATCTGTGCGCAGCATGCTCACGTCCAAATCGTCATCCCACGGGATAAATCCCTTGTGCCTTACAGCTCCCAGCAGGGTGCCGTAGTCCATCCAATAGCGCAAGCCATTCTCTTCGCATTTCTTCACAAAAAGTGTCAGCAGCGCTGTATTGCCATCTTGCAGCAGGCGTAATTTACCCGTTGCCGGGGGCACGTTTTCTATCGGAAATCTAAAGGTAAGGATGTCGCGTAATTCGTCCAGCTTAGATGATGAGAGCTTCATTTGCCCCTTACGGTAATTGGCAAGTCTCCTCTTTACCCAGCAGCGTATACAGTTGGGCAGCAGACGCGCAACGGTGAATCTGAACTCTTGGGCAGTCATTGGCTGAATTTGTCAATGAAGCTGTTGACGGCGTCTTCGAAGGGTAGGTGTTTGACCATGTCTTCAACTGTCTTGTGCCAGAATCCAACCTTGGGTGGATAGCTCATATAATCGCCATAAAATGAGCTTAAGAACTGGCGTGCCTCACGTGGGGCGCTAAAGGGAATACCTTCGAAAATTACTTCTCTGAGCGGGAATATTCTGCTGTATGGCATAATCATGTGTTTGGTGAGAGCCGCGGGCGGAGAAAGGAAAATTAAAGGGTTTTCACTTGTTGGTAAAGCAGGGTTGCCTTTCAGGATGTGTTTTTGCATTTTAAGTTGCAATTCCTCATCTGTACAGTTCATGCGCCCTTGGGTGAAAAAAACTTTTTTGGAGAGTTCCAACAGGGAGGTGCGCAGCTCATATTCCGCTTCAGGTGACGCCTGTTTATAATACAAATGGTAGGGGGTAATGTCTAAATTTAGAGGTGTACCCTCGAATCCCAGCTGTATGAAGGCATGGTATCTCCATGTGAAGCCTTCCTCTTTCGGGAACATTACTGGCAGAAGATTGATGAGCTTTTCATAATCCCTGCGCATCATGCTGACATCTAAATCATCGTCCCAAGGTACAAATCCATGATGACGCACAGCCCCCAGAAGTGTGCCGAAATCCAGCCAGTAGTTGAGCCCTTGTTCTTTGCATCGCTGTGAAAAGAGAGCAAGAAGGACAGTGTTACCTTGTTGGAGTAGTCTGAGTTTTCCGGTTGATTGGGGGATTTGATTGATAGGCATATTGAAGGTCAGTATATTACGGATATCTTCAAGCTTGGCCTCGATGCTGTTATTTTTCTTCTGGCGTCTTCTTTTTAGCTGTTTTTTAATGAGATTTCTCAGAAAAAAAGGCAGAATACAGGCTATTCGAAATTTGAGCGCGGAGAATGATTTCATGTTAATGTGAGACAGGGAAAATAAAACAGTCGTAAGTCTGACAAGGTGCGCTGGCATTATACGCCGCAGGCGTAGATATGTACAGTTTTTTTTCTTTAACTACATGTCAGTGCAAGTTGTAAAATCAAATGCGACACCGAAAGCCCCTCCCCAAAAGTCTCCATAGGAGCCCAAACTGCCCTAGCAGGATGGGGGATAGGGGGAAGGACGACAATGAGTCCTTCCCCCTTGTGGAAGCGATGAAATAAAAAAAGGGTGCTTTTCGGTGTTGTAGGTGGCATAATGCCAGTGAACCAAAATACAAACAACACTTAACTCAGATGAAAAGCACCCAAGACGATTGTATAGCACCTTCCAGAAAAGGCAAGCATTTAAATGAATCCGAGCGACAGCAAATTGAACGATGGCTCCTTAACGGGGTGCCAGTTATTGACTTGGCAATTAACTACCATTGTGGTTTGTTTATTGACTTTATGGATGTTATCTACTTTGCAATCACGCAACACCCTGTCCAGAGTGGCAGGCGATACACTCAGAATGCGTCTTTGTGAAGCCTCGTCAATTTCTTGTCGTTTTGAGTAAGCCTGCAGCCACGTTGGCAGCATGGAATGGAGCCGTTTACCGCAAGGTTGGTCAGATTTCAACCAAATTGACTTTATGAGCTCGATGTCGCAGGGTTGCAATTTGGGCAGACGACCTCTCTTCTCCACCTGCTTGCGTCTTCGTGTGCGTGAAAAGTACCGAATAATGCTTTTAGGCGACTTATAACCAGTGAGTTCCATTAGTTGCTTCAGAAGTTCCCCCCCTTAGCTTTGCGGGAGCGAGTCTTTCGATACTTTGCTGCGTTGGAATTCAGTAACTCTATTATTGCTTGTTTACTCATTTTGAGTGACATGTGTATATGTTAGTGCCTGATTTATGAGGCATCCAGCTTTTCACGTGTCAGCCAAACTCGTGGGAAGTGTC
>JAFWZG010000097.1 GCA_017517385.1 Akkermansia sp.
AACTATCTCAGCGTCCTTGGCTACAGTAATATTGTTAGTTATAACGTTTCCGGAAAGGTCTAAAGTACCATTGACAATTTCAACCCCGCCAGAACCGAGGGAAGCGGCATTACCTGCAACAAGCGTGCCGCCCTCCAGGCGGGTGCCGCCGCTGTAGTTGTTGGCGGTGGATATGGTCAGCGTGCCCTCCCCTTGCTTGGTGAGGCGGGTGATGCCGGTGAGTTTGCCCTCGCCGGTGAAGGTGTAATCTGCGCCTGCGACATTGTTAACGGTAACGGAGCTGGGTTCAATATTACCGACCAGCTCTACCTCACCGGCGCCTGTGGAGGTAAAGAGTACATCTCGTCCTTCCGTATAATAGGTGGAATATTCGTCGTCAAAGTCGGTACCGGTGCCGGCGTGGGCGGTCCAACCGGAGGTGGCATCGGGCAGGATGTAGAGAGACTTATCATCAGCTTCCTGTTTCCATGTGTTCGTGGCACCTGTCCAGGTGAGCGCGGAGGTGCTGTACTCATTGTACATGTTCACCAGTACCTCGGGTGTCTCGATGTAGGAGAGTGCATCGATGTACCAATCGGACGCACCGCCGTGCTGCCAGAGCTGGGTGCAGGCGGCATCCGTATACAAGCGCATGCGGGCACCGTCCTCGCCATCCTTCACATAGAGCTTGGTGGTGGTATACTCCGCATCAGTAGCAGAAGCCAGCAGGAGGGATTTTACATTGCCGTTGGAATCCGTCTCAAAACCATAGCAGGTGAGCGCATCCGAGTTCGCACCGGAACTGATGCCGAGGAAGGCAATCTGGCCGGGCTTGGCTTGGCGATACTCGTGCTCCGTCTCCGTAGCGGTGAGGCCGAAAGCCGCCACCACCGCAGCATCCAGAGCTTCCTGAGAATGAGGATCCGTCACCACGACAGAGGACTCGTGACCAGCAAAGAACGGGGTGAAATACCCGGCTGCGGCATTCTGATTTTTGAGCTCAGATACACCATCCTCGCCCCTGTTGGTGAATGTGTGGTCATTGGTCAGGTACCAGCGAGCGGCCATAGCGAAATCGCCGCCGGAGTTGGTCCAGTTGTCGTAGAAATACATGCCCACGTTCGTGGACTGCGTGCCGCCAAGAGCGCTCTGATTCTCCGGCGCGTAGGTGTAACCATAAGGCATCTCCCCTGCCTTCTGGCTGAACACACCGTAATACGACTGCCAATACTGAATCACGTTGGCCGTGGTGCTGAGCCACGAGGTCTTGCTGTCATTGCTCAACCCGCTGAAGGATTCAGAGCTGAGCTCGCCTGCGGGAATGTAGTTATTCAACGAGCCGAGGAACTCCGTGCTGCCGGTCTGGCCATACAGGGTCTGCACGCCCGTGAACGGCTGCTCACCGGCGGCTGTCCAGTACACGCCCAAGCCATTATCGTAGAAACGGTTAGAATCCGTAATCTTATCAGGATTAACGCCTGTTGCCACATAAGTGGAGGCATAAGCTGTCGGAAGCAAAGCCAGACATGCTAACAAAGCGGAACGAAGGGAAAGCGGGAGATGGAGTTTCATATCAGAGGTAAATTTGACAACAAAAAAGTGATACCGAAAATGGCTGACTACAAAGTAGCACTTTCAGGTAAGAAGTCAAGTTAATTTTTAGGGATAAATTGTGATTTTAGAGTCACTTCAGATTTAGCTGGCGATTGTTTCTCATTCGAGTAGATTCATAATATATAAAACATTGATTATCTATTCAAAAAAGAGCTCTATGATAAGTGCAAATATGAACAAAAATGCCAACAAACTCGGCAAATAATACTCTTCATCAAAAAGAGCGCTAGTACTGCACTAAGCGAAATGCTCGTTTTACTTGTTTGCACCAGAGGATTTGAAACAGAGTCCACCAAGCGGCAAGAAGCTGAATTCCCTTGACAATGGCAAATTAGACCAGTAAACTCACTGTGCAATGCTGGCACTCTAACGCCCTAAAGTACAGTTACGGCGAAGTTCCTGCCAGAATTCCCCATCTCTAGCCATCATGAATAAGACCGAACACGAGAAAATAGACCTGATGGAGCCCACCGCGTGTTGGGTAAAGGTGCTGAACACCCTTCTCTCAGTCATGCTACTCGCATGGACGTTTATTTGTTTCCGGCTGAATGATGGAGAGCTTGCGGTAAAGCTGGTGGCTATAACCGTTGCAACCGTACCCACCATCGCATGCTGTGCTATGGCCCTGTATCTGTGGAAAGGCAAAAGATATCTGGTTTTTCAAGGGCAAGCGCTGGTGATACATCGCGAGCTGCTGTGGTTCAAGCATACTCGCTGCGTGGTTCCGGGGCGTCATAGCCGGCTTATAATGCGCCGGACAACAATCACGAGCCCCGATGAGAATGGGGGCGGGGCTGAAAAACTAGAGCTTTACATGACAGACGCTTACGGGCACAAACACCTCTTGCTTCAATATTCTCCCACGCAAAAGGAGAGAATCCTTGCTATTTGCGGTGAAATCACCCGTCAATTCCCCGGGATAAAGCTGATACAAGAATAGTTTAATGAAAGCGGCGCATATTTTTCTGCGGATTCGCTGGCAGCATGAGTTAATATAAGCAAAGGAGAAAAGAAAATGTCGTTAAAGTGGGGATGCTTAGCCTTGGGAGGAATAGCCCTCCTCCTGATTTCCGGGTGCCTCTGGCTGCTGTCATCGGTAGGAGAGGCGGAGCACATAGCCGAATCTCCGGTGGAGTATTGCACCTTGTCTCCAAGTGAGCAGGAAATGATACCGCCCTTCGCAGAGAAAATCTATTCTGCCGAATATGCGTCTTGGCAAATTGGAGAATGGTGCTACTGCTTTGAGCTTCTGCCAGTCAATGAAGAAGCCCTGAAAAACTGGTGTAAGGAAGTATGCGCGGGGAGAGACGCCATTCAGCCGAGTGTCCGCCCATATCATCTCACCACACCGAGCTGGTGGAAGATTCCCTCAGGCGCTTCATTATTATGCGCTGTAGACGGAGACCTGCAGCACCCCATGAGCTTTTCCGCTTGGTATGATGCCGCCCAAAATAAGGTTTGGTTGATGTACCACCGTTAATCCCCCGCCACATAATCAATACGTTATGACCACGCGTTCATTGCTTAGATTTCTTACCACCTCAGCCCTCTGCCTTGCAGCGCTGGGGCTGAGCTCCTGCGTTACCACAGTTCACCGCTATGTATGGAACCGCGCCAAAATAGTGGACGAGGCCTACTGGGTAGAAGATGCAGAAAACATCGAACTTTACCGCGTAGGTAATACGGTCTATGCCAAAGGCTTTATCGGTCCCGCTCGTGGTGGACAAACACTTGATGATATCCCAGCCAAACTTCCGGCACTGCGCGGCGGGGCCACGGTTTGTTTTAATCCCATCAGGGAGCAAAGCCGCCCCGTTTACATAAAAGTGAACAGTACTTATACGGAATTGCGGCAAACGTTGGAAGAGGGCCATGCAGAGACGCGAATGAAAATGGAGAACGGACACAGTGTGCAGCCCTCGGGGGAGGTTTTCTTGGTATCCTGGTTTTCACCGGAATCTAATCCTTGCCTCACGCAGTTACCCGCCGGTGCCATTCGCCTGACCGAGAGAGGATGGGCGGCCCATAGTAACATAGGGCGGTGGAGCGCCAATACCGCTCATACCGATGCACACAAGTACTACGCTTATCCGCTGGGCGCGCTCATCGCTGTGGGGGTGGATGTGCCGCTGTCGCTTGCCGGAAATGCCCTCCTACTGGGCGGAGCAGTGGGCGGGGCTGTTGTTGCGCTTCCTAGCGCCGGTGTATACGCTATTTACGAATCCTGCACTCAGAAGGCCCCGGAGGCCGTGGAAAGACCGGCTGCCACCACAGCAAACCAAAACAACTAGGTACTGAAAATCAATATACTAACCGCAACAAAGCCCTGTTTAGTTTAACATGTCAGGCAAGAACCAAACTCAGCCCGCCCCTATCGAAGCAAGCCCAGCGCAGCTCCGTAACCGCTGGCCAGCACAGCGCAAGAAGATGGCGTGGATACTTGCGGGGGTACTACTGCTTGTATGGGGCGTATTGATGGGCGCACATGCGTATTTTTTCAGCTGGAGGTATTTCTCTGCGCCTTCTTTCCACGAAAGCTGGAGCGAGCAGCAACGCGCTGATTTGCTGGCGATGGATGAAGAATTGCGCCACAATACAAAGCTAGCAGCCGTGCCAGTATTTTACGAGGTGGAGAATATGGGGCATCCGCTGCTGCCTCTGTTGAATGATTGGCTGGGAGAGCGGAATGTAATATCAACAACACTAAACTACAGGGAGTTTGTCGCACCGGCTCGGGAAGCTTTGCACGAGGCCATTCGCACGGGAAGAGGTGATATTTTTACCCGCAAGGGTGAACCTCTGGCGGCTTGGGCGCTGAGGCTGCAAAAGCCGGATTTATTCCTCGAGCTGGTGAAACGCGGTGCAAATGTAAACCGCGAGTATGAGACAATCATTCCTCTGGGAACATGCACCACCCGCACTCTGACTATCGACGCACTCGCAGCCGAGCATATCACAGAGCTTACCCAAGAGGAACAGCGGCGCCTGCTCCATGAGCTGCAAGCCTACAAGCCGGAGCTGGGGCAGCCGAACTTGGACGCGAGCGTATGCCAAGCCATCTGCCTAGCTGTGTTGGATGATTACCCTGAAGCCTCTCTGTGGGCCCTGCACCATGGTTACACACCTTCCCCGCGATCTCGGCATCAGATATGCTGCCTCCTTTGCTTGGAAAATGAACAGGAGACTCTCCGTGAACTGCTTAAGGAGCCTTCGTTGCGGGAGGAAATCATCTATCAGGGGCAAGCTAATACCACCTTGCAGTTTCTGTTCATGGTGGAGAAAATCGCCATGCGTGATAAGCTGGAGCTGGCGCGCCTACTGCTAGAAGCCGGCACCAATCCCAATCTTCTACCGCCTCCGGGAGAGGACAGTTGTCAGCGCTCAGCGCTCTCCCTTGCTCTGAGACTGTATATGAATTGCCAGCAAACTGAGCAGGCAGAAGCCGGGGCCCTCATCCGCCTGTTACGCCAACACGATGCGCGTCTAGTCCCCGGAGAACTACTGTCAGAAAGCCTCACGGAGCAAGAGCGCGCAACTCTCATGGAGCTTTTATCCGAAACAGAATAGGTACACCATGCCGACTGCAACTAAAAGAATCATAAGCATTTACTTGTGGCTGCATCTGGCCCTGATGGTTGAAAAATCTCTCATCATATGCCTTCCTGTTTCCTTCGTTTTATACGGAGGTATACAGGCGGTGGTACTGCTCACCATGCTGAACAAGAAGCCGGGCGATGCCATGTCCGTTACCAGACGGTGGGTAATCTATCTGTTGACCGCCATGGAAGTTACATATACCATAGAGCTGTTGGTTATAGGGGATTTTCTTTTCCAGGATGTACTGGGGATAGGGGTATTACCCTGGGATTATTTGAAGGGGACGATTTTCACCAATCCCGAGTTCTTTCACGTCATGCCCGGCGTGTCGCTGACTGTTCTTTATCTTGCTCTGGCGGCGATATGGTTTATTATTTACACCATCCGTAGATTAACAAGGAGTAAGTAAGAGGTTTCCCGCCCTGCTCACTCAGCAAAAACGAATTATCACAAACAGAAACGACTTCATATTACAATGGAAGACAAATCAAAAAACTCGGCTTTTTCCTTTTACCTTCTCGTAATCTTAGGCCTGATTAACGTTGCTTTGCTGGGAATGTGGATATACTGCCTCGCTACCCTGAAGGAGGAGATTCCGCATAGCAACTCGCCTATGGTTGGAGGGGCTCCATTCCTGATTGTGGCTTTCATTTTTGTGTCGGCATGGCTTAGCTATGCTTTTTTAGGCGCCGCAGCTGCCCTCAAAAGAAAATCCGAGGGCCGCGCCCCCATTCGTTGGGGAGCACAGGCATTTTGGTTTGCGGTAATTATGAGTATCCTTTCCTCGCTGTGCTATATGCTGCAATCCGAGCCGAAGCCGGAATATGTGGGCTACATAACAAAAATCATTAACATTAATATATAAGATTTTGATTTTTTGCCGTGCATTTACCATCCGGATGAGTTAACATACGAACGGAGAAACGAATATGTCCCTAAAAGATAAACTTCTTGATCTATCTGCCCATAACTGGCTCCATATTGTAGCGGCCGTGTGTATTGGCATACTTCTGTATCAAAACCACCATCAGAAATTGCTCATAGAACAACAGGCAGCAGATGGTAGAGAGCTCTCAGCTCGTGTCATAAGAGACACAGGAGCGGCTGTCGGCTTGTTCCTACATGAAACACTCCTTCATCCGTACCAGATTAAACAAGGTGAGTGTACATGCGGATTTGGCTCCAAGAATGCCCCACGCCCCGGGTATCAGCAGTCCACGTTCATGAGGTATTCGTATGCTTTGCCGGAAGAAGTAGGGCATGAATTACTCAGCCGGGAAACGCAATTCCGTGACAAACTGGCGGAGGATTTGTTTCAGTTTCGAAGGGTTCACCCGGAATGGCACTTCAGCTTGCGCGAAGGTATACACCCGGAGTTCCTAGACACCCCACCCGGCATAAATTCCTGTGCGAATAATCCATTACCGCCCGGCTACAAATGGTATACGGCGGAAATAGAATTTTCATTTCCGGAGTTCCCCGTTACCGACTGATAGAAAGATAACTTTATGTCCCTGCCCTCCTTCCCCAGAATCCTTGCTACAATAGCCCTCTGCCTTGCAGCGATGGGATTGAGCTCGTGTTCCTTTGTTTTGCAGACTCATCAGATGGCGCTCGATATGGCAAAGGAGTATGATGCCATTGTTGTTCTCCATGACGCCGTGTACCAAGCAGGAAACCGCTTTTATGTGCAAGGGGTGCAGACCAAGGTGCGCCGTAGTGGACGCTCTCCGATTCTGTCCACTTCGGTTCTGTCAGAATTAGGCACCCCCCCGGAGCGTACCGGAGAATACACCATTCTGCCGGATGCTGAGCGCAAAATGGTGTATTGCGAATTCCGCCTGAAATATGGTAAAAGGCCCTTTGATGCAGATTCATATGCTAGACTAGACGACAAT
>JAFWZG010000003.1 GCA_017517385.1 Akkermansia sp.
CTCCGCTCGCGCCTTGCCTCCAGCGCCACCTCTACGGCTTTTTCAAAACTCACCGTTTTCTCCTGTCGCCGCAGTTCTTCCTCTCCCGCCGCTATACACCGCAGCGCCCTCCTCACCCTGCCACGACCCGCCCTCAGCGCCGCTCCCGCCACCTGCGCGGCTTCCAATACATTCACCCCCGTTTGTTTCAGCACTACCAACGCCGCCAGTTCTTCTTCTGTTATTTCAGTCACGTTCATGATAACTCGCCTTTCAAAACCGCAAGTCAAGCATAAAGCAGGTATAAAAGCAAAAAGAAAACAGCTTCGCCGCGATGTCGCAAACAAAAGGAAGTTACATTTTGATATTGCCAGAGTGTTAAAAGTTTAGTTATTCTAATGTGCGGTTTTGAAAAGCGTAGAGTATGAAAAGCTCTTGATTTTCCATTATGAAATTACATCTACCTATCACACTGTTAACTGCCGTTCTGGCAGCTGTTATCGCCCTGCCAACCCAAGCCGTAGAGGCTCCGAAAGATTATACTACCACTTACCTGAATAGCCCCGGTACTCTGGAAAACTATTCCACACTTACATCATCTGAGCGCATAGCATTTATACTAGAAGACTCACAGGAAATCACTCCCACCGGTGCAGACTACTGGACTTCATCCACCCCTCTCATCAGCGGGGGGCATGTATTCTTTGGCTCCTACAATTCAGACTCCCCCGTTGCCCTGAGTTTCAAAGACGGATACGGCCCGGCTTTCTACGACCAAAGCGCTTTAACTTTCGATACCTTAAGCAACCTGACGTTCTCGACGATAACGGGAAACAGTGCTGCCATCCGTGTAAGAAACGGCACTTTAACTATCACCAATGTTAATGATGGCCAAAGTGACACTGTGGACGTACTGTTTAAAGATATAGAGAATACCTACTCCTACTACTCCGAGGGCGGCGCTATCGATGCTTCCACTGTAACCATCAGCAACAATGGCGATGTTTCTTTCTCCAGAAATTCTACCACCGCCACCTCCGCCTACTCCTACTCCGAGGGCGGCGCTATCGATGCTTCCACTGTAACCATCAGCGATAATGGCGATGTTTCTTTCTCCGGAAACTCGGCCGGCATTGGCGGCGCTATCTATGCTGACGGCGGTGCTGTTACCATCAGCCATAATGGCGATGTTACTTTCTCCGATAACTCAGCCTCCTCCAGCAAGTACACCTGTGGCGGCGCTATCTATGCTGACGGCGGTGCTGTTACCATCAGCCAGAATGGCGATGTTACCTTCTCCGATAACTCAGCCGCCTCCAGCGAGTACACCTGTGGCGGCGCTATCTATGCTACGGGCGGTCTTAACATCTGCAATAATGGAGATATAACCTTCACAGAAAACTCCGTATACAGCAACCTTCCCGAAGTTTCCCTCGCCCCCTCCGGTGGCGCTATCTATGCTACGGGCGGTCTTACCATCAGTTACAATGGAGATGTTTCTTTCTCCGGAAATTCTGCCACCCACGAAACCACCGACATGGACGCCTACTCCTCCGGTGGCGCTATCTATGCTACGGGCGGTCTTACCATCAGTTACAATAGAGATGTTACTTTCTTCGGAAATTCCGCCTCCGACACCGACACCCCCAACCCCATAATAAACCAATCCCATGGCGGTGCTATCTATGCTACGGGCGGTCTTACCATCAGTTACAATAGAGATGTTACTTTCTCCGGTAACTCGGTTTCCTCCTGCACCAACTCCCATGGCGGCGCTATCTGTGCTGGTGATGTGATTATCAGCAATAATGCCAATGTTTCATTCTCCGGAAACTCTTCTAGCACTATCGGCTCCGGAGAAAGCTTCTTCCGCTCTTATGGCGGTGCTATCTATGCGGACGATGTGACCATCAGCAATAATGCCAATGTTTCATTCTCCGGAAACTCCTCCTCCGCCGACGCCTCCTCTCGCGGTGGTGCTATCTATGCGGACGATGTGACCATCAGCAATAATGCCAATGTTACTTTCTCCGGAAACTCCTCCTCCGCCAACTACTCCTTCGTCAACAACCCCTCTGGCGGTGGTGCTATCTATGCTTCCACTGTGACCATCAGCAATAATGGCAATGTTTCTTTCTCAGGTAACTCAGCCTCCTCTGGCGGTGGTGCTATCTATGCTTCCACTGTGACCATCAGCAATAATGGCAATGTTTCTTTCTCAGGTAACTCATCCTCCTACAACGGCGGCGCTATCTATGCTGACGGCGGCCATACCATCAGCTTGAGCGGAAATAGGAGTCTGACCTTTCAAGACAATACTTCATCTAGCTTTGGTGGTGCAATATATTCCGATGATGGCAAAATCATTATAAGCGACAATGATTGCGTATCTTTCCGTAGAAATTCCACGGGTGAATCCGGCGGTGCTGTTGGCGGACATTATAGTGCCTGCACCGAAATAAGTAACAATACATACGTTGAGTTCTGTGAAAATTCGGCCAGTTACGGTGCTGCTCTTTACCAACGTGGACTCATCGCCCCCACATACATCAAAGTTATTGAAAATGGCGACGTCATATTTTCTAAAAACACAACATCTATGTATGGCGGTGCTATTTTCTGCGGTGTTGGAGTTCAGATTATATTGAACGATAATAAGGGCTTGTACTTCAACGACAATACTTCCACATACGGTGGTGCCGTTTATGGTGACGAAGACGACATCGTTAATCTTATCGGTAATGGCGAAGTCAGTTTTGTCGGGAACAAGGCTTACAGCTTAGGTGGCGCAATAGGTGGTTATGTAAACAGTACAATCAACCTAGCAAATAATGAGAGCGTGATTTTCAGAATGAATAGTGCCCCATCAGGTGGTGCAATTCATACCGAAGGTAACCTGCATATCCAAAATAATGAATCCGTTCTTTTTGAAAAGAATGTCGAAAGAGCCGGTGACTCTTATCGCTTACGAAGCATCCACGCAGGAGGGGGAGGAGACACTGTCTCTTTATCTGCGTCCGCTGAAAAAAGCATAGAGTTCCGCGATTCCATTTATATTGCGAACAATACGTCGTTCTCTCTGAATGCAGATTATGTAGATGAAGCAGGGCAAACTCACAAGCAAACCGGCGATATCATCTTCACCGGTGCTACGACGGAGGCTGACTTACTGGCAGTGAAAGGCAGTGCCGGCACGGCAGAGGAAATCCTCGCCAGCCGCACGAGCGAGGTATATGCCATGACGAACCTCTGTGGTGGCCGCCTGAGAATTGAGGATGGCGCCATTTACAAAGGTAATGGTATCACCGTTGCGGAGGGGGCAAATGCCACACTTCTGCTGAAGGACGGTGAGCTGAGCCATGATGGGTACGATATCACTATCAGCTCCGGCAGCACGCTGAGCGCCGTGGGTGAAAATACAATCACCGCCTCTACTCTGGCCATTCAGGATGGCGGCACGATGCATCTGGCGCTGGATATGTCCCAAGCAGATAGCGCAGCCGTGCTGACCACGACGGGCAACCTGAGCATGGGCAACATCTCTTTCGACCTGACCGGTACGGAATACTTGCTGACGGGTGAATACAAGCTGCTCACCCGCACCGAGGGCGTGGATTACGACATCTCCGGCTGGACGCTCAATGGGGTGACCTCTGAGCAGCTGCGCTGGGAAAACGGCACGTTGTACTACACCGCCAATCATGATTGGAACCACGGCGTGACGGATGATGACGACATCAGCGATTTGGAGGAAATAATCGGCAACCTCGTTATCAACGGCGGCGACATTACGCTTGATGATGTGGTTCAGGCCATTCAGGATGCCGTGGATGCCGGCTTTGGTCATGGCCAAGGTCATATCGTTATCAACCGTGGCGGTATTCACATTTCCGGCGCGGGTGATTTAGACGGCCACATCATTTTCAATGGCGACCTCAAGGACATCCGTAAGCTCTTCATTGAAAAAGACATCACGAGCATTAAAATTGAGCTCGGTGGCAGCACTGAGGCTGAGAACATTGTAGCAGTCGGCGAGGAATACACCGTCGAAATCGACGAGCTTTCCGGCGATGGCGGCATGAGCAAGACTGGCCAGGGCGAGATGGTCGTTCATGGCAATGGTCATAAAGTGGGTGGCACCGTGGCGGTACAAGAAGGCGCCCTCACATTCACAGTGGGCAATCAACCCGCCGGTGGCGAGAATCCGAACAGCACCGAGGTTCATGAGCTCGTCGTGGGTAACGATGACGACAAAGATGCCCGCGTACAAGTGAACGAAGGCGCACAGGTGGCAGGCGATAAGCTGCATGTAAATGGCAAGCACTCCGTGGTGACCAACGACGGCAGCATGGAGTTCACCGAGGAAGTAAGAGTGAAAGGCGGTCGCCTGAACAACAATGGCGCCATCAGCCGAGTGACGCTGGAAGGCGGCAAGGTAACCGGCTCCGGTTCCTTTGACGGCTTGGAAATGCTCGGCGGCGAACTGGTGGTGGGTAACTCCCCCGGCCTGCAGACCTACACGGATGACGTGGAGCTCACAGAAGGTATAGTCACATTCTCCTTGGCGGATGCCGCCACGGCCGCCACGGCGGACACCTATGGCTGGAGTGCTGCGGCTTACTCCACCATCGACATGAACGGAAACGCCCTGACCATAGGTGCGGATGTTCGCTTTGCGCTGGAGATTGGTGGCGGCGCTCTGGAAGCCCTCACCGCCTCCGATGATGCCACGCTCACCTTCAGCCTCAGCCTGATTCAGAACATCGCTACCGAATCCCTGACGCTGAACAGCGAGGCCCTCGCCGAACTCCTGAGCAACACCTCCATCATCATCACCTCTGATGCCGAGGGATTAACCGCCGGCACCCTCTTCCTTGCCGGCAGAGATATTACCTCCATGCTGAGCAATGGAGAGTATAGCTATGAAGGTAATACCCTCGTATTCACAGGCACCGTCACCAACGACGGCTCACTGAACGTTCCCGAGCCCACCACGGCGACGCTGAGCCTTCTGGCACTGGCGGCTTTGGCATCCCGCCGCCGCCGTCGCTAAAGCGACTTTGGCGTAGCGCTCAAATAAGGGCGCATACTATTAACAAAGAACCGCTACTCTCCGGAGCAGCGGTTCTTTGTATCTCTCGCCGAAGGCGGACAAAAGGATATAAGAAAGCTTCTGCATCTATTTCGTAACTGGGGCATTTTATAACTCATCGGAATACTCTTAGAGAATCAGCAGATTGGAATGCCCCCCAAAAAAACGCGCCACCGAAGTGGCGCGTTTAAAAAAGTTTCAATAAACGAAAAGTGGCAAGCTTTTACTCATCAGCACCGCCCAGGACAGCCTTCAGGGCCTCGCTGCCGTAGAAATTATTCTCCACGATGCGAGCGCTGGCAGCCTCCATGCGGGGACCAACGGTCATGATGACGGGGAAGAGCTTCTGAAGAAGCATCATCTGAGACTCCTCGTCCAGGTTCTCACCCATAGCCTCAAGCTTACCCTGAGTAGCCTCAAGATTTTCAGCAAGAGCAACGAGCTTAACGGCAGCGGCATCAGCAGAGGCAGTGTCCGTCACGCTCTCAAGAATGGAGACGGAATCATTCATAGCCGTGACAATCTCGTTAACGAGGGCCTCAAGCTCAGCAGCAGAAGGAGCAGCGGCGGGAGCGGGTGCAGGAGCAGCGTCCTGAGCGGACAGAACGGGGCAGCAGAAAAGAGCGGCTGCAAGAATAGCGGATTTCTTCATATTCATGATATGGGGGTTAGTGTTTACCCTCGGATGCAAGCAAGCATCTGAGGAAACTCTCGCCACAAGCATTAGCACAGAATACGCGCCATGTCAATCAGTAGGACACAGAAAAGGCTGAAAATGCCACAGAAGAAATCGAAAAGAGCTGATTTGGCTTGCCATTCATGGTAAATCAGATATAATACCGCGTGCGTGCCTGCGGTAAGTTGCACACGCACAGCAGAACATAGAAACCAGAATCGACAACATGATGACAAATCCCCGAGTCGCAATCGTTGGCGCTACCGGTGCGGTAGGCGTCGAGCTCCTTTCCTGCCTGGAGAGCCGCAATTTCCCCCTCGCCTCTCTTAAACTTCTGGCTTCCAAACGTTCTGCCGGTAAACAGGTGGCGTTCCGTGGCGAAATGCTTACGGTAGAAGAGCTCACGAAGGATTCCTTTGCTGATGTGGACCTGGCACTTTTCGCTGCCGGTGGCGACATCTCCCGTGAGTACGCACCCATCGCCGGAGCAGCCGGTTGCGTGGTAGTGGACAATTCCTCCGCTTTCCGTCAGGATGACGATGTACCGCTTGTAGTGCCTGAGATTAACCCGGAGGCTGCTTTCAATCACCCCCGCAACATTATTGCGAACCCGAACTGCACCACCATCATCACCTTGATGGCCCTCTTCCCGCTTCACCAGAAATACGGCCTGAAGACCATCATCGCCAGCAGCTATCAGGCTGTGAGCGGCAGCGGCCAGCACGGTATCACCGAGCTGGAGAATCAGGTACGCGCTATCTCCAACGGCCACCCCGTGGAAATCTCCACTTATCCCCGCCAGATTGCCTTCAACGTGCTGCCGCAGATTGACAAGTTCGCGGACAACGGCTATACCAAGGAAGAGCTTAAGATGCTCAACGAAGGCCGCAAGATTATGAGCCTGCCGGAGCTGAAGGTGACCTGCACCTGCGTCCGCGTGCCGGTATACCGCAGCCACTCCATTTCCTGCGTGGCCCAGTTCGAGCAGCCTGTGGACGTGGAGGGAGCCCGCGCTTGCTACGAGGGCAAGCCCGGCGTAGCTCTCATGGATGATCCTGCCGCTAACGTGTGGCCCACTCCTCTGGATTCCACCAATGGTGACACCTGCTTCGTAGGCCGTATTCGCAAGGATATCGCCATTGACAACGCCCTGAACCTCTGGGTGGTGGGTGATCAGGTACGCAAGGGTGCCGCTCTGAATGCTGTACAGATTGCAGAACTGCTGGTGAACGGCAAGTAAGCTCCGGTTATGGACATTAAGTCTCTTATTAAAAATGGCGTAGAGCTCACGGAGCAGCGCCTGAACGAGCTGCTTCCCGGTGAGGATGTATCCCCCGCCACGCTGCACAAGGCCATGCGCTACAGCGTGTTTGCCGGAGGCAAGCGCATACGCCCCCTGCTCTGCATTGAGGCAGCCAAAGCTGTGTGCGGAGATGCGGAGCCGGCACTGAATGCCGCCTGTGCGCTGGAGGTGCTGCACACCTACACGCTCATCCATGATGACCTGCCCAGCATGGACAATGACGACCTGCGCCGCGGCCGCCCCACGAACCACAAGGTATTCGGTGAGGGCATAGCCATTCTCGCAGGTGATGCCCTGCTGACGGAAGCCTTTGCCATGCTGGCAAAAGTTCCCGCCAATGAGCGCTACAACGTGGGAGACTATGTAACGGAGCTCGCTTACCAGACCGGCAGCCTCACGCTCGTGGGTGGTCAGGTGCTGGACCTTGAGGGGGAGGGCCGCAAGCTTACCCTAGAGGAGCTGCGTGCCATTCACAATGGTAAAACCACCGCTCTCATCACGGCAGCCGTTCGTCTGGGTGCCATGGCTGCAGCGGCCACTGCTGAGCAGCTGGAAGCTCTCACCACTTATGGCCGCTGCCTCGGCCTCGCCTTCCAGATTATTGATGATATTCTGGATGTCACCTCCACTCCGGAGGTATTGGGCAAGAGCATCGGCAAAGATGCGAAAGTGGCCAAGGCTACCTATCCGGCCATGGTGGGCATGGAAGCCGCCCGTGCGGAAGCTCGCCAGCTGACGGAAGCCGGCCGCGCCGCTCTGGATGTGTTCCCGGCCGAGCGCCGTGCCGCCCTTCTCGCTATCAGCGATTACCTGCTAAACCGAGACTATTAAACTCAAAATCCACCACCGCGATGGAAGGCAATATTCTTGAGGTCTCCAAGCTCTGCATGCACTTTCCCGTAAGGAATGGCCTGCTGGGCCGCAAAAAGAGTATAGTGAAAGCGGTGGATGACGTCTCTTTCTCCATAGCTCCCGGTGAGACCCTGGGGCTGGTGGGAGAAAGTGGCTGCGGCAAGAGCACCATCGGCCGTTGTATCGTGCGCTTGCTGGAGCCTACCTCCGGTTGCATCCACCTCATGGGGCGAGATGTCACACGCCGCTCCCAGTGGAGACTGGGAGCCATGCGCCGCAATGTGCAAATGGTTTTTCAGGATCCCTCCGCCTCGTTGGATCCCCGCATGACAGTGCGCCACATCCTCTCTGAGCCACTGGATGTACAGAGGACGTGCACCCGCATGTTCCGAAGAGAGCGAGTGCGTACTCTGCTGGACCTCGTGGGCCTTCCCCAGACCGCCGCAGATAAGTTCCCGCACGAGTTCTCCGGCGGTCAGAAGCAGCGCATCGGTATTGCTCGCGCACTAGCTCAAAGCCCTAAGCTTCTTGTGCTGGATGAACCGGTGAGTGCTCTGGATGTTTCCGTGCAGTCACAGGTACTGAATCTCCTGCTGGATCTTCAGAAAGAGCTCGGGCTCGCGTACCTTTTCATCTCGCATGACTTGTCCGTAGTACGCCACATGGCGGACCGCGTGGCGGTGATGTATCTGGGCAAAATCGTAGAAATGGCTGATAGTGACCTCATCTATCACGACCCGCGCCACGCCTACACCCGCGCACTCATCTCCGCCATCCCCATGCCGGACCCCACGCACATCAATCACTCCGCAGTACTGCCCGGTGATGTGCCTTCACCCATAGACCCGCCCCCCGGCAGCGCCTTCGGTCGCCGCATCAACCACCCCTATCTGGAAGCCACCTACGGCATGGATCTCACCCCGGTGGAAATTGAGCCGGGCCATTGGGTAGCCCCGGACCCCTGCGCCATCTCGCTGGGTGACCTTGCCAGACTGGGCATTGACATTTACCAATAATCCGCTATGTTCTGGCTGCGGCAGATATTCCGCGTACGAGAGCGCCTGCAGGTATCACCCGAGCAAGAAACGGGCGAGATGAGCCTCATAGAGCACTTGGAAGAACTGCGTGGCACCATCATACGCATGGCACTCACTTTGCTGATATCCATGATGCTCTGCTTCAGTTTCTCCGGCAGCATGATGAATGTACTCCGCCACCCGGTGGACCGCGTCTGGGCCCAGCATGAGAGCAGCCGCCTGCCTGACACCGTATTCGTGGACGACTGGATAAGTGCCAAAAGCCTGGCAGCCGTGCGCTCCACCCTCCCGGCGGAGGCCCGACATCAGCTAGAATCCCGCTTTTCCCCTGCTGTGCACGAGCTGGCGGACATCGTGCCGCTACTGCATGCAGCTTCCCTTCTGCCGGAAAACGAACGCGAAGCCTACCTCCGCGATACCACTACAGAGGGAGCGCAGCGAACCCTCGCACTGGCTCTGCAGGAAATGGGTGCCGAACTGAAAGAAGGGCGCGGACGCGAAGCACTGAAACTCATGGGGGCCTTCCGCCCCGGCGAAGCCTTCATGCTCTCGCTACAGCTCTCCTTCTTCTGCGGGCTCATCATCTCCTTTCCTCTGCTGATGTACTTCCTGCTGCGCTTCATTGTGCCCGGGCTACTGGAGCATGAGAAACGCCTGCTCTACAAAAGCGTGGCCTTCGGCTTCGGGCTCTTTCTGGGAGGATGCGCCTTTGCCTACTTCGCTGTGCTACCAAGAGTACTGAGCTTCTTCTACACATACTCGCTGGATATGGGGATTGAGAACGACTGGCGTATCGGCTATTACCTCACCTTTGCCGCCAAGCTGGTGTTTGTGTTCGGCGCTGTCTTTGAGCTACCGGTCATCATCATTCCGCTCATTAAGCTGGGTATTCTTAATTACGCGCGCATGCGCGTAACGCGAGGCTACGCGCTCATCGGTTGCTTTGGTGCGGCTCTTTTCCTCGCGCCGGCGCCAGACCCGGCGACCATGTTCATCATGGCCCTGCCCATGTACGGGCTCTATGAACTCTGTATTATTTTCGCTTGGATAGAACAACGTAAACACAGAACAACACCGCATGCTCCCAGTGAATCCTAATTCAACCGCCAGCATCTACGCGCGACGACACCTCGTGCGTTGGGGAGTTGGCATCTGCGCCGGGCTTTACCTTATCGGGCAAGCTATCGGTTGGTACCGCTTGGGCTTGCCAAATGATGCACTCGCTATTCTTATCACTACCGCAGAGGCACTCTTGTTTCTCCCGCTGCCCTTCATCATGCTCCTTCTCCCCGTGCGTAGCACTTGCGGCAGCATGATGCAGCTTATTGGCCTCATATTCCCGCTATTAAATGCTGCGACCTCTTGCTTATTCTGCTGGGCCGACGCCGGAACTCTCGCATCGTTAACCTTTTTCTTAATCTGCTGTTGGGTGGCTATTCTAAGTGTAGTGGCCTATTTTGCCCTGTTCCTGCTGGGGATTGGTATTCACCGCATCATTCGATACAACCATGAAACCTAAAGAACGGCAATCACAACCAGCTTCACCGCGCAAACTCCGTGTACCGGGCAAGTTAGTTATTTTGCCGCCACCGCCGGTGACAGCATCAGCGGAGCCGCCGCCACCACCGCCACCGTGTGTTAAACCGAGGCAGAGGTTCATAAAATGGTTTCTGGCAATCACTGGGCTGATTACTCTGCTGGGAAACGTAATTTTCTATTATCATTGTGAGGCCGCCTCACCCGAACCGGAGATGAATATCTTTCTCTGGATTGCTGGGCTCTTCATGTTTCTCGGCACATTAGGCATGTTCGAAGCCCCCGTTTTTGCGCTATTGACCATACCGGCGCGCACGAGTCGCGGTAGCTTGTTACAGCTCATCGGGCTGGCGCTTCCTCTCCTAGTAGCAGTCTTTGTCTTCTGGGGTTCGTTCTGGGACATTGACCCAACTACCGCATGGGGTTATGGCGCATTCATCACCATGCTCTGCGGGGGCGGAATACTCTACTTCTATCTACCGGGCTACCTGCTTCACTTAGGGATAACGCTCATCAGCAAACACCGCAACCGTTCATGACGCTCATCCGCAAAATACTGATTTTCTGCGCTGTTGCCACATTCACCGCGCTTATAGCCTGTACCATACGGCATCCCGGTACATGGTTAGCGCTGCTGACATTTTACGGTCCGCCACTCATTCCGCCCTTTATCCTGCTTGCCTTCACCAAACAAAACCGATTGGCTACCAACATGCAAAAGGTGTTGCTCATTGCCCCCATCGGCATTGCACTGGGCTGCTGGCTAATGTTCCTTGCCCCCACCGGTAATCCGGATGGCGTGCTCATGGCAACCGCCCTCCTCACCGTACTCTGGGCCATAGTTACCACCCCCTTCTGCATCATTCCCCTTCTTCTCAAAAATCTCCCGCCAGTTCCCACCATGAACAACCTCACCTTCCGTAAGGCCACTCCCTTTGACCTACCCACCCTGCGCCGCCTGTACAATGATGTGATAGATGGCATGGAGGGCGCTGCCTCCCACGCACAATGGCACCGCGGAGGATACCCCACGGATGCCTTTCTGCAGTCCCGCGCTGCACTGGGCGAGCTGTGGGTGGCTGAGATGAATACAAAAATGGTGGGAGCTATGATTCTCAATGCCGAGTGCAATCCCGGCTATGCTCAGGCAGACTGGCAGGTGAAGTGTAAACCGCACGAAGTCATGGCCATTCACACACTGGGCGTGAGCCCTAGCGTTCAGGGACAAGGCGTTGGCAAAGCGATGGTACAAAAAGCTATTGAAATAGCCCGAGAAAAAGGCTGCAAAAGCATGCGCCTAGACGTCATTGATACCAACCCCGCAGCCTGTGACTTTTACGTCCGCCTCGGCTTCATCAGCCACGGCATGTATGTGCTGGATTATCCCGGGGCCGTTTGTACCAACTTTACCCTCTGCGAGCTGCCGCTCGTATAAGGCAAGCCACATTATCTCTCATAAAAGCAAGCGCGCTGTCTCAGCTATGAACTGAGACAGCGCGTAAAAGTAAACTCACGCCGGATTTCCGGCATTCGGTCATCAGAAGCTGATACCCACCTGAACACCGGCAGCGGAAGCGAAGTCCTTATCGCGGTAGGCGGCGTCCATAATCATGTGGTAATAGATGGAGCTGTACATGTAATCGTTAATCTGCACGCTGTACATGAGCTCCAGAATCTTCTCAAACTCGTTGACAAGCGGAGAGGAACCGGTATCTGCCCCCTTGAACATACCATAGCCAATGCCGAAGTAATCGTTCGGGCGAGAAGGACAGAGCTTAAGTGTGGCACCGGCAGAGAATTCAGCCGTGCAGCGCTGATAATCGCCAGAGGCCCAACCAGCACGGGCATACACCTTCGCGGCATCACACACCTGATATTCCACACTACCGAAGATACCTACGGCATTGCGGTCATGCAGCGCGCCATCCTTACCCAAGCCATCCTGACTGCAGAAGAAGGGGCTCACGCGCACGCGGCCTTTGCCATCACCGAAAATATGACCATATTCACCCACCACGGCCCAACCATTAGCATGGTCAGGGTTGAAGGGGTTCATGCCCCAGCGAGTGCCCATGCGAGTCACAGCTGCGGTTACCCAGTTACGGCTATCAAGCTCGTACTGCATGACCAGAGCAAGGTTATTATAAGGCAGAGGCAGCACGCCGGAACTCTCAAAGTTATCGTTCGTGAAACGCGCGTGACCCACGCGGTCAAAGTAGTTATTCAGCTTAATCATACCGGCAGCAATCATACCACGACGGCCGGCGAAGAAGTGCTTCACGGAAACTTCCAGCAGAGCGGCATCATGAGCATCAAGAACGTCCGTATGCAGGCCGGAGCACATACCCATGGCGTTTGCATAGAAAGTGGAGGGATCATCAGACTCATTATTCAGGCCCCAGGAACCGGCAACATCCACTCGCAGCCATGTACCGCCGTTCACACTATCCTCAATAAGGCGCTGATTCAGAATCGCGTACAAAATGGCGATGTGCTCGTTCTCATTGTAGCCGTCCATGGCGTTATCCAGCGCCCAGTAGCCATACACTAAGTCCACATACCACTGTGTGCCATAGCGTTCATTTGCCACGCGCTTGTACTCAGGCGCATTTGCACCGGGAGTAAACATATTACCATTATACACTATACTGCCGGGAGTGGCATCCTGTGCTTCAGCTGTTACAGGTGCAGCCAGAAGCCCCAGTACTGATAAAAGAGAGAGGATTCGCTTTTTCATATTGCTCGTATCGTTTGTCCTGCTAGCAGACTTCCTCATTCTCAGGAATTCTGCTGCTGGAGCGTATTCTACCATAACTGCTTTACTCTTACAAGAATAATTATTTTTCAAAAAAGTCTTGACTTAACTCTAGCTTTTCGTTAACATCAGCCTTGAGCTAACTCTAACTTAGAGATAACAGCTCGAGAAACAACCAAACACTAACTCCAAGACACGACATGAAAAAGTTCCTTATGACAGCCGTGGCAGTTGCAGTCTGCCTGATAAGCCAAGTAAGCGCCAACGTTATCGGTTACTGGACAACAATCGACGACGAAACAAACGAAGCCAAGAGCGTCGTGCAGATTTACGAGTACAACGGTGCCATTTATGGCCGTGTAGTAAAGTTGCTGCAAAATCCCAGTGCCCGTGCAGACATCCCGGGCAATCCTCCTGTTCTGAACATGGATATCATCTGGGGTCTTAAGAAGGATGACGACACCTATAGCGGGGGCCACGTGCTGGATCCGCAGAAGGGCCGTGTATACCGCTGCGAGATGTGGCGTGAGGGCAATACGCTGGTAATGCGTGGTAAGCTCGGCATTTTCTGGCGCGACCAGAGATGGCAGCTGAACACCAGCTACCGCCCGACAAGCACTGCGACTCCCACGCCGAGAATTCCCAGGGTAGACTGAAGAATAATCCCTGATATAGTGAGAAAAGGCCGGTCTCGGAAGAGATCGGCTTTTTTATGGCTCAAAAGAGGCTTGAAAAACGGGGTAGAAGGTGTAGAATATTGGCATGAAGACCTGTTTGGGTAGTTTGTTGCTGATACCCACGCTGGCAGCAGTGGTGCTGACAGTGATATATCATGCGTCAGTAAATGGCGAGCTACGCTTTGAACAAAGGGACACCCACACAGAATACATTAACACGACTCGTTCATACCGCCCTCCCATTCCGCAACAGGAGCGCCCGCGCCCTGTCGTTACAGAGGCACCTCTGCCCACTATGCAGGATGACGAAGCTGCAGAGGAGGTAGAACCATGAAAACTGAGAAACCGGTTATCGGCTATACCTTGGGTGACCAAGCCGGCATAGGCCCGGAAGTCATCCGCGCCGCGTTGCAACAAGTCTCCCCTCAGGCTGAGTACCGCCTGATAGGCCGTGAAGTTCCCTGTACTCCCGGACTGCCTACAGAGCAGACAGCACAGGCTGCTCTGGAGCACTTAGAAGTGGCTGCAGAAGCACTGCGCAGCGGCATGATTGACGCCGTCGTCACTGCGCCCATCTGTAAAGAGGCTCTTCACCGCCTCGGTTTTGCCTATCCCGGCCAGACAGAATTCTTTGCAGACCGCTTAGGCGTGAAAGACTTTGCAATGTGCCTGACAGGCCGCCACCTTACTGTGGCATTGTGCACCACCCATGTAGCAATAGCGGATGTGCCACGCCTGCTGCGCACGGAAGAAATTGTACGAGTAGGCAGTCTACTGGCACGATTCCTAAAGCGCACCGGCAAAGCTCGTCCACGCATCGCCCTTGCGGGGTTGAACCCGCATAATGGAGAAAACGGCGCTTTCGGTAGTGAAGAGGAAACACTCATCACCCCTGCCCTGAATGCGCTGCGCCTCGCCATACCGAAGGCTGAGTTCCATGGCCCGTGCGTGCCAGATTGCGTGTACCGAGATGCCGCACAAGGCATATATGATGGCATCGTGGCCCCCTACCATGACCAGGCTCTCATCCCACTGAAGCTTATTGACTTCGATAACGCCGTGAATGCCACCATCGGCCTACCCCGCCTCAGGGTCAGTCCGGATCACGGTACTGCATTCGGTATAGCCGGCAAAGGCATAGCCTCTGCGGCCAGCACATTGCGTGCGTTTGAGGTGGCACTCAGCAGTGTTTACCGAGTGGATTAAATGCTCAGTTTGAGCCAATTCCTGTTTGACTCAAGCGGATATTTATGATAGACTGTATGAAATAACACGCAGATACCGCAGTGAGTACTTCCAAGCGAGAAAAGATTACCGACCTTACTAAGCTCATCAAGGGTGGAGACAAGTTACCTAAGTGGCTCGTACTCTGGGCAGAGAAACGCTTGGGGCTGCATGCGCTGAATGTAGCACATGCGCATATTGAAGATGATTGGGAGGCAGGAAGTAAAGAAAACTTCTTTAAGCTCGCCTGTAAATACCTCAACCTGAATTATGACCTCACCGGCTTGGAAAACATTCCGAAAGAAGGGCCCTGCGTCATTGTATGCAACCACCCCCACGGCATGTCCGATGGCCTGATGTTCGGTGATGTTGTCATGCGTGTGCGAGAAGATATCAGAATTGTGGTGAATGAGTTCCTGCAATGCGTGCGCGGCATGGTGCCATACGAGATTATGGTGGACGTGTACGGTGGCGAAGCTGCCAAACGCGCGAACATGGCGGGCATGCGCGAGATTCTGCGCTGGCTGAAGGGTGGGCACTGCATTCTCGTGTTCCCCAGCGGCTCAGCCGCCACGTACTCTCACCAAGACCGCCGCGTGATTGATGACCCTTGGCAGGCAAATATCTCCAGCATCATCCGCAAGACCGGGGCCACGGTCGTCCCCATGCACATCTCCGGTCGCACCGGCATCTTCTTCCAGCTTATTTCCATTATCAATAAAGGCATCCGCTCAAACTTTCTGGCTCGCGAAATTCTGCGTGATGGGCGTATGCGCCATACCATTAGGCTTGGGCGAGCCATATCTCCCGCCACCATCGCTATGACTCAGAATGACGACTCTCTCTCCGATTATCTCCGCCTCAGCAGCATGCTACAACGCTATCCGCGCAAGGAAGAACAAGCTGCTACAGCCCCCCGAGAAATGCAGGAAATCGAATTAAGCGCTCCTGCAGAAACCCTAAAAGCTGAAATTAACGCTCTGCCAGCAGATTGCCTATATGCGGAGACCTCCGGCGGCCTTAAAGTATATGCCGCACAGGCTGAGCAGATTCCGCACATGATGCGGGAAATCGGCATTCAGCGCGAGCATACATTCCGCGCCGTCGGCGAAGGCTCCGGCACCTCCTGCGATTTGGACGAATTTGACAAGACGTACACCCACCTTATCATGTGGGACTCAAATGCCAACCGACTCGCCGGTGCCTATCGCATGGGCCGAACGGACAAAATACTGAAGTCTCAGGGCGTCAAGGGCGTATACAACTCTCAATTTTTCCGCTTCGGCGATAAATTTCAATCCATCATAGCTCACGGTCTGGAAATGGGCAGAGCTTTCATCTGTAAGGATTACCAGCGCCACCCTGCCTCACTAGACACTCTCTGGATGGGTATTGGCCATTATCTGGCCCGCCACAAAGAATACCGTTATCTGTACGGCACCGTGAGCATTTCCGGCGAATATCAGCCGGCCTCCCGTGCGTTGATGCTTTCCTACCTGAAAGCCCACTGCATGAATACTGAGCTGACCGGTGACGTTCAAGCCCTTTACCCTCCCACAGGCACCGAGCTACTCAGCGAGGATGCCCGCCTTGTACCCACCGCTCTCTCCGAGCTGCGCTTGCTTTCCTCCATGGTGGCAGACTTGGAACCGGATGGCAAGAGCATACCTGTGCTACTGCGCCAGTACCTGCGCCTCGGTGGCAAAATGCTTTCCTTTGGTATTGACAATGATTTCGGTGGCACGCTAGATTGCCTCGTTCTTGTGGATATGAAGGAAAGCCCGCGCCGCATTCAGGACCGCTACTGCGGCAAAGACTACATAGCCCCCGGTGCTGAGTAAAATCACTTACTTTTCTCTCTCTTACCCGCCATGCCTTAATCAGCATGGCGGGTTTCTCTTTTATGCAATCTCTGCGCCCTGATTTGCATAAAAAAATGAGGTGAGGCCGAAAGACCCCACCTCGTATTGTTTTATGATGTTTAGAGCATTAGAACTGCCAACCAAGGCCGGCGCTCACGCTTACACCGAACTGCTGATCAGAGCGAGGGTCATCCTCCCAGTTGGGGGTTGTCCACATGCCGCGCACGCCCACAGCGCCGGTGGCATAGACCTTCGGGGTGATGTTATACTTAAGACCCACCTCAGCGGAGTAGGAGAGACCGATATCATCAGCATCCCATTTACCGGCTTCGTCCGGATAAATCTCACTGCCATAAGTATAGCTCATCTCGGTACGGCCCCAGCCAAGATTAGCACCGGCATACCAAGAGAGCTTCTCAGTAATAGGAGCGGTGTAGCGCACACCGGCAGTGATGGACCAATTGGTGATATCAAGCTTATCTACCTCAGTCTCGTTGGGACCATAATCAGCGAAATAGCGGCCGCTGCCCTGAGACCAGGAGAAGCGAAGAGTGGTGGCCCAATTGCTGTTCACATTGTATACAGCAGTCACGTCAACACCCCAAGAGTTGATATTGTGGAACAGGTCCTCGGCATCAGCCATGGCCCATGTGTGTACACCGGCCACCTCCAAAGCCCACTGACCGGAAACGGCAGGAGCTGCGGTGGGAGCCTCAATCAGAGTCATCGGTACGGGAGCCTCGCCGGCCATTACAGGGGCGGCAAGAATAAGTGCGAGAATGGTGTTTTTTTTCATAATTCTGAACATTGGTTGGTTAAAACCAAATTTTTAATATCAAACTTTTCTTAATAATTCAAGTCAAAAGATTGCAAACACAGAAAATTAACGCACTTTTCTAGTTATTATCAAACAGAACAGACAAGAAAAGAAAAACCCGCCGACGAAAAATCGGCGGGGTTTAGAGGAAGCGGATGGGGTGAGATTCGAACTCACGGAAGGGATAAACCTTCGGCGGTTTTCAAGACCGCTGCATTAAACCACTCTGCCACCCATCCCTGATGACGGCACACAGAATGTGCATGACATTATGCTACCGCAGAGCTCCGGTGTACGCAAGTTTTTTTTGCAAGCATGACACAAAACCGTTTTTTTTCTTTATTTCAGCGGAAAATTGACACACACAGTGGGCTCTTGACAACAGATGATTTTTGGCATATCATCGGTACGAGTTAACACCGAGCACTATTCATGCAGAAGCTTACCGAATCCATCAGCAAATATCTCCTCGCCGTTGTCTGCCCGCTAATCAAGTCCCCGGAGCAGGCCCAGCTGCGCGTCGCCGCCAATGAGGAAGAAAAGCTGCTGAGATTCCGTTTGGTACTGGAGCCCGGTGACATAGCCCGCATCATCGGCCGCAATGGCATGACAGCGTCCGCCATCCGTTCGCTGGCGAAAGCCGCCGGAGAAAAAGCCGGCGCAAAGGTTGTCGTGCATATACTCTCTTCTGAAGAACTGGATGAAGAGAGCTGAGTTCCTCTGAACCCCGATAGGCCATGCAGCAGGCCCTCTTTCAGGATGATAGCATGCGCCGGGCCGCCCGAGTTCTGGTGGACGGTATGAATGATATGGTGCTGGACTACGCCATACCGGAAAGCATGCAGGGCGTGACGCGTGGCAGCCGCGTTGAAGTACCGCTGCGAAGCCGTTCCACCACGGGTACTGTCATTAATCTTACCCAGCCGGACGCCGAATGGAGCCACCGACTGAAACCACTCTCCCGCCTGATAGATGACACCCCGGCAGTGAGCCCAGTGTTAATGGATCTCGCAGAATGGGCCGCGCGATATTACGCGGTACCCGTGGAGCAGATGATACGCTGCATCGTGCCCGAGCCCGTGCGCCGCGAACGCCATGAGGAAAAAACGAGAAAAGTAGCAGTACTCCTTAAGTGGCCGGATGACGACACTTTGAACAAAATCAACGCCAGGGCTCCGCGTCAGGCCGCCGTTCTGCGGTACCTGCATGCAGGCGAAAGCAAGCGAGAGCCCGTGGCGGACCTCGGTGGCTCAGCCGTTCTGAACGCATGCCATGCACTGGAGAACAAAGGATTCATCCGTATCGAGGAAGAAGCCGTACACCGAGACCCCGCGGGCAATGAAGAGTTTGTCCAATCATCCCCGCTGAATCTGAATGAGGAACAAGAAGCAGCTCTCTCTGATATTATCTCTGCCTGTGACAGCGAGCACAGCAAGCCCCTCCTGCTCCAGGGAGTAACCGGTTCCGGTAAGACGGAGGTGTACTTGCAGGCGGCAGCACATGTAATGAAAAGCGGCCGGGGCGTTCTAATCCTCGTGCCGGAAATCTCACTCACGCCTCAAACCATGGCACGCTTCAAGAGCCGTTTTGCGGACGCTCCGGGAGCGGTAGCCATTTTACACAGTGCCATGAGTGATGGTGAGCGCTTTGATGAATGGCACGCCATCCACCGGGGAAAAGCAAGAATAGCTATTGGCCCCCGCTCCGCCCTCTTTGCTCCCGTGCAGAATCTTGGCCTCATCATCGTGGATGAGGAGCACGATTCCTCATACAAACAGGAAAATGCGCCCCGCTACCACGGACGCGACCTCGCCGTGCTGCGGGCTCACATGGAAGGGGCCGCCGTGGTGCTGGGCTCCGCCACGCCTTCACTGGAAAGCCTACACAACGTCAACTGCGGCAAATATAAAATGCTGCGCATGGACAAGCGCGCAGACGGCCAGCGCCTGCCCCTCACCCGCGTGCTGGACATGCGCACGGAGCCCAAAGACAAGCGTAATCTCGGCATACTCTCAGAGCGCTTGAGAATGGCCATCGAAGACCGCTTGCACAAGGGAGAGCAGACCATACTTCTGCTGAACCGCCGCGGCTTTGCCCGTGCCCTGCAGTGCCCGGATTGCGGTCACGTGGTTACCTGTGAGCACTGCGCACTGCCCCTCACCTACCACGCCACAGAAAATCGCCTCATCTGTCATCTCTGCGGCTTCCGCGCCGTGGTACCACGCCGCTGCCCCGAATGCAGTGAGAACAACATTCTGCTGGAAGGCTACGGCACCCAAAAAGTGGAACGCGTGCTGCGCAATTGTTTCCCCAAAGCACGGCTGCAGCGAGTGGATGCTGACGTGGCAGCAAGAAAGAATGCCCTGCGTGACATTCTGGCTGACTTCCGCGCACACCGCATTGATATCCTTCTAGGTACACAAATGATTTCCAAGGGCTTGGATTTCCCAGGAGTCACCCTTGTGGGTGTGCTTAATGCGGACCTCGGCCTCTGCATACCTGATCCTCGCGCCGCCGAGCGCACCTTCCAGCTGCTCACACAAGTGGCAGGACGGGCGGGGCGCGGCGATATCGATGGTGAGGTAATTATTCAAACCTTCACCCCGCATGCCGCCGCCATTCAATATGCCCGTCGACATGACACGGACGGATTCGCTGAAAACGAGCTAGGCCTGCGCAGGCAGTTCAACTTCCCTCCCTTCCGCCACCTCGCTGTACTCACGGTACGCTCACAGCAGGAAGAACTGGCAGATTTTTCCCTGCGCACCTTGCACAAACGGTTGCTGGCAGTTCTACCGCAAGGTGTGGAAATGACAGAACCGGCACCGGCTCCCATTGCAAAAGCACATGGTCAATTTCGCTACCAGTGCACCCTGAATGCGCTCAGTGCCCGCACCGTGGCAGATATCGTCTCTCGAGAAATTGCGGCTTTGAATGCAGGAGAAGATATCACCATCACGCTGGATATTGATGCCTACAGCTTTATGTGAGCCAGAAATATGCCACAAAAATAGGCTCAGACTGACACGCCAACTGCTTGCTATCAGCTCCGCCCAGGCATATTATAAGCCCGCCACAAAACTTTATCAGTAAGCTAACAGCATGCCAACATTACGCCAGCTGGCCACCGAGGCCCTCAGTCACCTGCCCGAGCGTGGGCAGACCACCATCATGGTGGATGAGAACGCCCGAGCCATTCTGCGCAGCTGGATGCAGGCAGCTCGCACAGGCTCACCCCCTAAGCCTGTGCAAGCCGCCCCCCCGGAAACTCCATTAACCGCAGCTGCCGCACCCGCATCATCAGCGGCGCCCGTACTACAAACAGTGGAGGAAAAATTAGCTTGGCTAAAGGAAAGAGCACTCACTTGGCGCGCCGCACGCGCCCTCGGTACCCTGCGAGACACCATGGTATTTGCCACCGGCTCCCCCCACGCCCGTCTTATGCTCGTAGGAGAAGCACCCGGCTATGAAGAAGAGCTGCAACAGGAGCCCTTCGTAGGCCCCGCCGGCCAAAAGCTCACCCAAATTCTCAGAGCAATGGGCCTCAGCCGCTCAGAGGTCTACATCTCCAACATCTGCAAGTTTCGCCCTTCCCTCGGCCCGCAGCAGCACACCGCCAACCGTGCTCCAAGCGATGAGGAAATCGCGGCATGTCTTCCCATCATTCAGGCTGAAATCCGGGCCATTCGTCCGGCCATCATTCTGTGTCTGGGCGGAACGGCCGCGAGAGGACTGCTGGGAAATGCCTCCAGCGTAGCAAGCCAGCGTGGGCGCTGGTTTGACTGCCAAGGTATCCCCACTCGCGTGACATACCACCCTAGCTACCTACTGCGGAATGACACCATTACAGCCAGACGCGCCGTGTGGGAAGACATGCTCGCCATTATGGAAAAGCTGGCCATGAATATCACAGCAAAACAGCGCCGCTACTTCACATGAACATCTCGAGAAAACTTTTCCTGTTTGCCCTAGTAGCCTCTGGTATTGCCGTGCTGTCCTGCGGCTGCAGTAGCCGCAAAAGTACAGAAGAGCTGGCCACGTTAGCCAACACAGGGGATGCAAAATCTTGCTATGAATACGGCGTGCGCCTCCTGCTTGGCAGAGATGCGGCGCGAAACCACCGGGCAGCATTTCACTGGCTTCTCCTTGCAGCAGAAAAAGGAGAAATACGAGCAGCGGCAGCCATCGGTGCCTGCTATGCAAATGGACTCGGCACCCAACCCAATTCGGAAAATGCCCGAAAATGGTACAGAAAAGCGGCAGACGCCGGCCACATGCACGCCCAGCTTGAGCTCGGTGAGCATTATCTGAACAAATCACCCAGAGACGCCCGCGAAGCCGTCACCTACATCCGCTATGCTGCCATGCAGGGTTCCGCCGAGGCTGCTTATCGCCTCTCCCTCTGCTTTGCTGAAGGCACCGGTGTGCCGGCTCACCCTGCACTGGCGCGCGGCTGGCTTATCAACGCAGCAGAACTTGGCCACCCTAGGGCCCGTACCATCCTCGGCATGCCCGCAATCACCCAGCTCAATACTGAAATTGACCTAATTTTGTAAAAAAAATCACTTTTTTACAAAATTTGCTTGACATTCACAAAAAAATAAGCTAACATTGCCTCGCACCCTACTGGGAGCAAGAATAAACAAAATCGCGGGATGGAGCAGTCTGGTAGCTCGTCAGGCTCATAACCTGAAGGCCGTAGGTTCAAATCCTACTCCCGCAACTCGAAAACCTCAGCTCGATGAGCTGAGGTTTTTTGTTCTTGCCGTTACGGTCAAAATATGCTAGCATAGCCAGCCGCTTCATGGCAGCAAAATGGTACAATTATGGCAGAGAAATTTGACATCAATAGCTTAAATGCAGCACAGCGACAGGCTGTGCAGACGCTGAACGGCCCCGTGCTCATCCTTGCAGGTGCAGGCACAGGGAAAACTCGTACCGTTACCTGCCGCATCGCAAATATGATAGACAAAGGCGTGAACCCCGCCGGCATTCTCGCGCTCACCTTCACAAACAAGGCCGCAAATGAAATGGCAGACCGAGTGGCGGGCCTAGTGGACCGCAAGGCAGCCCGAAAGATGACGGTGTGCACCTTCCACTCACTCTGCGTGCGCATCCTGCGCCAAGACATCGGCAGACTCGGCTATAAAGAAAACTTCTCCATCTATACAGGCAGCGACCAGAGCGGCCTGCTTAAACGCCTCATCATGGAATATGGTGCCCGCCGCGAAAAGTTGGAACCGGCACAAGTCATCACGGAATACTCTCGGGTGCGCAATCTCGGGCTGGATCACAATGCCATAGAAGATTCTCTCATTTCCGCCGTGGCCGGAGCCTATCAGCGGGAGCTCAAAGCGCAGAACGCTGTAGACTTTGATGACCTGCTTATCCTCACCGAGCGCCTACTGCGCTGCTACCCGGATGTGCATGATAAATGGAACAGGCGCTTCTCATACATCACCGTGGATGAGTTCCAGGACACAAACTCCCTGCAGATGAGCCTTCTGCGCCAGCTAGTTGGCCCAGAGCACAATGTATGCGTGGTGGGTGATGATGATCAATCCATCTACGGCTGGCGAGGTGCACAAATTTCGAACATTCTGGATTTCGAGAGCTTCTTCCCGAACCCCACCGTCATTAAGCTGGAAGAAAACTACCGCTGTACCAAACAGGTGCTAGACTGCGCGAACATTCTCATCCGTAACAATGCCGGCCGCCGCGACAAAACACTCCGTACGAACAAGGTGGGCGAATACCCCGTGCGCCTGCTCGCCATGCCCGGCCCGGAAGAGGAATCCGAGTTCATGGCGGACGAGATTGAGCAGATTCACCTGCGCGACCGCCTGCCGTGGGAGGCCTTCGCCGTGCTCTTCCGCGCCAATGCCCAAAGCAGAGCTCTGGAAATGGCCCTGCGCGAACGCCATATTCCCTATCGTATGGTCGGCACCAAGAGCTTCTTTGATAGGCGAGAGGTGAAAGACCTTATCAGCTATCTGCAAATGATGGATAACCCGGATGCGGACCTCCACCTTCTGCGCGTACTGAACACGCCGCCCCGTGGCATCAGCGCTAACACCGCTTCCTTTGCTATTGACTGGAGCCGTGATAACAAAAAAAGCATCTGGGCCACCCTGCTGGATATCTCTTTCCTTGCCGAATGTTCCACCCGCTCCCAGAACAGTATTGAGGCCTTCACCGAGCTCGTCACTCGCTATGGTACTGAGTTCTCACTGAGTGAGCGCCCCTTCGTGGACATCCTTTCCGATTTCCTCAAGGAAACCCAGTACGAGGAATACATCTCCAAAAACTGCAAGACCGAGGAAGAAAAGAACCGCCGGCAATCCGCCATTGATGACATCAAGAGCGCGCTGCGCCAATTCTGGCTTCCCGGAGCAAAACTCACGGATTTTCTTTCCAAGATAAACCTTGATAATGAGCGTGATGATGACGACATCGAAGCCAAAAGCGGCGTGTGCCTCATCACCATGCATGCAGCCAAGGGGCTGGAGTTCCCGCAGGTATACATCGTCGGTGTGGAGGAAGGACTCCTTCCACACACACGCTCCGTGGATGAAGGCAATCTGGACGAAGAGCGCCGCCTCTTCTACGTGGGTATCACTCGCGCCCGTGAGCGCCTCACCATGACCTACTGCGCCCACCGCACCCGCTACGGCCAGCAGGAGCGCTGCCAGCCTTCCTGCTTCATCGGTGAAATTCCTCAGCGTCTTTATGAGTTCGTAGACTACGATAAGCTCATGAAAACGCCTCTCACAGAAGACCAGTGTGAGGATGCTATCGCCTCTTTCCGTGCCCTTCTGGATGATTGATTATCCGTCATTTATCAATCATTATTACAAAAAGTTAGTCTTTTCTTACTTTTATGCTTGCCTTTTATCTGAACGCGTGATAAACTGAGCGCATCAAAGTTAGCAAATACTAACACGAATAAAGAAAGGAAGAAAGCAATGAACGCAAGCATCGCTAAAATCACGGCGCGGGAGATACTGGACTCCCGCGGGAATCCGACAGTGGAAGCAGAGGTGCAGCTGAGCAGCGGCATCGTAGGGTTAGCCTCCGTACCAAGCGGAGCATCCACAGGAGAGCACGAGGCCTGCGAACTACGGGATGGCGACAAAGGCCGTTACCGCGGCAAGGGCGTACAGCAGGCTGTGACGCACGCGAACAAGGATTTGGCCCCTGCCCTTATCGGCCTAGATGCAAGAGAGCAGATAACAGTTGACAGAGTCATGCGAGAGGTGGACGGAACGCCGAATAAATCTCGCATGGGAGCCAATGCCGTGCTGGCCATCTCATTAGCCACCGCAAGAGCAGCGGCGCAGGCCACAGGACAGCCGCTGTACCGCTATCTGGGCGGCCCGAATGCGCACATTCTGCCCGTCCCGATGATGAATGTGTTAAATGCCGGAGCCCACTCGGACGCCCCCATAGACTTTCAGGAGTTCATGATAGTACCACGCGGCCTGCCGACATTCCGCGAAGCCTTGCGCTGCGGCGCAGAAGTATTCCACGCCCTAGCGGCTGTGCTCCGAAAGAAAGGACTGAGCACAGCCGTGGGTGATGAAGGCGGTTACGCGCCAAACCTGAAGAGCGCTAATGAAGCGTTGGATGTCATCATGACAGCCATTGAGAACGCCGGCTACAAGCCCGGCGAGGAGGTAAGCCTTGCACTGGACGTGGCAAGCTCTGAATTCTACGATGCCGAAAGTGGCCTGTACGTCTTCAAAAAGAGCAGCGGCGACAAGTTGACAGCGGCAGAGTTGACAGACTACTACAAGGGACTGATAGAAAGCTACCCCATCATTTCCATCGAAGACGGCTGCGCCGAAAACGATTGGGATGGATGGAAGCTGCTTACCGGAGCCCTCGGCGAGAGATGCCAGTTGGTTGGTGATGACCTCTTCGTGACTAATGTGGACTTCCTGCGCAAAGGCATTAAGGCCGGCGTTGCTAACTCCATCCTCGTGAAGCTCAATCAAATAGGCAGCCTCAGTGAAACCTTTGAAGCCGTGCGCCTTGCCACAACGAATGCATACACCGCCGTCATCTCCCACCGCAGCGGAGAAACGGAGGATTCCTTCATTGCAGACCTCGCAGTAGCCACGAACGCCGGGCAGATTAAGACAGGCTCTCTCTCGCGTGCTGACCGACTGGCCAAATACAACCAACTGTTGCGTATTGAGGAACAACTCGGCGCCTCAGCACGCTACGGAACAAACTAAAACAATCAAACAAACTACACAACAGCCTCCTTTGTGCACTAATGACACAAAGGAGGTATTTTTTTTATATTCATTTCAACAAAACGGGTAGAAGCCGTGTCATTAGAAATAATGACGTTTTTCCCCATAGATAAGGATCTTCACGTCAGGCAAAAAGCTTTACAGAGGGTATAAAGTATGGTAACATGACCGAGGTCAGAGAAAATGGCATCACTCAGTGTTTTTCATCTCCTCCACACCAAGCAAAATCATTCATATATTATAAGATTATATAACCGATACGACAAAATCACAAGTCAACACACAAAGAGCTCCAATCCCACATAATCATCTGATACACAAACTTTGCTTATATGAATAAGACGTCCCCAGGAATAAACAACGGCATCTCTCTCCCGCTTGGAATGGAAATTGGGACGTACCGCATCATACATAAACTTGGACAAGGTGGATTCGGCATTACTTACCGAGCGCATGACCCTGAGAACAATCAGGTGGTAGTCATCAAAGAGAATCTCCCCTGCGCCTTTGCTCATCGTAGGGACATCACTATGAAGATAGAACCCAACGATGACGGAGAAGCTTCTCGAAACTATAACTGGGCGCTGGATAGCTTCATTGAGGAAGCAAAGACGATTGCATCATTATCACACCCGAACATTGTTAAGGTAATCAGAGCCTTCAAGGCATTGGGAACGGCTTACTATGTGATGCCGGAAATTGAGGGAGCGCCGCTGCACAAGGCCTGCCCGATACCGGAAAAACTGACTGAAGTGTGGCTACTTCCGGTATTGCGCGAATTGTTGGATGCTCTGGCGTACCTCCACAACAGAAAAATCCTGCATCGGGACATTAAGCCGCATAATATTCTCTTACAAAGAGATAAAACACCCATCCTGATTGATTTTGGCGCTGCTCGTTCTTTCGTTAGTGAACAGTCATGCACTCGAGTAGGCACACCGGGCTACTCACCACTTGAGCAGTCTGCCACGAAGGGAAGAATTGGACCGTGGACAGACATATACGCACTTGCCGCCACCTGTTATAGAATTATCACAGGAAATACGCCGCCTGACTCCTTGAACCGCGTGCAAAGGAACGACCCTTACGTACCTCTCGCCTCCATGCGAGAACTGCGTGATCGTTTCTCCCTCCACTTCCTTAAATGTATTGATAAGGGGCTGAAGAAAAAGGAAAAGCAGCGCTGGCAAACCGCTGAAGCTTGGCTGGCAGCCCTCAGTAAAGAAAATCCTGCCGGTGAACCCTCCGGAGGACGTTTTCTGGCAACATCCGCTGTCACCATTAGTGCGATTGCACTAATGGGCGCAGGATACTGGTATTACCATACATGGAAACAGCCTAGCTCTACTACATCACCCGACGATATAGTTGCCCCCTCTATTTCAGGCGATGATTCCGTTACAAATACTGATTCCAATACAAGCATAGAAAGCGCCCGTGCTGAGCTTACACGAAAGGGATATCAAGAATCCATGTACGTTGAAAGCTTGATTCGAGCGATACAGAGAGACGAATTGAACATGGTAAAACTGTTCATCGCGGCAGGTGTGGACATCAACACACAGACCCCCGATGGGCAGAATCTTATCATTACAGCTATTAATAATCAAAAGCTTGAAGTTCTTGAATACCTACTCTCCATCAGTGGGATACCCCCTAAGATTTATGGAGAGGCCATGATTGTAGCCATTCAGTCAAGCAAACTGGATTGCCTACGGGTTCTACTGAATGCAGAAGGAGTGGACGTCAACTATAGGACTTCTAACAATGACACACCGCTCATTCTCGCAGCCAGTATGGGATATAAGGAAGCAGTAGAATTACTACTGGCTAAACCGGGCATAGATATCAACGCCGAATCAGATAATGGCCAAAACGCGCTTAACTGGGCTGAGTCTAACGGCTGTGAGGAATGCGCAGCCCTTCTCCGCCAATTCGCAGACAGACAGAGTGCAAACTAATTCTGCCGTTCATCACCACTTTTCTCCAAATTATTTAAAACTCAAATCATCATGAACAAAGGCGCCACGGAAATGGTCAACAGTATGGCTCTTCCTTCAGGAACAGAGCTGGGAGAGTATACCATCATCCGCAAGCTCGGTCAGGGAGGCTTCGGTATCACCTACCTTGCACGAGACAACTTCAACAACTGCGATGTTGTCATCAAAGAAAACCTCCCCTCTGTATTCGCTTTCCGAACAGATACTTCTCTGTACATTCGTCCACATGGAGATGGAGAACCCGAAGAAAATTACCTCTGGGCGCTTCAGCGGTTCTGTGATGAAGCTCAAACCATCAATAAACTCTCTCACCCGAATATCGTGAAGATTCTCCGTGCGTTCAAGGCACTGGGAACAGCCTACTATGTAATGCCGTATGTAAAGGGTGAGTCACTTTCCAACGTATTCAAAACCTCATCACAGATTAACGCAAAAAAACTTCTGTCCATTCTTCGGCAGATACTTTCCGCACTTTCATACCTGCACTCACAGGGCGTGATGCACCGCGACCTGAAGCCCGCGAACATCCTTATAAAAGATGATGAAACCCCTATTCTCATAGATTTCGGAGCGGCTCGCTCATACATCAGCGAACGCTCTGCGACACTAGTAGGAACACCAGGCTACAGCCCCATCGAACAGGTAACACCAAACGGAACTTGTGGTCCGTGGACAGATTTGTACGCCCTCGGAGCAACCTGCTACAAACTCCTCAGGGAGGAAACTGTACCGGATTCACTCAACCGTGTGTATAACACGGATCCGTACATACCGCTCAGCACAGACGCCTCGCTGCGCAAACGTTTTCCCCGCGAACTACTCAAGACCATCGACAAGGCTCTGCGCATGGACATTAGCAAACGCTGGCAGACTGCAGATGAATGGTTAGCAGCAATTTCACCGGAGCGCATGAAAAAAAGCTCTTCCGGAGGCACATTTGCTGCGACAGCGGCGATTGCTGCGCTGATTGCCACAGCAGGCGGCGGCGCATGGTACTACTATGGCCAACTGGCAGACAAAGTCAAAGAGCCGCCCACCGAGCCGGCTGAGCCACAGCCTGCACCAAAACCACAAGAAGAACAGATTAAAACCGCCGCCAGAGAAAGGCTTGCCGAGCTGGGCATAAGTGAAGAGGACTATAACACAAAGCTCGGAGAAGCGGCAAGAAGTAACGACAACGAAGTCCTAGGCTTATTGATTGCTGCGGGTGCGGATGTAAACTATGATATGAGGAATAGGTGGACACCACTCACCTATGTCTGTTCAAACAAAAATCTCACCGGGCTTCAATTACTGCTGAACGCTCCGGGAATAGATGTGAACAAACAGAACCGGCATGGAGACACCGCCGTCATCTGGGCAGCGTTCCGTGGCCATCTCGAAGGCTTGCGACTCCTGCTGGCGGTGCCTGGCATCAACGTCAACTTCATTGATAAAGAAGGAAAGACGGCCTATGATTGGGCCGTTGAGAATAATCATGAAGAATGCGCGCAGCTCCTCCTCAACAATGGTGGCAAAACAGCTAACGACGTTCGAGGCGGCTGTGAGCTGATTTCTGCGGATGAAGCTAAAGCACAATTGCAGGAAGCAGGAATTACTGAAAGCAATTACACCGATGAACTCGGCTTAGCGACTATGCGCTCAGACAACGAAAAACTTCGTCTTCTTATTAGTGCAGGAGCGGATGTAAACTGTGATTTAGGCAATGGCCAGACCCCCCTCACCATAGTCTGTTCAAGGCGAAATATCGACGGGTTGCGATTACTGCTGACAGCTCAGGGAATAAATGTGAACAAACCGAACCGGCGAGGAGACACCGCTATCATCTGTGCAGCGTTCAATGGCGATGCCGATGGCTTACGACTCCTACTGGCTACGCCTGGCATCAACGTCAACTTCATTGATGGTGAAGGAAAGACAGCCTATGATTGGGCCGTTATGAACAATCATACTGAATGTGTGCAGCTCCTCCGCAACAATGGTGGAAAGACGGCCTCCAATGACCAAGACAGCAACGAGCAGACTTCAGCAGATGAAGCCAAAGCAAAGCTACTGGAAGCAGGAATTACTGAAAGCAATTACAACGCCGAACTCTGTAAAGCCACAGATAACTCCGACAACGAAAAAATTCGCCTACTTATTAGCGCCGGGGCAGATGTAAACTGTTATGGAGAAGACGGTTGGACGCCTCTCACAAACGTATGTCTGCTAGACAATTCTGAAGGCCTGCGCCTGCTGCTGGCAGCTCCTAACATTAAAATTAACCAGCCCAACAAATCTGGTGATACAGCCATTATCTGGGCGGCTGTGAAAGGACACACAGAATGCCTGCGCCTGCTGCTGGCAGTGCCCGGCATCGAGGTAAACTTCATTGACAGCGATAACAAAACAGCCTATGATTGGGCCACTATAAACAACCATGAGGAATGCGCTGAGCTTCTTCGTGCAGCAGGTGGACAAAGAACAACTCCGCCTGCCATTAATGCAGAACTAATCAACTGCGATAGAGATGAGGCCCGGAGAAGACTGCAAAATATGGGGATTTCACCGAGCCAGTACAATGAGGCCATCTGCAAAGCCGCTAACAGCAGTGACAACGAGAAACTAGCCCTGCTCATCAACGCCGGAGCAGATGTCAACAGCAGAGCAAGTGACGGCTGGATACCGCTGACAAAACTCTGCCTCTACGATAATCTACAAGGCTTGAGGCTTATTCTGAATGCGCCTAATCTCAACGTGAATGCCTCGGATGGTCAGGGCAATAGCGCACTATCAATAGCCGCGGTTAAAGGACATGCTGATTGCCTACGCCTGCTGCTCTCTCACCCCGGCATCCGAGTAAACGAATGTGATGACAAAGGCAGCTTGGCGCTCATACATGCCATAGCCAACAGACATGAAGACTGCGTTCTCCTGCTGCTGGAGGCCCCCGGAATAAATGTCAATAGCAGAAATAGTGCAGGTCACACCCCCCTCATATGGGCAGCAGCAAATGGAAATGCAGAAGCGCTGCAAGCTCTGTTGAGAGTACCAAGCATTAAACTGGACTTCATTAGCGAAAACGGAAAAACTGCATACGACTGGGCTTTAGAGAATAACCATAACGAATGCGCCATACTTCTCCGCAACGCCGGGGCCCACACCGCTGAAGAGGTGCTTGCCTCACATAAAACTAGAACATCGTCAGCAAATAACGCAGCAGCAAATACAATGCTCTGCACCGCCACTGATAACGGTGATAATAACAAGATTCGCCAAGCCATCACGAACGGAGCAGATGTTAACTGTGACGCAGAAGACGGCTGGACGCCCCTCACAAACGTGGCCTACTATGGCCATAGGGAGAGCATGCGCCTTCTGCTGGCAGCGCCCGGAATTGATGTTAACAAATTAAATCAAAAGGGATACAGTGCGCTGAGCATTGCCGCTCAGAAAGGGCACACAGACTGCGTACGCATGCTACTGGAGGCGCCGGGAATTAATGTCAATCTCGAGAATAAAAGTGGTGACTCCCCTCTCTGCTGGGCAGCATCAAGGGGCTCAGCTGAGTGCATTCGTCTACTGCTGAATGCCCCTGAAATAAATATCAATTATGTGGATAGCAACGGCAAAACCGCACTGGATTGGGCAGAAAGCACAAATAACACCGTATGTGCTCAACTTCTTCGCGAAGCAGGAGCCAAACGGGCTAACCAGTTGTAAACAACAATCAAAGCAACTGTTATCAACTCATTTTAGAAAACAAACAGCCTTTCGCTGACACAAACTTCATACAAACATAAAATGCGAGATTCAGCCCATAGTGCAGTTAATGGAGCAGCCCTTGCTCCGGATACGCAACTTGGCTCATATGTCATCATAAGACAACTGGGCCAAGGAGGTTTTGGCATCACTTATCTGGCATACGACAAAGAGAGTCATCATGACGTGGTAATAAAGGAGAACATGCCCACATGCTTCGCCGTAAGAAACAGTACCAATTACCACGTCGTACCTGCCGGTACCGGAGAGATAGAGAAAAACTTCAATTGGGCGCTTGAGCGCTTCATTGATGAAACTCAGACCATATCCAACCTGCAGCACCCCAATATCGTAAAGATAGAGAAAGCATTCCGAGCGCTGGGTACCGCCTACTACGTGATGCCCCTTATAGAAGGGACAGAGCTTCACTATGCCGCTCCATCACCGGAGCAAATGTCGGAAGGCTGGCTGAGGCCGATACTCCTGAACCTTCTACAGGCACTTTCTTATGTGCATTCCTGCAACATTCTGCACAGAGATATCAAACCGGCAAACATCATTCTAAGGAATGACTCCACGCCTATATTGATTGACTTCGGAGCAGCCCGTTCGTTCATCAGCGAGCGCTCAGCAACTCGAATGGGAACTGAAGGATATACCCCCATTGAACAGGTTTCCTCATTAGGCAAACTCGGTCCATGGTCAGACATATACGCACTGGCTGCCACTTGTTATGCCCTAATTACCGGCCAAGCTCCCCCGGACTGCATTAGCCGAGTGGGCGACACAGATCCCTACCAGCCACTGACGTCAATTCCCTATCTGGAATCACGCTACTCTCAGCAGATGCTCAAAAGCATTGATAAAGCACTTAGTGTAGACCCAACACACCGCTGGCAAAGTGCCAACGAATGGCTGAAAGCGCTGACTGAGACAGAACAAAAGAATCTCAGCACACGGCTTCTGGCTAGTGGGGTGTGCATTCTGGGCTGCGCCGCAATAGCTCTCGGAACATACCACTATTTAAATCCAGCACCGCAGCACGCCGTGGCAGCGGAGGCGGCCCCTGCACTGCCTTCCCTTCCCGTTATCCCCCCGGACTCAGCAACCACCCAACTGCAGGCAGATGGTATCAGCCGCGAGAATTATGACGCTGAATTACTCCGAGCGGTTATGGAAAAGAACGCCCACAGAGCCGCTCTTCTCATAGCAGCTGGGGCCAACGTCAATCAGGTCAACGAACAAGGCACCCCCCTTCTCCATATCGCCTCCACACAAGGGGATACAGAAATCATACACAGGCTTATTTCAGCACCCGGTATAGAGCTAAACAAAGTGGACTCAAACTCATGCACTGCTGTTTATGCCGCTGCTGAAACAGGAAACGCCGAGAGCCTGCGCTACCTGCTCGCTGCTCCCGGAGTGAATATAAACCAGCCGAATGTGAATGGCGCTACACCGCTTTTCATCGCTACACAGGCAGGCCATGCCGAGTGCGTACGTACATTGTTGGCCGCGCCGGGAATAGACGTAAACATGGCAAGAAGCGGTAATGTGACCCCCATGTACATTGCAGCACAGAGCGGCCATACGGAGTGCATGCAGCATCTCGTAGCTGCCCATGGCATTAATCTCAACCCGGTGAGTGACAGCGGAGATACTCCGCTCATACGAGCTGCCTGCAACGGCCACATTGAAACTCTGCGCTTATTGCTTAATACAGAAGGAGTAGATCTCAACCGTGTGGATAATGACGGAAAAACAGCCATGGAATGTGCTATGGCTCACGGGCGGCCGGAATGTGCAGAGCTGCTTCGCCAAGCATTTTCTGCAGGAGCCCCCATGCCAACAGCCTCCGAGGCTCGCACCCGGCTGAACGAGCTGGGAATTGAACATACAGGGTACGACTCTGCCATCTGCACCGCCGCGACTAATCGTCAATATGGCATATTACGCCTACTCATTGCTGCAGGCGCTGACGTGAACGTCCAAAATTCCGAGAACCGCAGCCCCCTACACTTGGCTTGCGAACAACAGGATGCAGACTGCCTGAAACTTCTGCTGGCAGCTCCCAATATTGATGTGAACATCGGGGACGAGGCCACCGGCACCACTCCTCTCATCCAAGCCGCGGAGAACGGCCATACCACCAGCCTGCAGATTCTGCTGCAAGCCCGAGGAATCGATGTGAACCGGGCGCGTAAGGACGGTGGGACGCCGCTTTTCTTAGCATGCCAAGCCAATCAGACCGAGTGTGTACAACAGCTCTTGGAAGCACAAGGGATTGACCCGAACCGTCCCGGCAATAACGATGGCGCCACTGCACTGTACCAATCCTGCCTCAGTAATCACGAGGCTTGCGTACGCATGCTACTGGCAGCCCGTGGTATAGATGTTAACAAAACCAATACTAATGGCGACACTCCGCTGAGTATTGCCGCTGAAAAAGGCCACAACGACTGCCTGAGTATGCTGCTGGCCATGCCACAGCTCAAGGTAAATGCTCAGGATAATGATGGCAACAGCGCTCTCTATCTGGCAGCTGAGGCAAAACTCACGGATACCATACGCCTGTTGCTGGAAGCGGACGGCATAGAGGTAAACATTGCTACGAATAATGGAAGGACCCCGCTCATGGCCGCAGCAGCCTCCGGCAGCACGGATTGTGTTCGCCTGCTACTCGGACACCAGGGCGTTAATCCCAGTCAGACCGATAATAACGGAGCCACGGCTGTACAAATTGCACGTGAGGCAAACCATATAGCCTGTGCCAATATGATAGAACTCCCCTCTGCAGAAGCCGCCAGACGTCAGCTGAGAGAAATGGGTATCAAGCCGGAAAATTATCATCAGGTACTCTGTGATGCTGCGGATCAGAACAAGCCGGATCTCATCAGCCTGATTATCGCAGCCGGAGCAGATGTAAACGCAACATTTGAAGATTACACACCTGCTTTCAATGCTGCATTTTTCGGGCATGAGGAATGCTTAGCTCTTCTGCTGGAAGCACCGGGAATAGATGTTAACAAGTTATCAGATTCATCCCGCACGCCCCTGTTTGGCGCGGCACACAACAACAAACCGGAAAGCGTTCGTATGCTACTGGCAGAACCGGGAATAGACGTTAACCTCCCTTCATTGGAAAATGTCAGCCCGCTTTATGCAGCTGCCTCTAAAGGCCACACTGAAGTTGTACAGCTGCTACTGGCTGCGCCCGGCATTGATGTCAACCATCAGGCCACGAGCCGAGATACGCCTCTCAGCATTGCAGCCGGTGAAGGCCACATAGAAATTGTGCGCCTCCTGCTGGCACATCCGGATACTAATGTAAACCAAATTACAGCAGACGGCAAGACCCCGCTCTTCTGGGCTACCCACAAAGGCCACAGAGAGTGTGCCCGCCTCATCCGTGAAGCCGGCGGCCGATGATAAATCTCTTTTAACCTAAAATAATACTCACAAATCATGAACAAAAACACCATACCTACCATTCTATTCTCAGCAGGTTTCCTTGCCGTAGGAAGCTCCGCTATGTGCAACGGCCAGAGCTTACAAAACACACTGGCATCCATGCCAATAGCTGCGGCACCATCTCCTTCCGCAAATACTTCAGGAAAGAGTAAAAGCCCTCAGGGTACGGCTAGCAACAACGCCGCGGATCAACTCCGAGCAATGGGAATAGCCCCAGCCCAATACAGCGAAGAAATCTGTAAAGCCTCTGATAATAGCGACAACGAAAAGCTTGCACTTCTCATTGCCGCCGGGGCTGATGTAAATGCCTATTCCCCGGAGGATGGGTACACACCGCTCATCAATGTGTGCGTATACGAAAATATAGAGGGTCTGCGCATGTTGCTTGCGGCTCCCGGCATCCAAGTAAATCAGCCGAACAGACAAGGCGACACCGCCATCATATTCACTGCTATCCGAGGCAACGTAGAGGGAACCAATCTTCTCATCGCCGCCGGAAGTGATGTCAACTTCATCGATAGCGATAACAAGACGGCACTGGATTGGGCTGCAGAGAATAATCATGAGAACGTGGTAAACATTCTTCGCGCCGCAGGAGGTAAAAGCGTAAACGAGCTGCGTGGCGGCACCGGTAACACGACACGGCCCACAGACGATGGCAACAGCGACGCCGCTGCGAGCCTGCAAGCAAGCGGCATCACTCCTGACATGTACACTCAGGCTCTCTGTGACGCCACGGATAATCAGAACAATGCTCTGATTGGCCGTCTCATTGCCGCTGGGGCTGATGTAAATGTGCGAGGCCGAGATGGCTGGACGCCGCTCACCAACTGCTGCTTGTATGAAAACATAGAGGGCATACGCCTGCTGCTGGCTGCTCCCGGCATAGACGTCAACTTCCCGAACGCAGATGGTGACACGCCGCTTCAGATTGCTACTACAAAGCGAAACAACGGCATCATCAGCATGCTGCGCCAAGCAGGCGCTGGTGCCACAACAAGTAGCACGGCTTCTCCTCGCCCCTCTCAGGATATGAACACAGCCCAGGCTGAACTTAGGTCCAGAGGGATTTCTCCTGACGGCTACAATCAGGCCATCTGTGATGCCACGGATAATAAGAATAACGAGCTTCTTCGCCTGCTCATCGATGCCGGCGCGGATGTAAATGCAACCGGCACTGATGGCTGGACTCCGCTCACTAACAGCTGCCTGTACGAAAATGTGGAAGGCGTACGCCTCCTACTGGCCGCTCCCGGCATTGATGTCAACAAGCCCAACAATAGCGGAGACACACCGCTTCAGATTGCCGCTAGTAAGACGAACACGGAAATTATGCGCCTGCTCCATGCAGCTGGTGCAGCAGCTGCTACGGATAACGCTGCCGCCCCTGCTAACGGTGACAGAAATGCACAGGCACAGCTCCGTGAGATGGGTATTACCCCGAGCAACTACAATCAGGCTATCTGTACTGCCACGGATAATAAGAACAATGAGCTTCTGAGCTTGCTCATCGCCGCAGGGGCTGATGTGAACGCCATCGGCAATGATGGATGGACTCCCCTCACCAACTGCTGTCTGTATGAAAACATAGATGGTGTACGCCTCCTGCTGGCCGCTCCCGGCATTCAGGTCAACAAGCCCAACAATGGCGGAGACACCCCGCTGCAGGTAGCCACAAGGCAATCCAACACTGAAATCATCCGTCTGCTCAACCAAGCCGGTGCGACCTCAGCTCCGGATAACACTCCCGCTCCTGCCAATGCTGACAGAGCTGCACAGAATCAGCTCAGAGAGAGAGGTATTACCCCGAGTAACTACAGTCAGGCTATCTGCGATGCCACGGATAATAAGAATAACGAGCTTCTCCGCCTTCTCATCGCCGCCGGCGCTGATGTGAACAGCGTAGGCACGGATGGCTGGACACCGCTCACCAACTGCTGCCTGTACGAAAATGTGGAAGGTGTACGCCTTCTACTGGCTGCTCCCGGCATTGATGTCAACAAGCCCAACGGAAGTGGAACCACCCCCCTCCAAGTCGCAGGAAGGCAGTCCAACGAGGAAATTTTACGCCTCCTCAACAGAGCCGGCGCGACCGCCGCTCCGGATAGCACTCCCGCACCTGCCAATGGTGACAGAACTTCGCAGAATCAACTCCGAGAGAGAGGCATTACTCCGGGCCAATACAATCAGGCCATCTGTAACGCTACCGATCAGCAGAACAATGACCTACTCCGCCTGCTCATCGCCGCCGGTGCGGATGTGAACGCTACTGGCGCGGATGGCTGGACGCCGCTCACCAACTGCTGCCTGTACGGAAATGTGGAAGGTGTACGCATCCTACTGGAAACTCCCGGCATCGATGTCAACAAGCCCAACAATGACGGCAAAACACCGCTTCAGATAGCATCAGAAAAAGCCAACCAAGAAATTGTACGCATGCTCAACAGAGCCGGTGCAACCGCGGCTCCGGATAGCACTCCTGCTCCTGCTAATGGTGACAGAGCTGCGCAGAATCAGCTCCGTGAGATGGGTATTACCCCGAGCAACTACAATCAGGCTCTCTGTAACGCTACAGACAACCAAAACAATGAGCTCCTCCGCCTGCTCATCGCCGCCGGTGCGGATGTGAACGCTACCGGCGCGGATGGCTGGACGCCGCTCACCAACTGCTGCCTGTACGGAAATGTGGAAGGTGTACGCATCCTACTGGAAACTCCCGGCATCGATGTCAACAAGCCCAACAATGACGGCAAAACCCCGCTTCAGATTGCATCAGAAAAAACCAACCAAGAAATTGTACGCATGCTCAACAGAGCCGGTGCAACTACCACATCAAGCAACGCCGCGGCTTCCTCTGGCAGTAACAGAAGTGCGCAGGAGCAGCTCCGAGAGAGAGGTATCAGCCCGAGCAACTACAATCAGGCAATCTGCGAAGCCTCTGATAATAAGAACAACGAGCTCCTGCGCCTTCTCATCGAAGCCGGAGCGGATGTAAATGCCACCGGCGATGATGGATGGACACCGCTCACCAACAGCTGCCTCTACGAAAACGAGGAAGGAGTACGCCTCCTGCTGGCGGCACCGGGAATTCAGGTTAACAAGCCGAACCGTATCGGTGACACGGCCATCATCTGGGCTGCTGTGAAAGGTAATATTGTTTGCCTCCGTCTGCTCATGAACATGCCAGGCATCGATATCAACTTTATCGACAGCGATGGTAAAACCGCTCTGGAATGGGCTCAGCAGAATGACCACGATGCGTGTGCAGACCTGCTCCGCCGTGCCGGTGCCAAAACAGCCGCGCAGGTACGAAACCGTCGTTGAAGATAACCATCCATTCTTCTCAATATAAATGCTTCTCACATAAAGACAAAATTGCCCTCTTACCTCTTCCAGCCGGAGGTAAGAGGGCTTTACTACTTTCTATTTTTATCTCAAAGACGTTATTTTCAACCTAACGCAGCTAATCCACACCAAACAAAGAACAGCTGAGCAGCACCTGAACAATTTTACAAGCCATGAAAAGATTCGCATTACCAATAATTACCTTATCAACAGGAGTTCTTGCAATCGCAAGCACCCATTTCCCGACCTTGAGTAAACAGATATCAGGGGCCATGTTCCTGCCCGCTTCCGCATCGAACAGAGAAAGCCTCATAGCTTCAGCAAACTCAGGTGAAAATGAAGCTCAGAGGCTTGAAGCGCTTAGGGAAGAATTCTCAGAAATGGGGTATGACGAAAACAGCTATGGAGTATTGCTTGTAGAATCTGTATTAAAGAATAATATCGAGCGAGTGCGCGCGTTGATTGCCCTGAACACAGATGTCAATTCCTTGGCTTTTGGTGGCTACAGTGCCCTAAGCGCAGCAGTGCAGCTTGGGCATACAGACATCGTACGCTTCCTCGTAACAGTAGAAAATATCGATTTGGATTACGTGGATTGTGCAGGACGCTCAGCATTACGCTGGGCAGAGGAGAAAGAACTCTCCGAATGTGCAGAAATACTGCGCCAAGCCGGAGCCCACAGCATACAGCGCGCACCTAAAAACACTAATCGGAGAGCTCAGGAAGAAGCCACCGCTCGCCTACAGGTGATGGGCATTTGGCCAAATTCTTACAACTCGGCCATTTGTAACGCAACGGATAAAGGGGACAACAGCGTCCTCCGCGACCTCATTACTGCCGGGGCAGATGTGAACGCAGTTGCAGAGGACGGCTGCACACCGCTTACCAACGTTTGTATTTATGGTAACACCGATGGCCTATTCCTCCTGCTAAACGCCCCCGGCATCGAGGTCAACCGAAAGAACGAGAATGGAGACACCGCCCTCATCTGCGCAGCAACAAACGGCAAACTCAATTGTCTGAGCTTACTGCTAAGCGCCCCCGGCATCGATACCAGTCTAGTCGATAACGAAGGCAAAACCGCAACCGAACGGGCAAGAGAAAACGAACACAGAGCCTGCCTCGTACTCCTAAAAGCAGTTGGTATGATTTCACCTGATATCAGATTAGGCTATGATGCGAATACTGCTCAGAATATTCTCAACGCCTTAGGTATTCCCAGAGAAGGCTACAATCAGCTTGTCGGCATCTGTGCAGAGCTAAAGGACAACGTAATCCTCCGCCTGCTCCTCGCTGCCGGGGCAAATGCGAACACTGTTATGAATAATGGATGGACACCTCTTACTTTTAGCTGCCAACTTGGAAACACAGAAGGTGTACGCCTCCTGCTGGCAGCGCCCGGCATCGAGGTCAACAAGCCAAACAATGACTGTCAAACCCCGCTCCTGATAGCCACTCGCAAGGGCAACACGGAAATTCTACGCCTGCTCAACGAAGCAGGTGCAAAGGTAACTCAGCCTACCCTGAACAACAATGACAGAGCTGCCCAGGAACAGCTCAGAGCGATGGGCATTACCCCGGACAAATACAATCAGGCTATCTGTAACGCCACAGATACCAATAACAACACACTACTCCGCCTGCTCATCAACGCCGGTGCAGATGTGAACGCCTTTGGCTCTGATGGCTGGACACCGCTTACCAACTGCTGCGTCAAAGGAAACGAGCAAGGTGTACGCCTACTACTGGCAGCGCCCGGCATCGATGTCAACCTACAGAACAAGATTGGGACTACTCCCGTCATCACTGCAGCAATAAAAGGCAACATTACTTGCCTGCGCCTCCTGCTAAACGCCCCTGGCATCGATATCAACCGGGGCTGTGCAGATGGCACCACCTCCTACAACATTGCACACGAGAACAGGCAGTTTAAATGTGCCAAACTCCTAGAAGCAGTTGCCCTGATTTCACCCGATAACAGATTAGGCTATGATGCGAATACTGCTCAGGAGATTCTCTCCGCCTTAAGTGTTCCCACGGAAGCGTACAATCAGTTCATCTGTTTTATATCGAGCGAAAACGACAACGTATTACTCCGCCTACTCATCGCCGCCGGTGCGGATGTGAACGCCACAGGCGCCGATGGTTGGACGCCGCTTACCAACTGCTGCCTACTTGGAAACACAGAAGGTGTACGCCTCCTACTGGCAGCGCCCGGCATCGATGTCAACAAGCCTAACAATAACGGCCAAACCCCGCTTCAAATAGCCTCTGACAATGGCTACACGGAAATTGTACGCTTGCTCAACAGAGACGATGCAAATGCAACTCCGGATAGCACGCCTGCTCCGGCCAATGGAGACAAAGCAGCTCAAGAGCAGCTCAGAGAGCAGGGAATTACCCCGGACAAATACAATCAGGCTATCTGTAACGCCACAGATACCAATAACAACACACTCCTCCGCCTACTCATCGCCGCCGGTGCGGATGTGAACGCCACAGGAGATGATGGATGGACACCTCTTGCCAATTGCTGCTATTACCATAACGTGGAAGGTGTACGCCTCCTGCTGGCCGCTCCCGGTATAGATATCAACAAAGCTATCAACGACGGCACAACCCCGCTTCAGATAGCCGAGAGCAAGGGCTACACAGAAATTGTACGCATGCTCAACGAATTCAGTGTAAATATTCTGGATGGCACGCCTGCTCCGGCCAATGGAGACAAAGCAGCTCAAGAGCAGCTCAAAGAGATGGGTATCTACCCGTTCTCCTACAGACACTTGCTCTGCATGGCCGCACTCCATAAGGGCAACGAACGGCAACTCAGCCTGCTCATCGCAGCCGGTGCGGATGTAAACTGCGTTCTAGGAGGATGGACGCCGCTTACTCTCAGCAGTGCAGCAGGAAACGTGGAAGGCGTACGCCTCCTGCTGGCAGCGCCCGGCATCGAGGTCAACAAGCCTAACAATGACGGTCAAACTCCGCTTCAGTTAGCCACTCGCGAGGGCTACACGGAAATTGTACGCATGCTCAATGAAGCCGGTGCGACAGCTGCCGAATAACTCCGATTCCCTGACCAAAGGTAACACTCCCCCTCCATTCTCACAGTAGAATGATTCACTCATAAAAACAGGATTTCCCTCTTACCTCCGCTAAGCAGAGGTAAGAGGGCCCTGCTCCATGAGATTTTTCGTCTCATCTGCATTATTCTTTCAACATAACACGGGTTATCTGCATCAAACAAAAAAGCGACAGAGTTCCCACAGAAAACTCACAAACAGTTTCGCAAGCCATGAAAAAATACGCATTACCGGTTATTGCCTTATCTACGAGTGTTCTTGCTATCATGGGCACCCATTCCCCGAACCTGAGCAATCAGTTATCAGGGGCCATGTTCCTGCCGGCTTCCGCATCGAGCGCTAAAAATCTCATGGCCTCGGCAAAGACAGGGACCTCAGAAAATCTGACTCCTGAGCAACTTGATACTCTTTTAGAAGAATTGTCGGAACAGGGGTTTGACCAGAACTCCTACGGGCTGTATCTCATTCATTCTGCTAAAAATAATAATCTCGCGCACGTGAGAATTATGCTTAGCCTTAACGCTGATGTCAATACCACGGATGTTCACGGTGACAATGCCCTCATCTGGGCGGCGCACAATGGGCACACAGACATCGTGCGCTTCCTCGTGACAGTGGAAAATATCAATCTGGACTACGTGGATAATGACGGCTGTTCAGCTTTACGCTGGGCCGAACAGAGAGGACACACCGAATGCGCAGAGATACTGAGGAGGGCCGGAGCTCACAGCATACAGCGCACATCCGAGGCCGCTGCCGCCCTCTCTCAGGAAGAGGCCGCCACTCGCCTGCAGCTACTGGGCATCAGCCCGAATGCTTACAACGCGGCCATTTGCAGTGCGACAGATGAAAGCAATAACAACTTACTCCGTTACCTCATTATTGCCGGGGCGGATGTGAATAGCGTAGCAGATGACGGCTTCACCCCGATTACCAATGTTTGCCTTTATGGTAACACCGATGGCCTGCGCCTCCTGTTGGCCGCGCCCGGCATCGATATCAACCGACCGAACGGGAATGGAGACACCGCCGTCATCTGGGCCGCGGTAAAAGGTAACACGGACTGCCTGCGCCTCCTGCTGAACACTCCCGGAATTGATATTAACCACATCGACAATGATGGAAAAACAGCCTACCTCTGGGCAATAGAAAACGGACATGAAGCATGCGCGGAACTCCTGAGAGCGGCTGGAGGATTCACCTCAGATAACAGAAACACGGCACGTCCGGACGCCGCCGATTCTAATACCCCGCAGGAGCGCCTCCTCGCCATGGGTATTACTCCGAACAGGTACAATCAAGCTATCTGCATTGCTACAGATAACAAGAACAACGGGCTACTCAGTCTACTCATCGCAGCAGGAGCGGATGTGAACACCGATACCTATGATGGATGGACGCCACTCACCAACTGCTGCATGTACGAAAACGTGGAAGGTGTACGCATCCTGCTGGCTGCACCCGGCATTGATGTCAACAAGCCGAACCGCATCGGTGACACAGCCATCATCTGGGCCGCAGTAAGAGGAAATGCTACCTGTCTCCGCATGCTCATGGACATGCCCGGCATCGATATCAACTTTATCGACAGTGATGGTAGAACCGCTCTGGACTGGGCTCAGCAAAAGGGGCATAATACCTGTGCCAGAATGCTGCGCCAAGCCGGGGCTAAAACCGCGGCACAGCTTCGCCGCCATTAACACATGATTTTTCTCAGTTTAAACAACAATACTTAAACAAATTATGAAAAAATATACTCTGCCTATCGTAGCTATCTCCACTGGCCTCATTGCAGCCGGTGGAGTAAGCACTTGGGATTGGCATAAGCGCCCAATGTCACTCCCCGGCGCTAGCCATCTGTTCCATCCGGCCTCAGCTGCAAGCCTGACAAATGTCATGGCTGCATTGAACGAGCAAAACGCTGAAAGCACCTCAGCTCTTGATCCTGACACTATCCGGCAGGAGCTGGAAGCAATGGGATTCGGTCCGAACACATACGGTACCGTTCTTGTACTTGCAGCCAGTCAGAATAACATCCACCTTGCGAAAGGCGTGCTCGGCCTGACCCCGGATGTAAACACCACGGATGAATCTGGCAACAGCGCGCTCATCTGGGCTGCATACAATGGTTCCGCAGAGCTGGTTCGCCTCCTCGTGGCAGTGGATGGTATTAATCTGGATTATGTGGATAGTGATGGCAAATCAGCCCTCCGCTGGGCGGAAGACAGAGGCCACACAGAATGTGCTCAGATCCTACGTGAAGCCGGTGCTCAAAGCATATATACAACACCGTCTGAAAGTACTTCCTCTGAACTCACGCAGGAGGAAGCCGCAGCCAAACTGCAGCAAATGGGAATCTCCCCGAGCGCCTATGATGAGGCACTCTGCGCCGCTACGGACGATTCAGACAACGAAAAAATCCGCCTGCTCATCATTGCCGGTGCTAACGTGAACTGCGATGCGGAGGACGACTGGACACCGCTCACTAACTGCTGCCTTTATGGCAACGCTGAAGGTCTTCGTCTCCTACTGGCCGCTCCCGGTATTGATGTCAACAGGCCCAATGCTAAAGGTGACAATGCCATCATCTGGGCAGCAGTGAAGGGTGAAGCTGAATGTCTGCGCCTTCTGCTGGCAGTGCCCGGTATTAATGTGAACTTCATTGATGGTGACGGCAAAACTGCCTTGGAATGGGCCCAAGAAAATGGCCATATGGAGTGCGTACAAATTCTGAGTGCCGCAGGTGGTGTCACCGCTGAACAGGCTCGTAACAACGAGGCCCCTGTAACCACTCCCAGCCCCACCACCACAACCACTCCGACCACCGCTCCGGCAATTGATAGTTCTGAGGCCGCAGCTCAGTTGCAGCAGATGGGAATCTCCCCGGACTCCTATAATGAAGCCCTCTGCGCCGCTACGGACAATAACGAGAATGATAAAATCCGCCTACTCGTGGCTGCCGGTGCTGACGTGAACTGCGCAGCAGAAGACGGCTGGACGCCCATTACCAACGTGTGCATTTACGGCAACGCTGAAGGCCTGCGCCTCCTGCTGGCCGCTCCCGGCATTGATGTCAATAGGCCCAATGCTAAAGGTGATAACGCCATCATCTGGGCCGCTGTAAAGGGTGAAGAAGAATGCCTGCGTCTCCTACTGGCAGTGCCCGGCATCAATGTGAACTTCATTGATGGTGATGGCAGAACCGCCTATGAATGGGCTCAGAGAAATGACCATCAGGAGTGTGCGGAACTGCTGCGCGCTGCAGGCGGTGTCACCGCTAATCAGGCTCGTGGCAGTGAAGCCCAGGTGAGTGCCCCCACCGCCACCGCTCCGACCGGTGATTCTGACGCTGCAGCTCAGCTGCAGCAAAAGGGTATCACCCCGGATAACTATAACAGAGAGCTTTGCGCCGCCACGGACAATAATGACAATGAGATGATTCAGCTGCTCATTGCCGCCGGGGCTGACGTGAACCACATGGCAGAAGATGGCTTCACTCCGCTCACGAATTGCTGCCTTTATGGCAACGCTGAAGGCGTGCGAATGCTGCTGGCGGCTCCCGGCATTGATGTCAACCTCCCCAACCGAAAGGGAGACTCCGCTATCATCTGGGCCGCAGTAAGAGGCGAAGCCGAGTGCCTGCGCCTTCTGCTGGCAGCGCCCGGCATTAATGTGAACGTCATTGATAGCGATGGTAAGACTGCCTTTGAATGGGCTATGGAGCATGACCTCGATGACTGCATCGAACTTCTGCGCGCAGCAGGTGGCCTTCTGGCAGAAGAAGTCCGCAATGGCTCCAACGGCGCTGCAACACCTGACACGCCTGAAGCCGAGGCAACAGCACAGCTCGCGCGAATGGGCATTTCTCGCAGCAGATTCAACCAGGCCCTCTGCGACGCTACGGATAGATCAGATAACGAACGCATTCGCCTGCTCATCATTGCAGGGGCAGATGTGAATGCACAAGGCGAAGACGGCTGGACACCGCTCACCAATGTTTGCCTGTACGAAAATATCGAAGGTCTACGAATGCTGCTGGCCGCTCCCGGCATTGATATCAATAAGCCGAATAAAGAAGGGAATATTCCTCTTGTAGTAGCCGCTCGCAACAATAACGAACAGATTAAGAGCATGTTGCAAGAGGCCGGTGCAAGCCTGCCCGTTGATACCACCCCAGCCCCGGAGAATGGGGACGCTGCCGCCCAGCAGCGGCTGTACGAGCTTGGCATTACCCCCAGCCGTTACAATCAAGCTCTCTGCGAAGCCACGGACAATAGTGACAATGAGAAGATTCAGCTACTCATCGCTGCTGGCGCGGACGTCAATACACAGGCAGAAGACGGTTGGACTCCGCTCACCAACGTTTGCCTGTACGGCAACATTGAGGGCCTGCGCCTCCTGCTGGCTGCTCCCGGTATTGATATGTACAAGACAAACCGCGGTGGTGAAACGCCTTATCAGGTAGCCATCCGCAAGATGAATCAGCAAGTCATCCAAGTACTGCGTGAAGCAGGCTATGACATTCCTGTAGATAACACGCCCGCCCCGGAGAATGGGGATCGTGAAGCTCAGGAAAAGCTGCTTGAGATGGGCATTACCCCAAGCCATTACGGGCAGGCCCTCTGTAATGCCACGGACAACTCCGATAATGAAAAAATCCGCCTTCTCATCGCCGCCGGCGCTGATGTAAACCACCAGGGGCTCGATGGCTGGACGCCGCTTACCAACTGCTGCGTCACCCGGAATGTTGAGGGCTTGCGCCTCCTGCTGGCCGCTCCAGGCATTGACGTGAACAAGGTCAATGCCAACGGTGATACCGCCTTTGCCGTGGCTTCTGAGCGTAATGTCACAGAATGCCTCCGCGTACTGCGTCAGGCCGGTGTCACTGAAAGTGTGGATAACACCCCCGCTCCCGCTAACGGTGACCCCGAGGCCCAGCAGCGGCTGAGAGACATGGGAATTACCCCCGGCCGTTACAACCGAGCCCTCTGTGATGCCACAGACAATGACGATAACAATAAAATCCGTCTGCTTATTGCCGCAGGGGCTGATGTAAACTGCAACGGCCCTGATGGCTGGACACCGCTCACCAACTGCTGTCTGAGTAACAACCCGGAAGGCCTGCGCCTCCTGCTGGCCGCTCCCGGCATTGATGTCAACAAACCGAACCGCAGCGGCAACACCCCGCTTCAGGTAGCGGCTGAAAAAGGCAGCATGGAATGCGTACGCCTCCTGCGTGAAGCCGGGGCAACCATTCCTGAGGATAACACCCCTGCCCCCGCTCATGGTGACAGTGAAGCTCAGCAGCAGCTGCGAGAAATGGGCATCACCCCCGGCCGTTACAATGAAGCTCTCTGTAGAGCCACCGATAATCGTCGGAACGAGCTCATCCGCCTCCTCGTAGCCGCCGGGGCTGATGTAAACTGCCGCGCTTCTGATGGCTGGACTCCGCTTACCAACGTCTGCTTGAATAACAACCCGGAAGGCCTGCGCCTCCTGCTGGCTGCCCCCGGTATTGACGTCAACAAGCAGAACGACAGCGGTAATACACCAATTCAGGTTGCCCTAGAAAAAGGCAGCATGGAATGCGTACGCCTCCTGCGTGAAGCCGGAGCACCCCTTCCTGTGGATAACACGCCAGCTCCCGCTAATGGTGACCGCGAAGCTCAGCAGCAGCTGCTCGAAATGGGCATTACCCCCAGCCGTTACAATCAGCGCCTCTGCGATGCCACAGACAACGACGATAACAATCAAATCCGCCTGCTTATTGCCGCCGGGGCTGATGTAAACTACCAAGGGAGTGATGGCTGGACTCCGCTCACCAACTGCTGTCTGAGTAACAACCCGGAAGGCCTGCGCCTCCTACTGGCTGCTCCCGGCATTGATGTCAACAAACCGAACCAAGGCGGTGATACCCCGCTTCAAGTGGCGTCCACGAGAGGCCATACCGAATGCGTTCGCCTCCTTCGTGAAGCCGGCGTGGCCATTCCTGAGGATAAAACGCCTCCTCCCGCAAATGGTGACAGAGAGGCTCAGCAGCAGCTGCGCGAAATGGGCATCACCCCCAGCCGTTACAATGAAGCCCTCTGCGAAGCCACGGACAATCGTAGGAACAATCTCATCCGCCTCCTCGTTGCCGCCGGGGCTGATGTAAACAGTCGGGGCTCCGATGGCTGGACTCCGCTCACAAACTGCTGCCTTTTTGGCAATGCTGAAGGCCTGCGCCTCCTGCTGGCTGCTCCCGGCATTGATATCAACCGGCCGAACAGAGGAGGCGACACCCCGCTTCAGGTGGCCCTAGAAAAAGGCAACTTCGAGTGCGTGCGCCTCCTGCGTGCAGCCGGAGCTACCATTCCAGAGGATAGCACCCCCGCTCCCGCTAACGGTAACAGTGAGGCTCAGCAGCAGCTGCGAGAAATGGGAATTACCCCCAGCCATTATAATCAGGCCCTCTGTGATGCCACGGATAATCATAAAAACGACCTCATCCGCCTGCTCATTGCAGCAGGGGCTGATGTGAACATCCAAGGCTCCGATGGCTGGACCCCGCTCACCAACTGCTGCCTTTATGACAATGCTGAAGGAGTGCGCCTCCTGCTGGCTGCTCCCGGCATTGATATCAATCGGCCGAACAGAGGAGGCGACACCCCGCTTCAGGTGGCCCTAGAAAAAGGTAATACCGAATGCGTACGCCTCCTGCGCGAAGCCGGAGCTACCATTCCAGAGGATAACACCCCCGCTCCCGCTAACGGTGACAGTGAGGCTCAGCAGCAGCTGCGAGAAATGGGAATTACCCCCAGCCGCTACAATCAGGCGCTCTGTGATGCCACGGATAATCGCAAGAACGACCTCATCCGCCTGCTCATTGCAGCAGGGGCTGATGTAAACTATCAGGGTTCTGATGGTTGGACTCCGCTCACCAACTGCTGCCTTTATGGCAATGCTGAAGGCCTGCGACTCCTGCTGGCTGCTCCCGGCATTGACGTCAACAAACCGAATAGCAATGGTGCCACCCCGATTCAGGTTGCTACGGAAAAAAACAGCTTCGAGTGCTTACATATTCTGCGTGTCGCCAGTGGCCTCGCCCCCGTGGAAGATAACACTCCGGCACCCGCCAATGGTGACAGAGAGGCACAAAATCAGCTCCGAGAGAGAGGCATCACACCGAGCCACTACAATCAGGCTATCTGTAACGCCACGGATAATAATAACAACGAGCTTCTCCGCCTGCTCATCGCCGCCGGAGCGGATGTGAACGCCACCGGTTCCGATGGCTGGACTCCGCTCACAAACTGCAGCCTGTACGAAAACGCGGAAGGCATACGCCTCCTGCTTGCTGCTCCCGGCATTGATGTGAACAAACCCAACAGCAGCGGAGAAACTCCGCTTGAGGTTGCATCCAAAAAGGGCAATGAAGAATGCGTTCGCCTCCTGCGTGCTGCCGTTGAGGCCTCCCCCGTTCCGGAGGATAGCACCCCTGCCCCCGCTAACGGTGACAACGAGGCCCAGCAGCAGCTGCGCGAAATGAGAATTACTCCCAGCCGTTACAATCAGACCCTCTGCGATGCCGCGGATAATGACAGGAACGAGCTCATCCGCCTGCTGATTGCTGCCGGAGCCGATGTAAACGCCTTCTCTGACTCGGACGGTTACACCCCGCTCACGAATGTGTGCGTACGCGGTAATACCGAAGGCCTGAGGCTCCTGCTGGCAGCCCCCGGCATTGAGGTGAATAAGCCGAACACCACTGGTGACACCGCCATCATCTTTGTCGCGATTCGCGGTCATGTCGAGAATCTTCGCATGCTGATGGCTGTACCCGGTATCGACATTAACTTCATTGACAGTGATAACAAAACCGCACTGGACTGGGCCACAGAAAACGGCCACACGGAGTGCGTGAACATCCTGCGTGAAGCCGGTGCCAAGAGTGTACAAGAGCTCCGTTAAGCTATAAGGGGGCATTCGCCCCCCTCTCCCTCCGCGTATCGCGTAGGTCAAAAAATCCCCGCTCCGATTCATATCGGAGCGGGGATTTAACATTTTATAAGGAAAGAGGCTTACTTCTGCTGTTCAGCAGCCTTACGAGCAGCCTTGGCCGCGGCCTTGGCTGCCTTCTCAGCCATCTTCTGCTTTTCCTCTTCAGAGAGGATACGCGGGAACACCGGGCTGGGAGCCTGCACCTGATGGCCATCCTTCAGGATGCCCCAGCTGAGCGTCTGCGGCGTAAGTGCGGCACCGTCCACCTGCAGCTGGCTGAGGATGCGGGCAGAGGCATCCGGCAGCACACAGCCAATGAGGTAACCTACCTGCACACAACTCTCCAGCAGGTGAGCGAGCACGCTCTGCAGCTCAGCCACACGAGTTTCATCCTTGGCAAGCATGAAGGGCTGAGTCTTCTCGATGAAGGCATTGCACTGCCCCACATGGGCATTCAGAGCAGCGAGGGCTTCTGAGGTATTATATGCGTTCATGCACTCCGTAAAACGGGCAACAGTATCAGCCATACTCTGGCGAAGAGCGACGGAAAGCTCATCCGCTGCGAGCTCGGAGGGAACGGTCACGATACCCCCCAGATAACGGGTGCACATGTTAAGAGAACGGTTACAGAGGTTACCGAGGTCATTAGCAAGCTCGGTGTTGTAAATCATCTTCATGCGCTCGGCGTCGTAGTCGCTGTCATAACCGGTCTTCGTGTCACGCACCAAGTAGTAGCGCACAGCCTCGGGGCCGAACACATCACAGAGGTCGTTCGGGTTCACGATATTGCCGAGGGACTTGGACATTTTCTCGCCTTTGATGTTCAACCAGCCGTGTACCAGCAGGCGCGGCATCTCATCATCAGAGAAGCCCATAGCGTGCAGCATGCAGAACCAGTAAATGCCGTGAGCAGGCACCAGAATGTCCTTACCAATCACCTCGCAGGCAGCGGGCCACAGCTTAGCAAAGTCCGGCAGCGTGGGATCCCCCTCAGACAGATAGCCGGCGAAGGAAATATAGTTGATGAGAGCATCAAACCAGACGTAGGTCACAAAATCCGGGTCAAAGGGAAGCGGGATACCCCAGCTGAGGCGGTCCTTCGGGCGGGAAATGCAGAGGTCATTCGTAGCGCGGTCAATAGCCTGCAGGAGGTCCTGACGGCGGAAATCCGGGGTAACGCACTCGGGGTGCGTGGTAACGAACTCGCGCAGCCAAGCGGTGTGGGCCGTGAGGTTGAAGTACCAGTTCTCCTCCTCCAGCTCAATCACCTGCCCCCACTCGGGGCCGAAATTACCATCCTCGCCGCGCTCCTTGTCCGTAAGGAACTGCTCCTGACGCACGGAGTAGAAGCCCTTGTAAGCCTTCTTGTACAAGCAGCCCTTCTCTTTCATGTTCGTAAGGATTTTCTGCACGCAGGCCTTGTGGCGATCGTCCGTTGTGGCAGCCCAGCCATCATAGCTGATGCCGAGGCGCTCCCAGAGAGCGATGAAGCGCTTGGTAACGGTATCAGCATACTCCTGCGGAGAGATACCGGCTTCCTCAGCCTTCTGCTGCACCTTCTGACCGTGCTGGTCTACACCTGTCAGCAGGAAGGTCTCCTCGCCACACATTCGGTGCCAACGAGCCAATACGTCCGCAAGGACCTTCTCATAAGCATGCCCAATGTGGGGTGAACCATTCGTATAATCAATTGCTGTAGTAATGTAGAACATAGCGCGGTGATTTTACTACTGTGCCCGCGCGCACGCAAGCACAATCTCCGCCAGCTGACAGGAAAAGCGCCTTTTATCAGCACTATCCGGCGCTTTCAGAAGACATTCCCAGAGACGAACGAAAAAAGCAAGCGGCTCTCACTCGGAGCCGCTTGTATAAACATTAACGCTTCTTCTTAAAGTGAGGCTCAGCCTCCTCGGCTTTGAAGTTATAAAGCGGTTTGAAAATATCCGCTACATCTACCGTAGGCCCGATATGCTTCAGGATAGCGTCCACTCCCTTGTAAGCCATGGGTGACTCGTCCAGCGTACGCTGAGTCACGGACGTGGTGTAGATGCCCTTCATCTGCTCCTGAAATTCCGCGAGAGAAAGCTGCTTAAGAGCCTGAGTGCGGCTCAGGATTCGGCCAGCCCCGTGAGGTGCGGACTGGTTCCAGTCATCATTTCCCTTGCCGGTTCCGTAAATGCAGCCATCACGCATGTTGATGGGGATGAGCAGTTTCTCTCCGGCGCGGGCAGAGATGGCGCCCTTTCGTACGATATTGCTCTCGTGGTCAATATAGTTATGCGTGGTATGGAACATATCCTGCACATCCAGACCTAGACCACGGATAATGATATCAGCCATTACCTCACGATTTCTCAGGGCAAAGAGCTGGCATATTTTCATATCATGCAGATAATTTTCGCGGTCTACTCCCTCCAGATAACAGAGGTCGGCAGGAGTATCAGGCTCCAGCTCGCTCCAATTCTTACGTAAGTCTTTAATGGCAGCCTGAATCTCACGCTGGCGCCCCTGCTCCTTCAGCTCAGCAATGAGAGAGGCCTCCAGTTGGCCACGGTCTCCGATACCGGAACGGCGGTCAATAGCCACTTGCTGATAAATATCGCACACCTGCTTACCGAGATTACGGGAACCGGAATGGATGATGAGATAGTAGTTTCCCTGCGTATCCGCATCCACCTCCACAAAGTGGTTACCCCCACCAAGGGAGCCCAGAGAACGCAGAAGGCGCTCATGGTGTGAAAGCGCTTCCCGGCATCGCAATGCATCAAAGGGTTCAAACGGCTCCACGGCTTCTCGGTGCACATCCATACCGCTCGGAATATCACGGTGCATGAGATCATCCAGTGCGGCAAAATCCGGCTTCTGCTTACCCAGATTAACGGTGAGCATACCGCAACCGATATCCACGCCCACGATGTTCGGGATAACTTTGTCTCCCAAATCCGCGGTAAATCCAATCACGCAGCCCTTACCGGCATGAACATCCGGCATGATACGCACCTTAGCATCTGCAAATGCAGGCTGTGCCAACAAGCGCGAAATCTGTTTACGCGCCAGTTCATCCACCTCATCGGTGTATATTTTTAGATTCATGATATTATCGTTGTTATGTTGTTTTCTGTGTTCTGTCTCCCGACAGAATGCGACTGTCATTCATCACCTCCAATTTACTTCCACAGGGTTTACAAATGATACAGTTTACGCAGTGCGTCACCCCTTGCGTGATTCCGAGCCTATCACAGCCCATCACGGCGTCAATCATAAAAAATAATTATGACAATATTTTTTTTCATAAAAAAACCTCTCTGCGCCTCTTGACATTGCATTTGCTTGTGCTAATGTGAAGGCTATGACCATTACCCCTGAAACAACTCCTGACCACCCATCATATCCATCTAATACACAGGCCATTTCCCCCGCTCGCTTGCCAGATGAGTACAAGCTTGCAGGCGCCATCATAAATCCATTCACACCGCCGACAGCAAAAGAATACCCACTAGCCGGCAGAAAGCCCCTTTGCCGCCACAACGTGTCGGAAAAAGAAAAAGAGTTACTTGGCTCATTCCTAATAATTGCCTTAGCCGGTGTTATATCTAGGGAATACTACCCCACCCACATCACGAAAGAAGAGCTGTGCTTCTTGCCCGAACATGTCTTTACCAAAAAGGACCGTTTAATTGCCAGAGCCATACACGACCATACATGGCCGGAAATTGTTGCACTCCTTGCCCCGGTTACACCTCAGGAGCCTATTGAGCGACAAAAGTTTCTGGATGATTACCGCCGTATTTATGAAAAACTCCAGGAATATAACATTGACTTTGATGGCTACAGCAACCTGTACAACGTGCTCAAAGGCTTAAAAGTCAGCGAAGTGCTCATGGTTCACAGCATCCTCACACATGGCCTCAAAAAAGCACATGAACAGCATCTACCTCCGACTCCTGCAACTGATGCAGAGCTGATGCACCATGCAGAGAAGTGGGCGCGCATTATTGAAAAACTGAAACGCAATAGAATTGACATCCCCGAATGATATTGGTAGAATCTGCCGCAGCATGAATAACCACATTTCAAATAAACTTTTCTCCATACTCTACGCATTAGGCCTGCTTGCCGTGGCGCTGCCCCTCACCTCCTGCGAGAATGAAGAAGATAGTCAGGAAGCTCCCACAGGTATCTACAAAGCACCAGAGCCGGAGGCTGTTACCACCTCCACTAACACCAGACCCCAGAACGTAAACGCCCCACAGATTCAGACTCCATCCATGACAGAGTCTGGGCAGCATAACCTCACGCTGGATGCCTTTATGCCCGCACCGAATATATCCGCCCCTGAAGGTTTCATGCAGAATGACGAAGAGGGCACCGCTCCCGTGCAGTTTGGCGAAGGGCTTCCTTATACCCTGTATTGAGCTTATTTTCTTCTCAATCCCGGGAACTCAACTGAGTTTCCGGGATTTTTATCTACTTCATTTCCCAACTATCAAAAAATCCACCCAAATATGTGAATTAGAAAACGCAGCTGCATTGACATTCAGGATTGATATATGGTAAAATAATGGCAACATGAAAATCTCCCCTTCAAAGAAAGGTATCCCTTCATATCCGGTGCTAATGAAGGCTATAGGACTCGCCGCGGCCGCGGCTTCTCTGATGTCCTGTGACAAAGCAGAGCGCAAGCGGCAGCTTGGTGGCCTTGTAGAAAATCAGCAGGTGACCAGCCAGCAATCCCAGCGAACAGGCGGTGTAGAGCTCCTGGAGGAAGAGCCGCTCCAGCTGGGCGGCGATGTTCCTTATGTACCTGAGGATAACGAAACGCAGACGCTCCCAGAGCTCCCACCCCTCCCAGAGTCAGAAGATCTCCGTGAGCCCCAGTGCACACTCGGGGTAGTGGCCCCGGCACCAACCGACGAACATACAATCCAGCAGGGTGACGATGGTTCTAACGTACCAGAGGAACCCCAAACGCAGCCCTCCCCAACGCCAGAATATCTTCGTGAGCTACAGAGCGTAGGCGGTTTAATGGCCCCGGTACAAACCGACGAGTTTCAGCCGGATGGCGATATTCCATTCACATCCGAAAATAACGTAGACGAGGAATGAACATTTCACCGGAAAATAAACAAGAGGCAAAGTACCCGAGAATGCTGACCGCAGCCGTTGTGACTGCGGCCGCAGCAGCCGTAGCCTCCTGCCAGCAACAACGCGAGCCCCAAGGGGAAATAGAAAGCGTGGGAAGTTCCTTATCCCCGATCTTCCCCACTAGCCAACAGCAGCAAGCCCCCCAAGGGCTCATGGGGGTTAGAATGTCCGAGATTTTCCAGTACCAAACACGCTGGGAAAACAGGTTCTACCATAGGCCAGAATCCGAAGATAATACGAAAAAAGCCCCAGACGTTCAGTCAGATAGGTAAGTCAAGGAAGATTATGTATACAGTCGCATGACAGAAACAAAAAACGACAAATGAACATTTCACCGGAAAATAAACAAGAGGCGAAGTACCCAAGAATTCTGGCTGCTGCCGTTGTGACTGCGGCCGCAGCTGCTGTAGCCTCCTGCCAGCAGCAACAACAGCAGCAACGCCCAACATTGTCGGGTGTCCCTATGCCGCCCATGCAGCAGGAATCTTCCGAAGTTCCGGCAGATAGATAAGCCATGGCAGATTCCGTATACAGCCGCATGGCAGAAACAACGGGCAGCTATGATGTATCGCTGCGCCCGCCGGCATTCAGTGAGTTCTGCGGACAAGACAAGGTGAAAGAGCGCCTGCTACTCATGGTGGAGGCTGCTCGCATGCGCGGCGATGTGCTGGATCACGTTCTACTCAGCGGCCCGCCCGGACTGGGCAAGACTACGCTGGCCAACATCATTGCGAATGCCGTGGGGCGCCGCCTGCATACCACCTCCGGCCCGCAGATAGACAAGGCCGGAGACCTCGCCGGCATTCTCACGAATGTGGAGAAAGGAGACGTGCTCTTCATTGATGAGATTCACCGCCTGCACCCTGCCATTGAGGAATATCTTTATCCCGCCATGGAGGATTTCCGGCTGGATATCATCATTGACCAAGGGCCGAATGCCCGTTCCATCCAGCTGAATCTCCCCAAATTCACCCTCGTAGGTGCCACCACACGCGCCGGCATGCTCACCGGCCCGTTGCGCTCGCGCTTCGGCCTCATTAACCGCTTGGATTACTACTCCGCTGATGAGTTGTGCCAGATTCTCCACCGCTCCGCCGGTCTGCTGGACATTGATTTGAAGCGAGGCGGCGCACTTTCCATCGCGAGGCGTTCTCGCGGCACTCCCCGTGTGGCGAATGCCCTGCTGCGCTGGGTGCGTGACTACGCACAGGTGAAAAGTGACGGCTGCATCACGGATGCCGTGGCGGAAGCCGCGCTCGGCATGATTGACATTGATGAAGACGGACTGGATGAGATGGACAAGCGCCTGCTCGAAACGATGATTTACAAGTTCGGAGGCGGCCCGGTAGGTCTAGCTTCACTCGCAGTGGCAGTGGGTGAGGATGAAAGCACCATCGAAGATGTCCACGAACCCTTCCTCATCATGCAGGGTTACATTAAGCGCACTCCTCGTGGCCGTGAGGCTCTGCCCGCAGCCTACGCTAAAATTGGCGCCACGCCCACCCGCGCACAGGGAGAGCTTCCTCTTTAATCCCCCTTACCTTACCATGAATATGAAGAATCTTTTTCTTGCCGTCCTCGGCGGCATCACCCTGCTCTGCAGCTCCTGCGTACAGCAGCAGATGCAGCAGATAGCCTATAACTCCAAAGTGGTCGTGCTGGATATCGGCCACTATTTCGAACCCACTAGAGGCGGTCAGGGAGCCCGGACACCGGACGCCCGCCATGGCGGCATCATCGAGGAAACGGAGTTCTGGTACCGCTATGCCGGAGAGGTCAAGAAAACCATCGAGGCAGCCGGGTATACCTGCCTCATCTGCAACCGCGGTGACATGCCGCGCGATGCCCGCCTCGCGGAAGCCGCTCGCCGCGCCGGAGTACATCACGTGAAGAGCCCTCAGCCCACAGCTATCTATCGCTCCACACACCACCCGCACCGCATAGCTGTGGGCATGCTCAGTACCAACTACGCGCTGGATCAGCAGCCGGGGGCTGTCGTCTATCTCCATCATAATAGCAACTCCGAAACATGGCGCGTGTTCAATAAAGGCGCCTTCTACTGCAATGAAAGAGGCGTGCGCTTGGCACAGACCATGGCACAAGTCATGAGCCGGGATATTCTGGATAATCCTGATAAGGGCATGCCGAATCACGGCGTTCCCTGCGGCGTGGTGCTCCGCACGGATGGCCGCCGCGGCGGCGGTGACTGGCTGAACGCATGCAATGAATCTTTCGTCCCCGCCGTCATCACCGAAGTGGCGTTCCTCTCCAACCCGGAGCACGCCCGCTACCTTTCTTCCCACGAGAACGCCGTTAAGTTTGCTCAGGCCATCGGCCGCGGTGTCGTGGAATATATGAACGCACGCTAACCAACTCTTCCTCCCATGGGCCTTTCCCTTTTACCCACATTCAGCACCTATACCTCCGTTGTATACCTGAACAACAACAAGCCTCTTTTTGATGCTGTTCTTCTGCAAAGCGATACAAAGCTTGAAGATCTTGAGCTTACCGTAAGCTATTTTCCGGACTACGTAGAGCCCCAAGAGTTTCCCATTCCGAAACTCTACCCGGCGGAGCCTCTTTGCATAAAATCCAACAAACCGGACTATGACCTCTCTCGCATAATGGCCATCACTGAGGAGGAACCGGGGCAAATGACATTTACCCTAACCTGCAACGGCGAAATACTGCACAAACAGAGCTTCAACTTCATCTGGCTACCGAGTAATGCTTGGGTAACGGATAAATACTGCGCACACCCGGAGCTACTGGCCGCCCTCGTTCAACCAAATGACCCTGCCGTAGACCGCATCCTGCATAATGCAGGCAAATTGTTGGCAGAAGATGGTAAAAGCCCCTCGTGGTCTGGATACACGAAAGACGCCAACGATATTATTAACAAGCTGAAAGCTATTTGGGCCGTCCTGAAAAGTTATAACATCAATTACGCCCTGCCGCCCGAAAGTAATATCGATATAGTAAATGGAATTAGGCAAAAAATCCGCACACCCTCTCAGATTATTCAGGGCGGCTGCGCCACGTGTCTGGATTCCACCATGCTGATGGCAGCCGTCATGGGGCAAGCCCAATTCAATCCCATTGTCATCATCGTTGATGGGCACGCTTTCATCGGCGTCATGCATGAGAATGAAACTCTCACCAAACCCGTTATCGGCAGTATTTCTGAACTTCAATATCTCGCCGAACAGAATAAACTTATTCTGCTGGAAACTACAACACTCACGAGAGGTAAGGATACAAGCTTTGAAGAAGCATGCGAAATCGGCAAAAATAATCTTAAGAGAATGCCTCTGCACTATGCTTTGGACATCAGGCAGATTTGGAATATCGGAATCAAATCTCTGTACCAGCATACAGACCAAGAGGATATCCCCCCGGCCATTGATGACCAGACGGCTGAAGCACAGAAACCTGAGTTTCTCCCGGAAAAAACACCAGCGGAATTAGAAGAAGAGCAATCACTTGTCACAGCCCGTAAGCGCACACGCATGGAGAACTGGCAGCTTAAGCTGCTGGATTTATCCATGAGGAACAACCTGCTAAACAGCAAGGCAGACAAAGCTCAGCTGCAACTTATATTGGACAGTCCCGCAAAGCTGGAAGATGAGCTTGTTCAGGGCAAAAGCTTCCATATCAAAAGCATAGAGCTAATCATGCCGCTTAAAGAGGCTATTAAGCAGGATAATCAGGATGAAATTAATCGCATTATTCATGAGCAGGTTACAACGGCCTACAATAAAGGCGCACTTATCGCACTGGCCCACAATAATAACTATGACGCCGATGATTTAGAGAAAAAGATTTACAAGCTCTACCTCGCTGCCCGCAAGGATATGGAAGAAAGCGGCTATAACACGCTTTACATAGCCTGCGGTTTCCTGAAGTGGGTACGCCGCGACAAAGGCAAGCAGACGCTGATGGCCCCCCTTCTTCTCATTCCTGTACGCCTGACGCGCAAGACGGTGAAGAGTGGCTTCCGCCTGCAAACTACGGACGAAGATCCGCGCATCAACCTCACCCTGCTGGAGCTACTCAAAACAGAATACAATCTTCGCATACCGGAGCTGGAAGGAGAGTTACCTACGGACGCCTCCGGACTGGACGTAGCGGGTATCTTCAACATCGTACGCCGCGCCATTAAGGATTTTGATGGCTGGGAAGTCTGCGACCTCTGCACGCTGGGCATCTTCTCCTTTGCCAAATACCTGATGTGGAAGGACATGTGCGACCGTGAGGCCGAGTTGAAAGCCAATCCGATAGTAAGCCATCTCGCTGCGGATGAACGCGCTCCCTTCCCGGCTCAGGTAGGCTTCCCGCAACCGGCCACGCTTGATAATGAAGCGAACGCAGCAGAGATATACACGCCCCTCTCCTCAGATTCCTCCCAGCTTTCCGCCATTCTGGCAGCAGGCCTCGGGAAAAACTTCGTGCTAATCGGCCCCCCCGGCACAGGTAAGAGCCAAACCATCGCGAACATGATAGCCCACTGCCTCGGGCACGGCAAAACCGTGCTCTTCGTGGCAGAAAAATCCGCGGCTCTCACCGTGGTGTATAACCGCCTTAAGCGCATCGGGCTCGGAGATTTCTGTTTGGAGCTACACTCCAACAAGGCCGTCAAGAAGGACGTCATCGCCCAGTTCAAAGCCTCGCTGGACGCTCTGGAGCAGCCTGAGAAAAAATCCACTTGGGCTCGCAGCGTCAGCAGCATGCTGCAGGTACGTTTTGGGCTGAATCTCATGCCTTGGGAGCTTCATCACCTTTATCCGGATGGCACCAGCCTGTATGATGACATCTGCCTTCTGGCAGGCGCACCGGAGGTGCCTCTCCTCCCCCCACCATCGGATAGCCTCCTAACCATAAGCGCAGAAGAAAAAGCAGCCACGGCTGAGCACACGCATGAACTGTGCAATCACTTTGCGGTGGTGGCGCACCTCTTCCCCGGAGCGGCGGAAGCCATCGGAGCCACGCACTACTCCATGCAGTGGGAAGATGATTTAGCTGCGCTTCTGCCGCGTTTCAGGCAAGCCGCTGAGCGAAGGGAGGCCGCCATGAGAGCGCTCATGAGTGAGCTCAAGCTGCCCGAACAGGATTACACCGGAAAGCGCGCTCAGCTGATACGCCTCTTCATTCTCGCAGCTCGCACATACGGGCAGGACAACACTCCTTTGCTACCTTCACAAGCAGCAGATGCCATCAAGAGTTTGCAAGAGCTTGTGCGACAGGCAAAGGAATACTGCCTGTGCCGCAATAACCTCTCATTACCCTACCCGGAAAATCTGGAGGAAGAACCTAGCATTCCCAGCCTCTATACCGAATGGAGAGAAGCTCAATTCGCCAACTTCATCAGCAGGTTCTTTACCAATCGTCGTATACGCAAAGCGCTGCAGATACATGCCTTCAGCCGAAAAACGCCCGATGTCGGAACTGATTTGGAGCGCCTCATGACGATGCGCCGCCTTAAGGCCACCAAGGAAATGCAGGAAACCTCGCTGCCACACTTCCGTAAAGGTATCAAAACACAACAAAGCGATGTGGATGAAGCGCAGGCTATCGCGGATGTACTCAGCACCCTTCCTGATATTCAACAACTCTGCCACCAGTACCTTACTCCATCGGGGAATCCCTTTACGCCGGGCTCAAGCGCAACCGGTCAGATTGCCGCGCTGAAAGCCTGTGCCGAAGAATACGACAAGCTTGCAGCCGAGCTTACTATTCTTCTGGGATGCCCCATCAGCCAGCTCGAGAGAAGCGGAAACGCCGCACAAAAAGCCACGGATCTGCTGAGCATCCGCCGGGAATGGCGCCACGTCGTGCTGTGGAATGAATGCGCAGCAAAGGCAGCTAATCCCACCACCAAAGCAGTCGTGGAAAAACTGAAGAGAGGCGAGCTGACGCCGGACAACGCAGAAGATGCCGTCAGCATTAACTTCTCTCGTAGCAGACTTCGTGCCGCGGTGGATGCTAACGACACCCTCACCCGCTTCAGTGCACCCACGCACGAGCAGCAGATTACGGACTTCAGGAAAAAGGACGAAAAACTCCTCTCTGCCGCCGGCCTGCACCTGCAGAACCTACTGCGCACGCAAGCATTGGGCCATACTCATTACGCAAAAGAACTCGCAGAGCTGCAGCACGAAATCGGCAAACAGCGCGCACACAAGGCTATTCGCAAACTGCTGTCACTCACACCGAATGTCAGCCGCATGCTGAAGCCCTGCATGCTCATGAGCCCGCTCTCTGTGGCTCAGTATCTCACACCTGAGGACCAACCATTTGACGTAGTCATCTTTGACGAGGCCTCCCAGATTCCCGTGTGGGATGCCATTGGCGCCATCGCCCGTGGTAAGAGTGCCGTCATTGTAGGTGACCCGCGCCAGATGCCGCCCACCAGCTTCTTCTCTCGCGGAAAGACCAGCGAAGGAGATGAAGAGGATGATGAAGTGGAGGTGGATTTGGAAAGCATTCTTGATGAATGCCTCGCCTGCGGAATCCCCCAGATGAACCTCACCTGGCACTACCGCAGTAAATCTGAAAGCCTTATCGCCTACTCCAACAGGAATTACTACGAAAACAAGCTCGTGACCTTCCCTGCCCCTGTAGCAAAAGATACGGCCCTACAGTACCATTATGTGGCGGGCACCTACGAGCGCGGTGGCAGCAAGCGATACAACAAGAAGGAAGCTGTGGCCCTAGTGGAAAACGTGCTATCCGTGCTTCGCAGCCCGGGCTTTAAGTACAATGAGATGACCAGCATAGGCATCGTGACCTTCAACACCCAGCAGCAAGCGCTCATACTGGATCTCTTGGAAAAGGCACGCGCAGAGGATGACTCCCTTGAGCCCTTCTTCGATGAAGAAAATCCAGAGGCTATTTTCGTGAAGAATCTGGAAAATGTGCAGGGTGATGAGCGCGGCGTCATTTACTTCTCCACCACCTACGGCCCGGATGAAAAGGGGAACATCTCGATGAACTTCGGCCCTCTGAACCAGACCGGCGGTGAGCGCCGCCTAAACGTGGCCATCACGCGAGCCCGAACAGGTATGCGTGTGTTCAGCTCGATGAAGCCGGAGGATATTGATTTGAACCGCACCCGTGCACGTGGAGCCAAAGATTTGCGAGGCTTCCTCGAGTGTGCCCGCATGGGTGCAAATGCCTACTTCATCAATACGACTGCTACAGGAAAAGCCGTAGAAAGCGGCCTGCAACGCGCCATCTGCACTGCCCTCGCTCAGTACGGCTGGAAGTGCGTAAGCAATCTCGGCGTATCCGGATTCCGCGTGGACATCGCCATTGCCCATCCGAACCAGCCCGGCAACATGCTTGCCGGCATCGTGCTGGATGGCCCCGGATATGCCGGAGCAGCCACCGCGCGTGACCGCGACGTGCTGAGAGAAAACGTCCTGCAATCTCTCGGCTGGAAGCTCTGCCACATATGGGCTCTGGACTGGTGGCGAGACCCGAAGGGCTATGCTGACACCATCAACGGCCAGCTTAACACCATTCTCAAAGCCGCAAAATAAATCGCTTTGAACCTATGGCATGCAGAACTCTCACCCTCTTTGCAGCAGCTGTCGGCATCCTTTCGGCAGCTGACTGCGCCTCATATTTCCCACATTTCGGCCAGCTCAACGGCCGGGTGGAAATCCTCACCCGGTCAGATTTGAGGCATTACGATGATTATGGGCGTTATCTAGGGAAAACGGAGGCAGAATCGGGAGGAGAATTGTACTTCTACGATAACTACGGCAGAAGACTCGGCAAGGCAAGCTATGAACGAGGTGAACTTCGCTTCTATGACGATTACGGCCGCTACCTCGGTAAGATAGAGTTTGAACACGATGGTTCCTCCACCTACTATGATTCTTACGGGCGCAGGCTAGGCAAGGCCGAGACGGATAATGACACCACAAGCTATTACGATGATTACGGCCGTAGGCGAGGTAAATCAGAGCGTGAAAATGGCAGCATCACCTTTTATGATGACTATGGCCGCCGCTTAGGACGCTCAGAGCGAGACTGATTCCAGAAAGGTTCGCACCTCCTCCAGGCGCTTCATTGCCATCTGTCGGCCAATATCGTAGGTCGCCTTCAGGCGCTCAGGCTTCTTTTCCACACGGCTTACCGGCAGCAGGGCATCCGGACGAATCACAAGCACATCACCGGATTTCTCGCGCTCTTCTATATAACGCAGCGTCTCATTGTACACCACATGGCGCTGCTCCATGGCACGCACGAGGTGCGGATATTTGCGGTACTTCATGCGCACGAAAAATAGCAGGCCATTCTCCTTCTTTTCAAACATGGGCGGCTGGGTGAGAATCACGACATTGCGCTTGTAGCCAATGCTCTCAAAATAGCGCAGAGGAATGGAATCAGATATTCCCCCATCCAACAGTTTGCGCCCTTCTATCTCCACCATCTGTGAAACAAGCGGCATGGAGGATGAGGCACGAATCCAATCAAACCCGTGGTCTTCATAGCCGCCAAATTCATGGTAAACAGGCTCCCCCGTCTCCACATCCGTACACACCAAATAAAAAGGCATAGGATTCTGGCTATAGGCGTCAAAATCAAAGATATCATGCTTCAGCGGCACTTCACCATAACAGAAATCTGTACTGTAAATATTGCCATCCCTCAGCAGTGCCCATAATCCGCAATAACGCTTATCCCGGCAAAAACGCATATTGTACCGGATAGCACGCCCTATCTGGCCAGTCTTATAGTTCACGCCGAATGCCGCTCCGGCGGATACACCGATGGTGGCATCAAAGCTTATCCCCTTCTCCATGAATACATCCAGTATGCCCGCTGTGAACATACCGCGCATAGCACCACCCTCTAAAACTAAGCCCGTTTTCATGATGTGCGGGGAGTCTATCATAATTACACCTCCAAGGCAAGACGATAAAAACCTTGCCACCGAAGCAAGGACATGTTAGTATGGCAGCATGAAATTATTTCTCATTCTTTACGCTATCATCCAACTTATCCTGAGCGCTTGTGTTCTTTCGCTCCTCACGCTCGGTGGCTGTGGCGTAGAGCATGTACCAGCCCTACAGTTGCATTACCCCATGTGGGCTGTCATGAGCATCGCCGCGCTTTCTATCGGCGTCAAAAAAGCGAGCGCCTACATCATCCTTATAGCCGGCGTGTTCATGTGGTACCCTACCGCACTCAGCTGGAGCGCCATTTGTAGCTGCCATGAAAATGCATGGCTACTCCCGCTTATCACCCTTGCAACGGCCCTCCCGCTTATCCCCGCCTTTGTACAAACAACGCGGCAGAACACCACGGGAACGTTAGTGTTCTGCCTGCTGTACCTGACAGGCATGGTACCTGCCATTATGCTTTTACAGAGGAATCTTTAATCGCCGGTCTTCAGCACATTAATGAAGGCCTCCTGCGGAATATTCACGCGGCCGATGGACTTCATACGCTTCTTACCTTCCTTCTGCTTTTCAAGCAGCTTACGCTTACGGGTCACGTCACCGCCATAGCACTTGGCCGTCACGTTCTTACGCATAGCGGAAATACTCTCACGAGCGATAATCTTGCCGCCGATGCAGGCCTGAATGGCCACGGTGAAGAGCTGTCTGGGTATCACATCCTTAAGCTTCAGTGCAATCTCACGGCCCTGAGACTCAGCACGCTCGCGGTGCACAATCATGGAGAAGGCATCCACCGGCTCACCGGCAATCATCATATCCATCTTCACGAGCTTAGCAGCCTGATAGCCATCATACTCGTAGTCCATGGAGCCATAACCACGGGTGGTGGATTTCAGCTTATCATTGAAGTCCACAAGGATTTCAGCCATGGGGATGCGGCAGGTAAGCATCACGCGGGTATCATCAATAGTCTCGGTATGCACCACCTCACCACGCTTCTCCATCACGATGCGCATGATATCGCCAATGTAATCAGCAGGAATCATCACGAACACCTTCACGATGGGCTCACGAATCTCCTGAATCTCCTGAGGATCCGGCAGAATGCTGGGGTTATCCACCAGCATCTCTGTGCCATCCGTCTTAGTTACTTCATAAATTACAGACGGATAGGTGGAAATAACGTCCATATTGAACTCACGGCGCAGGCGCTCCTGAATAATCTCCATGTGCAGCAAGCCAAGGAAACCGCAGCGGAAGCCGAAACCAAGAGCCACGGAGCTTTCACCCATGTAAGTGAAAGCGGCATCATTGATCTGCAACTTGGCCATAGCAGCCTTCAGAGCCTCATAATCAGAGGAATCCACCGGATAAATACCGGAGAACACCATGGGGCGAATCTCCTTGAAACCGGGAAGAGGCTCAGCGCAGGGGTTAGACAGGTTGGTGTATGTATCACCAATCTTTACGTCAGCCGCAGACTTCATGTTCGCAATGATGTAGCCCACATCACCGGTCTCCAGCTGCTCTGTGGCCTGCATCTTGGGCGTAAACACGCCCACCTCCTTTACTTCATAAGTCTCATCCGTCGCGAAAAGCTTCACCTTCATGCCGCGAGATACGGTGCCGCTCACCATACGCACGTATGATACCACGCCACGATAGGAGTCATATACGGAGTCGAACACCAAGGCGCGCAGCTTATCATCTTCCGCAGGCTTGGGAGAAGGCACTCGGCTCACAATGGCCTCCAGCACATCCTCAATACCGATGCCGGCTTTTGCCGAGCAAAGAATAGCTTCGTCATGGGGAATGCACACCACGTCCTCAAGCTGCTTGTAAACCTTGGGCAGATTGGCGCTGGGGAGGTCAATCTTATTCACCACCGGCACAATTTCAAGCTGCTGGTCAAGGGCAAGGTGCATATTGGCAAGAGTCTGAGCCTCCACACCCTGAGCGGCGTCCACGATAAGCACAGCTCCATCACAAGCGGCCAGAGAACGGCTCACTTCATAAGAGAAGTCCACGTGCCCGGGAGTATCCAGCAGGTTAAGCTCATAGGTGTTACCATCCTTGGCCCTGTAACGCATGGTCACAGGGTGAGATTTAATGGTAATGCCCTTCTCTCGCTCCAAATCCATGGCATCCAGCAGCTGGTCCTGCTTGTCTCGCTCGCCGATGGTATTCGTGAACTCCAGCAGACGATCCGAGAGAGTCGTCTTACCGTGGTCAATGTGAGCAATAATAGAAAAGTTACGTTTGAAGCGGATATCCGTAGCCATGCGCGCGGGACTATACACTCACTTATTTCTTTTGTCAAGTCAAAAGAAACAGCTCTGATGAAAAACGAGGCGAAATGGCCCCCAGTCATACTGACGCGCTGCATGCTTGCATGAAGTCAGCCTCCGCATTATAATGTGTCCCGCGATGAAGGGATTCCTCCATACAGCCATACTCCTGCTGCTCGTCTTGTGCGGACTGGCGGTGGCAGCCGTGCCGCGCAACTGCACCCAAGCCATCATCGGCATAGCTGATAATTGGGACAGCTCACACGTTACACTTTCCCTTGTGGAGAAAAATGCTCAGGGGCAATGGGTACGCGTCATGGGGCCATGGCGCGGGCGCCTCGGCCGCAACGGGCTCGTATGGGGGCTCGGCCTACACAGCAATCCATGGAGAGGCACCGTCAAGCGCGAGGGTGATGGCCGCTCTCCAGCTGGAGTCTTTGCCATCGGCGGGCTCTGGGTGACAAACCGCCGAGCCGTACAGCACCATCCGGCCATTCCTTATGTGAAAGTAGGCCCGCAAGATCTCTGGGTAAGTGACCCCGCATACCCGCACCTCTATAATCGCCATGTGCGTCTGGACCACCCTGCCCGCACTTCATGGGAGCGGCGTGAGCAGATGCGCCAGACGGATTACCCCCACAGCATTAAACTGCTCATTTGCCACAATACGGATGAGCCGAAGGTGGGTGCCGGCTCCTCTATCTTTTTCCACATATGGCGAAGAGACGGCGCCGCTGCCACAGCCGGCTGCACTTCCATGGATGAGCAGAATCTCCGCGCTATGATTGCCAGATTAAATCCGGCGCGTACACCGGTCTACATTCTTCTGCCCCGAGAGGAATACGCACGCAGACGCAGTTCATGGAGGCTGCCCTGATTTTTCCTTGACAAGCAAACACTAATAGCGTAGAAGAAATACACACATGAAACGATTCCTTTCCATTCTTGTAGCCGCAGCCATGCTACTTACAGCCCTGCCGGCTAGTGCACAATCAGGACGTGTGGACTTCAACAATGCGCCAGAGGGTGAGCAGAATGTCAACTACAAATTCTGGGTATGCATCATCGGCACCGCGAAAAAGGCCATTACCAGTGTGCGACTGGATACCGTCGCCTCTGTATCCAAGCATACCTACAACGTGGGCACCCAGACCGTTCGTGAAGTCACCATCGACACTGTTGGCAATAACAGCATCCGCATCTATTGCATGAACCTCAACAGCCAGCAGGCACGTATGCGCGAACGTACTCGCAACACGCGCGGTATTCTGGAGTCCCACACCGGGGCGGATAGCAGCTTCCCCACCAAATCATTCCCGGAGGGCACATACAGCCACAACGTGGAATACCAAGTGGACAAAGCAGAAGACCTCGACACTATCTATGATTCCATCATGAACGCTATCCTCAATAACAGAGGCTGCGTTCTCAGAATTCCATAACCACAAACCCATTTTTTATCATGAAACACACAACACGCAACATACTGAGCCTCGGCCTCGCTGCCTTGGCACCGCTTACATTCGCCCAGGAAGCCCCCGCTCCGGCCCCCGCTCCGGCCCCGGCTCCGGCCGCGGTATCCGCTACTCCGGCCACCCCCTCCCCCGAGGAAGTGAAGACCGTGTTCTCCTACCTGCTCGGTCAGCAGTTCGGCAATCAGCTTGCCATGGAGGTAAACACCCTGCAAGCCGATGACTTCGACCGCGATGTATTCTTCCGTGGCGTGGCTGATGGCCTTGCCAACAGAGTTGATCCCGTCATGCGAGAAAAAGATGTGGCTACCTGCATGCAGGCTTTCATGCTCGTTCTTCAGGAGCGCGCTCAGGCCGCTGCAGCTGCCAACATGGCCGCGGGGCAGGCTTACATGGCTGCTAATGGAGCAAAGGAAGGTGTGACGACAACCGAATCCGGCATTCAGTACAGCGTCATTACCGCCGGCGAAGGCCGCAAGTACAACGCCTCTACCGATGGCCAGAACGCTCTCGCCTCCGTTACATACGAAGGTCGTCTTGTGGACGGCACTGTGTTTGACGCCAGCGAGACCCCGGTAGACATGCCTATCAGCCGCGTTATCCCCGGCTTCGCAGAAGCTCTGCAGATGATGCCCATCGGCTCCGAATGGGAGGTGGTTATCCCCGCCGAGCTCGCTTATGGCGAACAGGGCCCCGGCATCATCGGCAACAACGCTACGCTTATCTTCAAGGTGAAGCTTCATGACATCAAGCCCGCTCCCGGCCGTCAGGGCAACCCCATCCAGCTGACCCCTGAGATGCTTCAGCAGCTGGAGGCCAGCGGCCTGCAGCCCGTTCCCGCCAACTGATTTTCATATCACCAGACCTTTTCTCAGCAGCTCTGCTTCACCGCAGGGCTGCTTTTTATTAAAAAAATTGCATTTTTTACAAAAAAAGGCTTGCAATCTCGCCCCACATATGTATAATAGCCCCGCTTCCACGCTACTCAGCGAAGGAAGCAGTTAAAAAAAACGCGGATGTAGCTCAGTGGTAGAGCGCAACCTTGCCAAGGTTGATGTCGTGGGTTCGAATCCCATCATCCGCTCTAAAGCCCCTCACCAGAGGGGCTTTACTGTTCAAGGGATTCGAACCCACGACGAGTGGGCAAG
>JAFWZG010000098.1 GCA_017517385.1 Akkermansia sp.
CTGAGGTGACAGGCCTGGTAATTCATGTTATTTAAGAGCGACGTGGCGGTGTGGCCGCGTACGCCGCTTTGGCAGAACACAAGTATCTTTTGCTCATGGGGGAGTTCCTGCACGCGTGCTCTCAACTGAGAAAGCGGTATATTAACCGCTCCGGGGTAGGGGGCTTGCAAGACTTCAGCCGGTTCCCGCACATCGAGCAGAAAACTATCGGCGTTTATATCATCCTTATGCGCAATGGGGTGCAGCCCCTCCAGGTTATTTACCGCTGCCAAGGCAAGCTGGTTGACAGCATCCTTGGGCGAGCCTTCTTGTGGGGAGTAGCACAACTCTGCTTCCGCTAGGTCGTACACGGTGGCGTTGCACGCTAAGAGCGCTGCCACCACATCTGTACGCCGCGCCGCGCCCGACTCTCCTATGGCGGTGTAACCCAGTAACTTGCCGTTGCTACGGCGGTATACCAACCGAGCATGAATGGGACTTGCCCCGGGGTAGTAGCCCACGTGCTGAGCGTGGTGCCCGTCCACATATTCGTAGTCAGAGTCTCCGCTGCGGGTGAGCGTGTCAATATTGAGCCCGGTCATGGAGATGGTGGTACCGAAAAGCCTCAGCACGGCAGTTCCCACCACACCCCGAAACTCAGCCGGGCGCCCGGCAATATCATCTGCCGCAACTCGTGCCTGCTTTTGCGCCACGCCGGCCATGGCTAAGCGCGTGGGCTGCCCTGTGATGCGGTTTGTGGTTTGGACGGCATCGCCCACGGCCCAAACACCGGGGGCACTGGTGCGCATATGCACGTCCACCCAAATGGCACCTGTTTCACCTATGCGCAGCCCGGCGTTTTGCGCCAGACTTATCTCGGGGCGCACGCCAACGGAGAGCAATATCAAATCTGCCTCGGCACTGTTCCATGTGTCGTTATAAGCTTGCAGGCGGCCGCTTTCGCAGCGGCGTATTCCCTTGGCGATTTTACCGACTTCGACCCCGATTCCATGAGCTGCCAGCAACTCCTCCACGTAGGTGGACATGTGGGCATCCAGCGGTGGCAGAACATGACTGCCGCCCTCCACTAGGCTGACCTCTATGCCGGCAAGTTGTAGATTTTCCGCTACTTCCAGCCCAATAAACCCGGCACCGATAACCAGGGCACGGCGGACCTTGTGCTCTGCAATGTAGCGGCGAATAGCATTGGCATCGGGCACGGTGCGCAGCGTCATCACCCCGGGCAGATCTACGCCCGGCATGGGCGGGCGCAGCGGTGCCGCACCGGGAGAGAGTACCAGTTCATCGTACGGCATCTGCATTTTCTCCCCCGTTACCAAATTGGTTACTCCTACGGTGCGCTGTTGTGGGGCTATGCTGTACACCTCGTGCCGTAACAGTACGTCTATGCCGTAGCGCGTGCGAAATAGCTCGGGCGTGGCCAACAGTAGCGAGCTCTCTTTCTCAATGACACCGCCGATATAATAAGGCAGCCCGCAGTTGGCGAAAGAGACGTGCTCGCCGCGCTCGATGATGATGATTTCACGCTCTGTGCCCAAGCGGCTCAGTCGTGCTGCAACAGTGGCGCCGCCGGCCACTCCGCCTACGATGATGGTTCTCTTCTTGCTCATGGTTGTTTATGGGGTTATGGTTGAAAAATCTTTTTTTACCGGTTCCAGGGCATGCGGGCCAGCAAAAGAGCCAGTCCGCATGTTCCCGTGATTCCGGCTACCAACAGACCTAAGCTTGTGAATAAGGGTATTGCCAGCCACCAAGGGCTATGGACTATCCCCAATCCCAGGCTCAACAGGTTCATGCTGCCTATTATCAGTTGAACCTGCCGCATCAGAGAGATGCCGTGCCGCCCCTCTTCCTGCTCTTGCGGCAAACCGGCTGCTACCCACGCATTCATCCCTCCCTCCAGTACCTCCGCCTCTATTCCGCGTGCCTTTAGTAAAAGTTGTGCCTTCGCAGCGCGTACCCCACTTTGGCATACCAGAACCGGCACGCCGCCTGTGGCTGTACTGCCGGGTATTTGACCGCCCTCAATCTCAGCCAATGGCAGATGCTCGGCCCCGGCTATATGCCCCGCCCGCCACTCGTTCCCGCTGCGTACATCAATCACCTGCACGCGCCCTGCTGTATGCTCTTGTTGTAATGTTGTTGCTTCCATGTCTATATGAGCATATTGCGATATCGACAAAATACACTTGACTTTTCCTCCTGTCAATACTAAAATGTGCGTGTGACGAAAAAATTGACATCTATCAAGTTCAGCCCGCAAATGACGGAAGAGGTGGCGGGGTATTTCAAAATGCTTTCCGAACCGGTTCGGCTGCACATGTTGGGGTCGATATGCAGCGAGGGCGCAGCCACCATAGGCGAGCTGACCGAGAGATTGGGGCTGTGCCAAAGTGTTGTATCTCGCCACATGAAATTGATGACCGAGCACGGTGTTGTCTGTAAAAAGACAGAAAACGGGCGCACTTTGTACTATTTTGCGGACGACTGCCTGTGCAGTATATGCGCTCCGGTTGTGGAAAAAATACGAGCACGCGCGGCAGAGCAGAGCCGTTTGCTGTGAGCCCCGCGCATTTTCAGTGCTGACTCCCTATCGCTATGGTGTATGAACAAGCAAAGTATTAGAAAATCTGCACTTTCTGCCATTTTTTGTTGCGGATTCGGTAAGGAAATGTTTAAGGTATGAGCTTGAATAATAAATATACACGATTCATACGAGCCGCTTGTAGCGTATGGCTGCTTATTTTCTGCTTCTTCTCCTTTCCTTGGGGATTGGCGTATGCTGCCCCTGTTCTGCTAGCGTATATAGTGACGAGGCGTAAGGATTGGTGCAGTCAGGTGAGCTTGGCATTCGGTTGCTTATCGTTGCTGTTTAGTGTGTATTTTTTGATTCGGTATGTTTGTTGGAAAGCCGCCGGAAACTATGATGCACAGGAAGCTATAGGGTTTGTCTTCCTGTTTATTTATCAGTTTGGCATTAGTCTGGTAGCTATGGTACTCACTTGGTGTTTCTGCGCAGGCTATCGCAATTTGTCCGCCCCTTACAAAAAAGAATGAACCCGGGCTCCCGTCCATCTCTTGCAACCCGTCTCGGCGGAGCCTTGGCGGAGACGGAGTGACTTTTTATCCCCTTGCAAGCGATGTTTCATTTTAGGTTGCCACTTGCTGAAAAATGACACTTAAACAACTGATTCTGAGTAGATTCCCAGCTCGAAACATCTTTGCTTGTCACAGAGCCACCATTCACTCAAAATCGCCTACTAGTCACGGCATAGCGCGCAGGGCGAAGAACCCTCTTCGCCTTCGCCATCTTCGCCGGAGCCTTCCCCCTCTTCTGAGCCGTTTTCGCCGCCTTCGGAATCTTCCTCCTCTTCTTCCACTTTGGGCTTAGTGTAGGTGAGCTTCACACTGGCCACCCCGGCCACTCCGGGCGTGATAACCGCCTTGCTCAGAGCCACGGAAGAAAGCACATCTATACCGGAATCCATCTCCGGCACCGAGCGCAAGGCATCGCCCTCCGGGATTTCGTAGGTAAGCTCTACCGTGTCCCCGGTTTCGCGGTCGCGGCTGAGTTCAATCGTTAAAGCAGTAATGGTGTAGCCCGTATGACCGAACCAC